>NZ_CP040695.2:3162605-3478866 GCF_005954645.2 Nocardioides sp. S-1144
GGCCCAGGGTGAGCGGCACGTGCCGGATGAGGCCGGAGTGCAGCACGTCCCACGGGGCCAGCCCGAGGTCGCCGCGCACCATCATCGCGAGCGAGACGCCGTAGAGCACCAGGCCCACGAACAGCTGGACGAGCCGGCGGACGAGCCGCCCGGCGCGCAGCTGGGCGATCGGCCCGAGGTCGGCCAGGGCCCGGGACGGTCGGGGGTGCGGGGTGGTGGTGCGGACCTTCATGGACCCAGCGTGCCGCCGATTGGCCTTGGAATCGATAGCCAATCGTGGGAAAGTGGTCTGCATGGTGCAGTCCATCCCGGCCGCGCGGGTGGCCACGCTGGTCGGCGACTTCGACCGCTCCCCCGCCTACGTCGGCCTGTCGGAGGCCCTCACCGAGCTGGTCGGCGACGGGCGGATCGGGCTCGACGTCCGGCTGCCCAGCGAGCGCGACCTCACCGCCGCCCTCTCCGTCTCGCGCACGACGGTGACCCGCGCCTACGCGCTGCTGCGCGACGGCGGGTACGCCGAGGCCCGGCAGGGGGCCGGCACCTTCACGCGGGTGCCCGGCGGCCGGTCCCGGGCCCACGACCGCGCGCTCCTGCCCGGCCCCGACGACGGCGACGCGATCGACCTCAACTGTGCCGCCGCCTCGGCGCCGCCCGGCATCGCCGCCGCCTACGCCGACGCCGCGGTCGAGCTGCCGGCCTACCTCGGCGGGCACGGCTACTTCCCCGCCGGGCTCCCCCGGCTCCAGGCCGCGATCGCCGCGACGTACGACGCCCGCGGCCTGCCCACCGCCCCCGAGCAGGTCATGGTCACCCCTGGCGCGCTGACGGCGGCGGCGATCGTGGCCCAGGCCTTCACCGGGCCGCGCGACCGGGTGCTCGTCGAGTCGCCGGTCTACCCGAACGCGGTCGGCGCGATCCGGCACAGCGGCGCGCGGGTCACCGGGCTGCCGGTGGACCCGGACGGCTGGGACCTCGACGCCGTCGGTGCGAGCCTGCGGCAGGTGCGGCCCACGCTCGCCTACCTGATCCCCGACTTCCAGAACCCGACCGGCCACCTGATGACCGAGTCCCAGCGCCGCACCTACGCGAGCCACCTCCGGGCGGCGGGCACCGTCGGCGTCGTCGACGAGGCGCACCAGGCGCTGGCCCTCGACGGGCAGGAGATGCCGCGCCCGTTCGCGGCGTTCGACGACCGGACGATCACCCTCGGCAGCGCCAGCAAGTCGTACTGGGGCGGGATGCGGCTCGGCTGGATCCGGGCTCCGCACGGCGCCATGGAGCGGCTGACCCGGGCCCGGCTCGGCCTCGACCTCGGCGCGCCGGTGATGGAGCAGCTGGTCCTGGCGCGCCTGCTGACCCACCCCAACGACGTCGTGCAGCGGCACCGCGACCGGCTCCGCGAGCAGCGCGACGCCCTGCTCGCCGCGCTCGGTCGCGACCTGCCCACCTGGCGCGTCCGTCGTCCGAGCGGTGGCCTGGCGGCGTGGTGCGAGCTGCCCGCCGCGCGCGCGACGGCGGTGGCGGTCCGGGCCGAGCGGCACGGCCTCATCGTCGCGCCCGGCCCGGCGTTCGCGGCCGAGGGCGGGCTCGACCGGTTCCTGCGCGTGCCGTGGACCCGGCCCGCCGCCGAGCTCGAGGACGCCGTCCGGCGGCTCGCGGCCGCGTGGGCCGAGGTCTCGGGCGACGCCGCACCCGCCCCCCGGTCCTCGGCGCGGGTGATGGTCGCCTGACCTGGCGCCCCTGGAGACCAGGAGGGACGCGGACGCCCCCGGACGCCGTCAGACCAGGTCGATGGACCGGGCGGTGCGCACGCTCATCGCCGCCTCGATCGCGGCCAGCACCTCGGGGCCGATCGCGGAGTCGACCGACAGCGCGACGAGCGCCTCGCCGCCCTTGGCGTGGCGCGAGACCTGCATGCCGGCGATGTTGACGCCGGCCTCGCCGAGGATCCGGCCGACGGTGCCGACCATCCCGGGCTGGTCGTGGTAGGTCAGCACGGCGAGGTGGTCGGTCGGCTCCAGATCGATGTCGTGGCCGTTGACCTCGACCAGCCGCTCGCGCTGGTGGATGCCGACCAGGGTGCCGCTGACCGAGACCTGCGACCCGTCGGCGAGGGTGCCGCGGATGGTGATCAGGTTGCGGTGGTCGGGGCTCTCGGACTCCGCCACCAGCCGCACGCTGGTGCCGCGCTCGGCGGCCAGCAGCGGGGCGTTGACGTAGGAGACGGCGCCCTCGACGACGTCGGTGAAGACGCCCTTGAGCGCGGCCAGCTCGAGCACCTTGACGTCGTTCTCGGTGATCTCGCCGCGCACCTCGACGTCGATCTGCTGGGCGACCTCGCCGGCCACCCCGGTGAAGATCCGGCCGAGCTTCTCGGTGAGCGGGATGCCGGGGCGCACGTCCTCGGCGATGACGCCGCCCTGGACGTTGACGGCGTCGGGCACCAGCTCGCCGGCCAGCGCCAGCCGCACCGAGCGGGCCACCGAGATCCCGGCCCGCTCCTGCGCCTCGGCGGTCGAGGCGCCGAGGTGCGGGGTGGCGACGACGTTCTCGAGGCCCAGCAGGGGGCTGTCGGTGCACGGCTCGCTGGCGAAGACGTCGATCCCGGCCGCGGCGACCCGGCCGCTGGTCAGGGCGTCGTACAGCGCGGCCTCGTCGACGATCCCGCCGCGGGCGGCGTTCACGAGCACCAGGCCGGGGCGCGCCGCGGCCAGCTGCTCGGCGCCGATCAGGCCGATGGTCTCGGCGGTCCTCGGCAGGTGCACCGACATGAAGTCCGACTCCGCGACCAGCGTGTCGAGGTCGACGAGCCGCACACCGACCTGGGCGGCCCGGCCGGCCTGCACGTAGGGGTCGTGGGCGATGACGTCCATCCCGAACGCCGCCAGCCGCTGCGCCACGAGGACGCCGATCCGCCCCAGGCCGACGATCCCGACGGTCTTCTCGTACAGCTCGGTGCCGGTGTAGCGCGACCGCCTCCACTCCCCCGCACGGAGGGCGGCGTGGGCCGGCGAGACGTGGCGCGCCGCGGCGAGCATCAACCCGACCGCGAGCTCGGCGGCCGAGACGGTGTTGGCCGACGGGGCGTTGACCACCATGACGCCGGCCATCGTGGCCGCGCGCACCTCGACGTTGTCGAGGCCGACGCCGGCCCGAGCCACCACCTTGAGGTGGCGCGCCGCCGCGAGCACCTCGGCGTCGACGCGGGTCGCCGAGCGCACCACGACCGCGTCGGCCTCGGCGACGGCGGCGAGCAGGGCGTCGCGGTCGGTGCCGTCGCAGTGGCGGATGTCGAAGTCGGGGCCGAGCGCCTCGACCGTCGCCGGGCTCAGCTCCTCGGTGATGAGCACGACGGAGCGTCGGTCGACGGCTTGGATCACAGCGGTCCTCGGGCGGTTTGGGACACGACAGGGCTCGGGTGCGCACGACGCTGTGCCGCCGGCCACAGTACCCGCTGGCCGGCACGAGAACTCGGTGGACCACCCGGTCGGGAGGTGTCTAGGCTGGCCGGCGTCCTGCCCCCGACGAACGGCGTGCGTCTTGAAGCTCTGAGGCCCGAACTCGCTTCGACCTCCACCCGCCCCCGTCCGCGAGCCTGCTCACGCGACGAGATCCAGGGAGCTTCCGCATGTCATCACCCCCGTGCGTCATCAGCCTGTCCGGCGTCACCTTCGCGTGGCCCGACGGCACCCCCGTCCTGTCCGGGCTCGACCTGCTCGTGCCGCCGGGTCGCTCCGCCCTGGTCGGCGTCAACGGCGCCGGCAAGTCCACGGTGCTGCGGCTCGTGGCCGGCGAGCTCACCCCGGGCGCGGGCCACGTCAGCGTCGCGGGCGAGGTCGGCTACCTGCCGCAGGACCTCACCCTCGACGCCGACCGGCCGGTCACCGACTTCCTCGGCCTCACCGGCACCCTGCGCGCCCTGCGGGCGATCGAGGCCGGTTCGGTCGACCCGGCCGACTACGACGCCGTCGGCGACGACTGGGACGTCGAGGAGCGCACCGCCGCCGTCCTCGGCCGGCTCGGGCTGCCGGTCGGCGCGCTCGAGCGCCGGCTCGACGAGCTGTCCGGCGGCGAGGTGGTCCAGCTCGGGCTGGCCCGCCAGCTGCTGCGGCGACCCGACGTCCTGGTGCTCGACGAGCCCACCAACAACCTCGACGCCGACGCGCGCGGGCGCCTGGTCGACGTCGTCGCGTCGTGGACCGGGTCGCTGCTCGTCGTCAGCCACGACCCCGAGCTCCTCGAGCACGTGGACCGGATCGGCGACCTGCGCGACGGCGCCGTGCGCTGGTACGGCGGCGGTTTCCGCGCCTACACCGAGCAGGTCGCCGCCGAGCAGGAGGCCGCCCGGCACGCCGTGACGGCCGCCCGCTCCGACGTGCGCCGCCAGCAGGGCGACCGGCAGGAGGCCGAGCGGCTGCTCGCCCAGCGCAAGCGGCAGGGCGCCCGGACCGCCGAGCGCACGAACATGCCGAAGGGGTCGAAGGACTTCTGGAAGAACCGGTCCGAGAAGCACGCCGCGCGGTACCGCCGCCTCCACGACGACCGGCTCGACGCGGCCCGCGGTCGCCTCGACGAGGCGGAGTCGCGGCTGCGCGAGGACCGCGAGATCCGCGTCGACCTCCCCGCCACCGAGGTGCCGCGCGGACGGGTCGTGCTGCGCACCACCGGCCTGGTGCTGCGCCACGGCGTCGCCCTCGACCCGGGGGGCGCGGGGCTGCTCGACGTGAGCGGGCCCGACCGGATCGCGCTGGTCGGCCCGAACGGCGCCGGGAAGAGCACGCTGCTCCACACCCTCGTCGGCCGGGTCGCCCCCGCGGCGGGGACGGTCGACGTGCGGGTCCCGGTCGGGCTGCTCCCCCAGCGCCTCGACCTGCTCGACGACGGGCTCACCGTCTACGAGAACGTCGCCGCCGCGGCCCCCGGCACCGACCCGAACGTCGTGCGGGCCGCTCTCGCGCGGTTCCTGTTCCGGGGGTCGCGGGCCGACCGGCCGGCCGGCACGCTGTCGGGCGGCGAGCGGTTCCGGGCCGCCCTCGCCACCGTGCTGCTCGCCGACCCGGCGCCGCAGCTGCTGCTGCTCGACGAGCCGACCAACAACCTCGACCTCGCCTCCTACGACGCGCTCGTCTCGGCGCTGTCGGGCTACCGGGGCGCGCTGGTCGTGGCCAGCCACGACCAGCGGTTCCTCGACGACGTCGGGGTGGAGCGGGTGGTCGACCTCGGCCCGGCCCCGGACCCGGACCCGGATCCGGACCGAGACCCGGACCCGGCCGGGGTCAGGTGAAGAGCGCCTGGCCGACGTACTCGCCGTCGGCGGTGCCCGGCGGCACGGCGAAGAGCGCCGAGCCGGTGGTCTTGAGGTACTCCATCAGCGCGTCGGACCTCGCCATCGCGTTCTGGATCGGGATGAAGTGGGTGTCGGGGTCGCGCACGTAGGCGATGAAGAACAGCCCGGCGTTCAACCCACCCCGGTCGTCGCTGCCGTCGACGAAGTTGTAGCCGCGGCGCAGCATCCGGGCCCCGCCGTGGAAGTCGGGGTGCACCAGGCGCACGTGGGCATCGACCGGCACCGACGGCGACGTGCCGGTGACGGCGTCGAAGTCGGGCTCGTCGAACTCGCCGCCGCCCGAGAGCGGACCGCCCTCGCCCTTGGTGCGGCCCACGAAGAGCTCCTGGTCGACGAGCGGCTGCCGGTCCCAGACCTCGATGGTCATGTTGATCCGGCGCGCGCACAGGTAGGACCCGCCGACCAGCCAGGCCGCCGCCGCGTCGTCGTTGTGGCCGACCCAGACGTGCTCGGCGAGCGCGGCGGTCTCCTCGGCCTTGACGTTGGCGGTGCCGTCCTTGAACCCGAACAGGTTGCGCGGGGTGTCCTGGGTCGTGCTGGTCGAGGACGTGCGGCCGAAGCCGAGCTGCGACCAGCGGACCGCGGCCCGGCCGAACGCGATCCGCGCCAGGTTGCGCACGGCGTGGACCGCCACCTGCGGGTCGTCGGCACACGCCTGGACGCACAGGTCGCCGTTCGACCTGGCCGGGTCGAGCGCGTCGGCCGGGAAGTGCGGCAGGGTGCGCAGCGCCGCGGGACGCCGGTCGGCGAGGCCGAACCGGTCGTCGAAGAGCGAGGGCCCGAACCCGAACGTGATCGTGAGCCCGGACGCCGGCAGGCCGATCGCCTCGCCGGTGTCGTCGGGCGGCAGCAGCGGGTCGCCCTCGACCGGCCCCACCACCCCGGCCGGCTCGGCCCGCGTCATCCGCTCCGCGGCCTCGGTCCAGTCCCGCAGCAGCGAGACCAGCTCGTCGCGGTCGTCGGTGGTGACGTCGAAGGCGGCCAGGTGCAGCCGGTCCTGGGCCGGCGTCACGATCCCGGCCTGGTGCTCGCCGCGGAACGCGTAGGCCGTGGGGCCGCTCGCGTCGGCCGCCGCGGCCGCGGTGGTGCGCCCGACGGCGAAGGCGCCGGCCACCCCGGCGGCGGCCGCGCCGCCGCCGAGGAGCCCACGTCGGGAGATGCGCGGTGTGCTCATGGTCCGAAGGAGATCAGACGACCGCGGCCGTCAGGCGACCGAGGGGCTCGGCGAGCGCGTCGACGGCGTTCGAGAGACCCTTGACCTCCTCGGGCGTGAGGTCGGTGTAGAGCTTGAAGCCGTCGCCCTCGCGCTGGGCGTCGAGCAGGGTCTGGAGCTCGTCGAACCGGGTGGTCAGCGTCTCGGCCAGCTCGGGGTCGTTCTTCTCCACGATGGGCTGGACGCCGTCGAAGGCGACGCGCGCGCCGTCGACGTTGGCCTGGAAGTCCCACAGGTCGGTGTGCGACCAGAACTCCTCCTCGCCGGTGACCTTGCCGACCGCGACCTCCTCGAGCAGGCCGCGCGAGCCGTTGGCGAGCTGGTCGATGGTGTAGTCGAGGTCCTGGATCTTCTCGTCGAGCGTCTCGGTGTTGGCCAGCAGGTCGTCGGCGAAGGTCGCCCGCTCCTGCGGCGTGAGGGCGCGGTACTTGACCGCGTCCGCGGGCCAGAGGTCCTTCTCGAGCTTGTGCCAGCCCGTCCACTCCTGGCCGGGCTCGAGGTCGGCCTCGCGCAGGTCCATCTTCGGGTCGAGGTCGCCGAAGGACTCCGCGACGGTCTCGATGCGCTCCCAGTGCGTGCGGGCGACGGGGTACAGCGCGCGGGCGGCGTCGTCCTGGTCGCCGGCCTTGTAGAGCTCGACGAACTCCCGGGTCTTCTCCAGCAGCTGCGCGGACTGGTCGCGCACGTAGAGCTTGTAGCCGGCCAGCGCCTCGTCGACGAGCTCCTGGTCGCTGGCGCTGAGCTGCTCCTCGCCCTCCTCGGACGCGGTGACGGTGAACGCGGAGCGGATGCCCTCGCCCTTCATCCCGGGCTTGCACGAGGCGAAGTACTCGCCGGCGGGGGCGTTGACGGTGAGGGTGTTGCTGCTGTCGGCACCGATGTTCTCGACCTCGCCGAGGATGCGCAGCCCGTCCTGGCCGAGCAGGTAGAACTCGGTCACGTCGCTGCCCTGGTTGCTGACCTCGAAGGTCAGGGTGCCGGCGGGGGCCTCGTCGCCGGAGACGGTGCAGGCATCGTCGGTGGACTCCACCGTGAACGCGCGGCCCGCCTCGGCCTGCTCGGTGCTCTCAGTGCCGCACGCGGCCAGGACGGGGGCTGCCACCAGCAGCCCGGCCGCGGTGATGAGGATTCGCTTCACGAGGTGGTTTCCTTCTCTTCGGTGCTGACGGGGGCGGGGCTCTGCGGGGCGGGCGCCCGGCTCGTGGGCCGGGTGCGGAGGATGAAGATCGTCATCACCGGCACGACGTACAGGACCCAGGCGAGGGCCTCCAGCACGGTGGGCGTGGGCGTGAAGTTGAACATCCCGCCCAGCAGCGAGCCGTACCACGAGCTCGGGTCGATGACGCCGGAGATGTCGAAGAGCTGGTTGCCGTAGCCGGGGAGGACGTCGATCTCCTGGAAGTCGTGGACGCCGTAGGACAGGACGCCGCCGGCGACGAGCACGAGCAGCGCCCCGGTCCAGGTGAAGAACTTGCCGAGGTTGATCGAGACCGCGCCCCGGTAGATGAGGTAGCCGATGACCACGGCGGTGCCGATCCCCAGGAGGGCGCCGACCAGCGGGGTCGACGTCGTCTCGAAGGCCTCGGACTTGTCACGACCGGTGGCGTCGCGGGTGTTGGCCCACAGGATGGCCGCGGTCTCCATCCCCTCCCGCCCGACGGCGAGGAAGGCGATCAGGACGACCGAGAGCCGGCTGTCGGCCGCGGCGTCCAGCTTGCCGCGCAGCTCGCCGGCGATGCTCTTGGCCGCACCGGCCATCCAGAAGATCATCCAGGTCACGAAGACCACGGCGATCAGCGACATCGTGCCGCCGAGGAGCTCCTGGGAGCGGAAGTCGAGGGCGCGGGACTGGAAGCCGAGGAACAGCGTGAACCCGACGCTCAGCGCGACCGCCAGACCGACGCCGACCCAGATCCACCGGAGCTGCGGACGTCGGTCGGACTTGACCAGGTAGGCCACCAGGATGCTGACGACGAGCGAGGCCTCGAGGCCCTCGCGGAGGCCGATCAGGAAGTTGCTGAGCACAGCCGAGAAGCGTACGCCCGAAGGATAGGTTTACCTAACCTGTGTGGCGACCGTCTCGTGCCCGGTGCGCGCCGGGCCAGCTCGGTCGCCGGCGGCTCAGGAGGTCGACGGCACGGCGCAGGCGCCGTCGTCGCAGCCCGGGGCGGCCGCGTCGTCGGCCCCGATCGTGAGGATCGAGCCGGGCGCGTGGTGGGTCCACGCGCGCTCGAGGAGCTGGGTGAAGACCTCCACCGGCTGCGCCCCGCTGACGCCGTAGCGACGGTCGACGACGAAGAACGGGACGCCGGTCGCACCAAGGCCGGCGGCCTCGCGGACGTCGGCCTCCACCTCGTCGTCGTGCCGGTCGGAGGAGAGCACGGCGCGGACGTCGTCGGGGTCGAGACCGGCGCCGGTCGCGACCTCGGTCAGGACGGCGGGGTCGGCGAGGTTGCGGGCCTCGACGAAGTAGGCGTGCAGGAACGCCTCCTTCAGATCGGCGCGCAGCGGGCCCGCGGCGTGCAGCAGCCGGTGGGCGTCGCGGGTGTTGAGGTGCAGGCCCTCGGCGTGCCGGCCGAAGTCGAGCCCGACCTCGGCCGCGACCCCCGCGACCTGGGCGACCATCTGCTGCCCGGCGTCGGCGCCACCGCCGTACTTGCGGCCGATCATCTCGGCGACGCTCTCGGTGGGACCGTCGGCGCCGGCGGGTGCCGACGGGTCGAGCTGGAAGGAGCGCCACTCGACCTCGACCCGGTCGCGGTGCTCGAAGCCCGCGAGCGCCTCCTCCAGCCGGCGCTTGCCGATGTAGCACCAGGGACACACGACGTCGGACCAGATCTCGATGAGCACGTCGGTGCAGCGCCGACGCACCCCGATCTGTTCCCGGGCACCGGCCGGAGACCTCGCGGCGGGCCGGTCGGCCGGCCACGGCCGGCCCGGCACCCTGAGACGGTCTCGGGGTCGCGGACCAGGGTGCGCTCCGGCGCCGTCCCCGATGCCACGGGGGGCGTCGCAGCGCGAGGCTTCGGGACATGATCACGGTCGAGAACCTCACCAGGACCTACGGCGGCTTCCGAGCCGTCGACGACGTCTCCTTCACTGCACGGCCCGGACGGGTCACCGGATTCCTGGGGCCCAACGGCGCCGGCAAGTCCACCACCATGCGGGTCCTCGTCGGGTTGACCCCGGCGACCTCCGGGAGCGCGACCGTCGCCGGTCGCCGCTTCGCGGACCTGCCCAACCCCGCCCGCGAGGTCGGCGTCCTGCTGGACGCCTCGGCCCAGCACGCCGGACGCACCGGGCGCGAGATCCTGACCATCGCGCAGCACACGCTGGGGCTGCCGGCCTCCCGCGTCGACGAGATGCTCGAGCAGGTCAGCCTGACGCCGGCCGAGTCCCGGCGCCGGGTGCGCCACTACTCGCTCGGGATGCGGCAGCGGCTCGGCATCGCCGTCGCCCTCATCGGGGAGCCCGCCGCGCTCATCCTCGACGAGCCGGCGAACGGGCTCGACCCGGCCGGCATCCGGTGGATGCGCGACCTGCTCCGCACCTACGCCGACCGCGGCGGCAGCGTGCTGCTCTCCTCCCACCTGCTGCACGAGATCGAGGTCGTCGCCGACGACCTGGTCGTCATCGGCAACGGACGCATCGTGGCCAGCGGCACCAAGGCCGAGCTGCTCGCCAGTGCCGGCACGCTGGTCCGCACCCGCGACGTCCCGGGCCTCGCCCGGGCGCTGGCCGAGTCGGCCATCGACACCACCCCCCTCGACGGCGGCCTGCGGGCCGACGCCGACGCGGAGCTGGTGGGCAAGGTCGCGCACGCCGCCGGCGTCGCGCTGATGGAGCTGCGACCGGCCGAGGGCGCCGGGCTCGAGGAGATGTTCCTCGAGCTCACCGCCGACACGCAGCGCGAGTCCACCACCCCCACGCAGGACCACACGAACGGAGCCGCGGCATGACCGCCACCGCCGTCGAGACCCCCGACACCCCCGCACGCCCGACGTTCACCGCGATCCCGCTCGGCCGGGTCGTCGCGGTCGAGCTGCGCAAGATGTTCGACACCCGCTCGGGCTTCTGGCTGCTGTGCAGCATCGGCATCCTGGCCACGCTCGCCACGGGCGCGGTGATCCTCTTCGCCCCCGAGTCCGAGCTCACCTACGAGGCGTTCGCCACCGCCATCGGCTTCCCGATCGCCGTCGTGCTCCCGATCATCGCCGTGTTGTCGGTGACGAGCGAGTGGAGCCAGCGCACCGGCCTGTCGACGTTCACCTTCGTGCCGAACCGCGGCCGGGTGATCACCGCCAAGGCGATCTGCGCCATCGGCGTCGGCGTGGTCTCGATGGTCGTCGCCGCCGCCATCGGGGCGCTCGGCAACGTCGTGGGGACGACGATCGCCGGCGTCGACACGGTCTGGAACGTGTCGCTGCTCGAGCTCGGGCTGATCATCCTGGCCAACGTCCTCGGGCTGCTGGTCGGCTTCATGCTCGGCGTCCTGCTGCGCAACTCCGCCGCCGCGATCGTGGCCTACTTCGTCTACTCCTTCGTGCTCAGCGTCATGACCGAGCTCCTCGCCGGACTCCAGGACTGGTTCGCCGACATCCGGCCCTGGGTCGACTTCAACTACGCTCAGGCCCCGCTGTTCGAGGGCAGCGTGTCGGTCGAGCAGTGGACCCAGCTGGGCGTCGCGAGCCTCTTCTGGCTGGTCATCCCCCTGGCGGTCGGCCTGCGCATCGTGATGCGCTCCGAGGTCAAGTAGCCCGACCCGACCCGACTCGACCAGGCCCGGAGCAGAGCCGCCCCGCCACGACGTGTCGTGGCGGGGCGGCTGTGTCGGGCGGGTGCGGTCAGCGGGCCGAGGAGCCCTCGACGTAGTCGGAGTCGTGCGACTTCACCCAGGCCATGAGCTTGCGCAGCTCGCGCCCGGTGGACTCGATCGGGTGGGCCTCGCCCTTCTTGCGGAACTCGGTGAACTCCGGCGAGCCGTTGTCCATGTCGGCGATGAACCGCTCGGCGAAGGCACCGTTCTTGATGTCCTCGAGGACGGCGACCATGTTGGCCTTCACGTCGGGGGTGATGACCCGCGGGCCGGAGACGTAGTCGCCGAACTCGGCGGTGTCGGAGACCGACCAGCGCTGCTTGGCGATGCCGCCCTCGTACATGAGGTCGACGATCAGCTTGAGCTCGTGCAGGCACTCGAAGTAGGCGACCTCCGGCTGGTAGCCGGCCTCGATGAGGACCTCGAAGCCGTACATGACCAGCTGCGACGCACCGCCGCAGAGGACGGCCTGCTCGCCGAACAGGTCGGTCTCGGTCTCCTCGGTGAAGGTGGTCCTGATGCCGCCGGCCCGCAGCCCGCCGATGGCCTTGGCGTAGGACAGCGCCAGCGGCCAGGTGCCGCCCGAGGCGTCCTTCTCGACGGCGACGAGCACGGGCACGCCGCGGCCGTCGACGTACTCGCGACGCACGAGGTGACCCGGGCCCTTGGGCGCGACCATGAAGACGTCGACGCCCTCGGGCGGGGTGATGTAGCCGAAGCGGATGTTGAACCCGTGGCCGAAGACCAGGGTGTCGCCCTCGGCGAGCTGGGGGGCGATCTCCTCGGCGTACAGCTTCCGCTGGTGCTGGTCGGGCGCGAGGATGACGACGACGTCGGCCTCCTCGGCCGCCTCGGCGGGCGTGACGACGCGCAGGCCCTCGGCCTCGGCCTTGGCCCGGCTCTTCGAGCCGGGCTGGAGGCCGATCCGGACGTCGACACCGGAGTCGCGCAGCGACAGGGCGTGGGCGTGACCCTGGCTTCCGTAGCCGATGACGGCCACGTTCTTGCCCTGGATCAGGGAGAGGTCGGCGTCATCGTCGTAGAACATCTCAGCCACTGCAGGTTCCTTCTCTCGGCGCGAGCGCGCACATTCTTGTAGGGGTTGTTCAGCCCGCGACGGGCGGGACGGGAACGGTGACCGGGCGCAGGCTGCGCTCGGAGATGGAGCGCGAGCCCCGGCTGATCGCGACCTGTCCGGACTGGACGAGCTCGCGGATGCCGAAGGGCTCGAGGACGGCGAGGAAGTCGCCGATCTTGCCGGAGTTGCCGGTGATCTGGATGGTGACCGCGTCGGGGGCGACGTCGATGACCTTGGCCCGGAACAGCTGGACGGTGTCGAGCACCTGGCCGCGGTTCTCGGCGGTGGCCGCGACCTTGACCAGCACGAGCTCGCGGTTGACCGAGTTGGTCGGGTCGAGCTCGACGATCTTGATGACCTCGACGAGCTTGTTGAGCTGCTTGGTGACCTGCTCGAGCGGTGAGGACTCCACGGCGACCACGATGGTCATCCGCGAGATCTCCGGGTGCTCGGTCGGCCCCACGGCGAGCGACTCGATGTTGAAGCCGCGGCGGCTGAAGAGGCCCGCGATCCGGGCCAGGACGCCGGGCTTGTCCTCGACCAGGACGCTCAGGGTGTGTCGGCTCACAGGCTCGCCTCGTCCTCGTCGAAGTCGGGCGCGAGGTCGCGCGCGTACTTGATCTCGTCGTTGCTGGTGCCGGCCGCGACCATCGGCCAGACCATCGCGTCGCGGTGCACGCGGAAGTCGACCACGACGGGGACGTCGTTGATGCCCATCGCCTTCTCGATCGTCGCGTCGACGTCCTCGGGCCGCTCGCAGGCCAGGCCCACGCAGCCGTAGGCGTCGGCGAGCTTGACGAAGTCGGGGATCCGCCGCTCGGGGCCGGTGTGCAGGTCGGTGTTGGAGTAGCGCTCGTTGTAGAAGAGCGTCTGCCACTGCCGCACCATGCCGAGCGACTCGTTGTTGATGATCGCGACCTTGATCGGGATGTCGTTGATCGCGCAGGTGGCCAGCTCCTGGTTGGTCATCTGGAAGCAGCCGTCGCCGTCGATCGCCCAGACGGTGGTGTCGGGCATGCCGACCTTCGCGCCCATCGCGGCCGGGACGGCGTAGCCCATCGTGCCGAGCCCGCCGGAGTTGATCCAGGTGTTCGGCTTCTCGTAGCGGACGAACTGCGCGGCCCACATCTGGTGCTGGCCGACGCCCGAGGCGTAGACGGTGTCGGGACCGGCGATCGCGCCGAGGCGCTCGATGACGTACTGCGGCGACAGGCCGCCGTCGGCGGGCTCGTCGTAGCCGAGGGGGTAGGTCGCCTTGATGCCGGCGACGAAGGCCACCCAGCCCTCGAAGTCACCGGTGCGGCCCGCGGCCGCCTCGGTCGTGAGCGCCGCGACCAGGTCGAGGAGGACCTCGCGGACGTCGCCCACGATCGGGACGTCGGCGTGCCGGTTCTTCCCGATCTCGGCGGGGTCGATGTCGGCGTGGATGACCTTGGCGTGCGGCGCGAACGAGTCGAGGTTGCCGGTGACGCGGTCGTCGAAGCGGGCGCCGAGGCTGATGATGAGGTCGCTCTTCTGCAGCGCGGCGACGGCGGCGACGGTGCCGTGCATGCCCGGCATCCCGAGGTGCTGGACGTGGCTGTCGGGGAAGGCGCCGCGGGCCATCAGGGTGGTGACGACCGGGATGCCGGTGAGCTCGGCGAGCGCCAGCAGCTCGCGCGAGGCGCGGGCACGGATCGTGCCGCCGCCGACGTAGAGGACGGGCTTGCGCGACTCCAGGATGAGCCGGGTGGCCTCGCGAATCTGCTTGGCGTGCGGGCGGGTGACGGGGCGGTAGCCCGGCAGGTGCAGCTCGCTCGGCCAGTCGAAGGTGGTGCCCGCCTGGAGCGCGGACTTCGCGACGTCGACCAGCACCGGGCCGGGGCGGCCGGTGGAGGCGATGTGGAAGGCCTCGGCGATGCGGCGCGGGATCTCGGCCGGGTCGGTGACCAGGAAGTTGTGCTTGGTGATCGGCATCGTGATGCCGCGGATGTCGGCCTCCTGGAACGCGTCGGTGCCGATCATCGAGGCACCCACCTGGCCGGTGACGGCCACCATCGGGACGGAGTCCATGTGGGCGTCCGCGATCGGCGTCACGAGGTTCGTCGCGCCCGGGCCGGACGTCGCCATGCAGACCCCGACCCGGCCGGTGGCGGCGGCGTAGCCCTGGGCCGCGTGGCCCGCACCCTGCTCGTGGCGAACCAGGATGTGCCGGATCGTGGAGTCCATCAGCGGGTCGTACGCCGGGAGGATGGCGCCGCCGGGGATCCCGAAGATCGTGTCGGCGCCGGCTGCCTCCAGCGACCTGATCAGGCTCTGGGCGCCTGTCATGTGTTCGGTCATGCCGAGGGTTTCCTTAATGCTGGTGGTGCGGATGGGTCGGGGTCCTCCGGGCAACAAAAAACCCCTCGGCCAGGGTGGCTGCGAGGGGTGACGCGCTGGCGTTGCCTGGTGGGACCAGGGTCAACCGGCGCGTCGGGTGCGTACGAGAAGGCGGTGGAGCATGTCCTCACCGTAGCCGGTGGCCCCGCGCCGGCGGCGCCCAGTCGGCCACCGTCCCACATGTCGGGACGGAGGTCCCGACATGTGGTCACGACTCAGGCGATGCCGCGGCCCAGCCAGGTGGTGATGCATGCCTGGTTGCCCTGCGCGTCGGCCAGCACCCAGAACGCCGGGGCCCGCTCGTCGGAGACGAGCGTCCCTCCGGCCTCGAGCGCCTGCCTGACCCGGCGCTCGGCCACCTCGGGCGGGACCCGGAGGTCGAGGTGCCAGCGCTGCTGGGGCCGGTCGTGCCGGTCGGCGTGCTGCGCCCAGATGGTCGGCATCGTCCCGTCCGGGTCGACGAGCTCGTCGTCGCCGTCCTCCCCCTCGTAGCCCAGCAGGGCCGCCCAGAACGGCCTGACCTCGGCGAAGTCCCAGGTGTCGAGCCCGATCTCGAGCACCGAGACCTCGTCGGGCCGGGCGGTCGCGCCGAGACGGCCGGCGAGGTCGGTGATGGTGCGGGCGAGGCGGACGTCGCGCATGGTCACGCCGCCGACGTCGTGGCTGGTGAGCCGGACGTCGACGCGGGGGTAGGTGAGGTCGACGTCGGGGTGGTGGTCCATCTCCTCGGCCGCGGCACCGATCGCCTCGACCAGCTTCACCCCGGTGGCGAAGTCACCGGTCTCGAAGCGGCCGTGCAGCGTGGAGAACAGGATCCGCCAGTCCGCGAGCAGCTCGGCCTCCACCTCGTGGCCGGACAGCACGGTCCGGTCGGTCCGCTCCTCGCCGTCGTGCCCGGTCGGGTCCGTCGTGTCCGTCGTGTCCGTCGTGTCGTCGCTCATGGCAGCACCTTCTGTCCGATGGGTCCGGGATTGGTGGCGATCTCCCAGCGGAAACCGTCGGGATCGGCGAAGTAGCCGGTGTAGCCACCCCACTCGCGCTCCTGCGCCGGGCCGACCGCCACGGCGCCGGCGGCGACCGCCTCGGCGAGGACGGCGTCGACCTCGGCCGCGGTCCGCACGTTGTGGGCGAGCGTGATCGGCGCGACCCCGTCGCCGGTGGCGACCGGGCCGACCTCCGCCTCGAAGCTGGCCCTGCTCCACAGCGACAGCACCAGGTGCTCGCCGGCCGGGAGCATCAGCACGTCGCCGTCGTCGAGGGCGGGCTCCCAGCCGAGCCCGTCGACGTAGAACGCCCGGCTCGCCGCGAGGTCCGCGACCGCCAGGGTGACGAAGCTGATCCGCTGGTCCATGGCGGTGACCCTGCCACACACCAGCCGGTCAGGTCTGCACACGAAGGGGCGTGCGCTGGTGGCCCTCGTCGTCGAAGTTCGCCGGGTCGAGCCAGCGCTCGTGCGCCGCCCGGACCGCGGGCCACTCGGCGTCGGTGACGGAGAACCAGTCGGTGTCGCGGTTGCGGCCCTTGGTGATCATGTGGTTCCGGAACCGGCCCTCGTGGGTGAAGCCGAGCCGCGCGGCGGCCCGCCGCGACGGCTCGTTGAGGGAGTCGCACTTCCACTCGAAGCGCCGGTAGCCCAGGACGTCGAAGGCCCAGCGCATCAGCAGGTGCGTGGCCTCGGTGGTCGCCGGCGTCCGCTGGAGGTGGCGCGCGTACAGCACCCCCGCGACCTCGACCTGGCCGGTGGCCGGGTCGATCCGCATGAACGACGTCAGCCCGGCGGCCTCGCCGCCGCGCGGGACGACGGCCCAGGCCTCCACGGTGGCGGGGGCCAGGACGTCGGCGACGAACGCCTCCGTCGCCGCCACGTCGGCCGGGGGCTCGGTCGGCCGGTAGGTCCAGAGCGCGTGGCTCCCGGGGTCGCACAGCGAGCGGTGCAGCGCCGGCGCGTGGTGGAGCGCCAACGGCTCGAGGACGACGTACCGGCCCTCCAGCACGACCGGGACCGGCCAGGCCCGCGCCGACCACCCCTCCACCACGTCGCCGACCGGTTGACCGTGCTCGTCGAGGTGCGCCACGGGGCCAGTCTCCCCGACACCACGGGCGTCGGGCCCGCGGCTCTCGACCGCGGGGCCTCCGGCCCGGCACACTCGGCACCATGACCGATCCCGGTGCGACCCCGACGGACGCCGTCGACCTCTCCGTCCCTCCCAGCGGCGCCGGCTGCGTCGAGTGCGACGCCGCCGGGGGCTGGTGGGTGCACCTGCGCCGCTGCGCCGCCTGCGGTCACGTCGGCTGCTGCGACTCCTCCCCCGGCCAGCACGCCTCGGCCCACTACGCCGCGACCGGGCACAGCGTCATGCAGAGCTTCGAGCCGGGCGAGGACTGGTTCTGGGACTTCGCGCACGCCGCCGTCGTCGACGTCCCGGACGGGTTCGAGCTCGCCGAGCCGCGGTCGCACCCCCTCGACCAGCCCACGCCCGGCCCGCAGGGCCGGGTCCCGGCCGACTGGCGCTCGAAGATTCACTGACCCCGGGCACGAACCTCTCAGCGGCCGACGTCCTTGCGCCACGCGCTGAAGGACCGCACGCTCGCGGGCCGGTCGGCGCGCGGCGCCACCAACCACGGCCAGGGGTGCACCTCGACCACGTCGAGGGCTGCGCGCCGCCGGTGCCACCCGGGCACCGGGGCGTACGTCGTCGCGAGCGGGACGCCGGCGAGCTCGGCCACGACGTCGCCCCGACGCACCTCCAGGGGGCGGGTCGCGGCGATCTCGCCGAGGGTCTCGGCCAGGAAGACCAGTCGCTTGCCCGAGAGCTGGAGCCGCCGCAGGAGCGGCTCGTCGAAGACGAAGGTGGCGTGCCGGTCCGGGTCTGCGACGAGGGCGGGGTCACCCAGCCCGAGGGACTCTGCGGTCAACCAGACCCGCTCGCCGCCGCCCCCGACCACCGCATCGGGACCGCCGGGCACCGGCGCCCTGCCCAGCTCAGGACCTGGGACGGCCGGTCCCACGCCGGCGTCCGGCCAGTCGTCGATCGGGCAGGCGTCGCGCAGGCTGCAACGGCGGCACAGCTCCGGCGCTCGCTTCTCGACCTGCCACCGGCTGAAGCCGTAGGGCTTCCCGCTCCCGGTGCCGACGGTCCACTGCCAGCCGAGCCGGTTGGCGGCTCGCGAGCCGTCGAGGAGGTGGGCGAACATCGTGTCCTCACCCACACGCCACGCGGCTCCGGCCCGCACCGCCCACTGCGAGGCCAACCACATCCGCTGCTGGTTGACCACCCAGCCGTCGCTGCGAAGCGCGTCGGTCGCGTGCTCGACGCACCGCAGCTCCTCCGACCACGGCGCCGCGGGCCACCCGGACGGCCGGGGCTGTTCGTGACGCAGCGACCGCCCCAGGTCGGCGCCCACGCGTGCGTAGAGGTGACGTGCGTACTCCTGCCACAACAGCTCGTCCCGGTAGCGCCGGCGGTCGTGGTCCGCCGCCTGGGCGACCGCCGCCCACAACTCGGCGAGCCCGACCAGGCCGTGGCGCACGTACGGCGACATCCGGGTCGCCCCCTGCCGTGCCACCGGCAGCACCGTGCTGCGTGAGCGGGCGTAGCCACGCACGTCGAGACCCGCCAGGGCGGCGTCGGCCGCGGCCTGCCCGCCTCTCAGCGCACCGGGCCGGACGCCGTCCGCACCTTCGCGGGCGAGATCGCCGAGGTGGGCCGCCACCCACGACGCGACGTCCTCGGGGGCGGCTCCGTCGTCGAGCGACGGTGGGGCGGGCAGCACGGGCACCGGCTCATCGTGTCGGGGTCGGCGGCCGAGTCACCTCACCTCTCGGGTGACGGGGATGCCAGGGTCAGAGGAGCTGCTGCGTGACCTCGCGCCGGTCGCCGTCGACGACCACCCGCGCCAGGGCCCCGTTGACGAGCGGGAGGAACGGCTGGCAGTGGCCGACCTCGACGTCGAGCACGATCGGCACGTCGAGCGACCCGAGCGCGTCGCGGACGGCGTCGTGCTGGCTCAGGTCGGCGTGCCCGGGCGCGCGGGTGCGGCCCACCAGGACCGCGGTCGCCTGCTCGAACCAGCCGGCCAGCCGCAGCCCGTGCAGAGCCCGACCCACGGCGTAGGCATCGGCCTCGGCCGCCTCGAGGTAGACCACGAGGCCGTCGCCGGCGTGCAGCTCGCCGTAGCCCGGGACGTCGCCGAACGGCGTCCCGGCGAGGTGCGAGACCGTCTCGACGCAGCCGCCGACCAGCCGCCCGGTCACGTCGAGACCGCCGCCGCCGACGAGGGTCCAGGACCCGGTGCCCGGCAGCGTCATCTCCTCGACCGCCGGGTCGGCGCGGTAGTCGTCCCAGCCCTCGTCGCGGTAGCGGCCCGGGCTGCGCTGGACGACCTCCTCACCCTCGCCGAGCGCCGCGAGCGTCGTCCAGTGCGCGAGGCCCTCGGGCGTGCGGTAGGTGGTGTCCATCAGGTTGCTGCCGTGGATGGAGGCCCACCCGAGGCGGGTGGTCAGCGGCAGCAGCAGGGTCGACAGGTCGCTGAAGCCGACCACCCAGGTCGGCTCGAGGTCGGCCAGCGCCGTCCAGTCGAGCTGGTCGAGCAGGTCGACCAGCAGCTCCCCGCCCCACGGCGGGACGACCGCGCGCACCGTCGGGTCCGCGAGCATCGCGGTCAGCTCGGCGGCCCGCTGCGCCCGCGGCGCCGAGACGTAGCGGTCCCCGGCCAGGCAGTCGCCGACGCGGACCTCGTAGCCGCGGGCGCGCAGCCAGGCCACGTTGTGGTCGAGCCGCGGCCGCAGCGCGGCGCCGACACCGGAGGACGGTGCGGTCACGGCGATCGTGTCGCCCGGGCGGAGGGGTGCGGGGTAGCGGGTCACGCGCCTCACCCTGCCAGGCCGGGCCGCGGCTCCTCGCCGAGCGTCTCGGTGGCCACCAGCCACGGCAGCACGGCGAGCAGGCTGACCAGCGCGGTCACGCCGAAGGCGTACCCGAAGCCCCACCGGTCGGCGACCAGGCCGACCAGGACCGGCCCGAGGATCGCGCCGCCGTCCTGCGCCATCTGGAAGGTGCCCAGCACGGTGCCGCCGGCCCGGTCGGACCCGACGACGTCGGCCACCGTGGCCTGCTGACCGGGGTTGACGAGTCCGGCGCCGACGCCGGAGAGCGCGGAGAGGGCCAGCAGAGTGACGAGGTCGCCGCTGAGCCCGATCAGGCCGAGGCCGAGCGCCGTCACGACCAGCCCGACCAGCACCAGCGGACGCCGGCCGACCGAGTCCGCGACCCGGCCGGCGACCTGCAGGGTCAGCGCGGTGCCGAGCGCGGCGAGGGCGAGCGCGACGCCGGCGACCCAGGTGTCGTCGTGCACCACGACGGCGAACTGCGGCAGCACCGCGACCCGCACGCCGAAGTTGCACCACCCGTTCGCGAACCCCGACGCCAGCGCCGCCCGGTAGGCGGAGTGGCCGAGGGCCTCGCGCACGCGCATCGGCGCCTTGACCGGGCCCGACCCGTCCGGGCGCAGCCGGGCCGAGGAGAGCCGGACGCCGACCACGGTGGCCGCGACGACCAGCGCCACGGCGTAGGCGATGAACGGGACGCGCAGGCCGAGGCCGGCCAGCAGGCCGCCGAGCACCGGGCCGAGCATGCCGCCGATGAGGAACGAGCTCGCGTACGCCGAGGACACCCGGCCCCGGATGGTCGGCGGCGCGAGCCGCACCAGCAGCGCCATCGCCGAGACGGTGAACATCGTCGAGCCGATGCCGCCCAGGCCGCGGAAGACCAGCAGCTGCGCGTAGGACTGGGCGAACGCCGTCGCCAGCGAGGAGGCCGCGACCAGGAGCAGGCCGGTGAGGTAGACCGGCCGCTCCCCCAGCCGCGACACCAGCGCGCCGCCCGCCGGGGCGAAGACCAGCCGGAAGAAGGCGAACGCCGAGACCACGACCGAGGCGGCCGCGACCCCGACGTCGAAGCTGCGGGCGTAGGCCGGGAGGACCGGCGCGACCAGGCCGAAGCCGATCGCGATGACGAAGGCCGAGCCGACCAGGACCTTGATCTCGGCCGGGATCGGCGGCCGGGCTGCCTCCCGGGCCGTCCGCGCGCTCAGGTGAGGCCGTCCAGCACCTCGCGCACGGCCCGCAGCCCGCGCTCGACCTCGTCGTAGGACGTCGACAGCGGCGAGAGCCCGAGCCGCAGCCCGTGCGGGTCGCGGTAGTCGGGGACGACGTCGCGCTGCCACAGCGCGGCCGTGGCCTCGCGCATCAGCGGGTGGTTGAGGGTGACGTGGCCGCCGCGCCGCCCGGCGTCGCGCGGGGACGCGACCGTCGTCCCGGGCAGCAGCTCGTCGGCCAGCGCGATCGCGTGCTCGGTGAGCCCGACCGACTTGGCGCGCACGGCGTCCATCCCGACCTCGCCGAGCAGCGCGAGCATGTCCTGGACGGCGAGCATCCCGACCACCGGCGGGGTCCCCGACAGCATCCGCCGGATGCCGGGCGCGGGCGCGTAGGTCGGGCCCATCAGGAACGGGTCGCTCGCGCCCATCCAACCCTGGACGGGCTGGACGAGCGGCCGGTCCGGGTCGTCGAGGAGCCGCCGGGCGACGTAGACGAACGCCGGCGCGCCCGGCCCGCCGTTGAGGTACTTGTAGGTGCAGCCGACCGCGAGGTCGGCGTCCCAGGCGTCGAGGGCCAGCGGGACCGACCCGACCGAGTGCGACAGGTCCCAGAGCACGAGGGCGCCGGCGTCGTGGGCGACCCGGGTCAGCCCCGGACCGTCGGCGAGCCACGCCGACCGGTAGGCCACGTGGCTGAGGACGACGAGCGCGGTCTGCTCCCCGACGACCTTCGTGAGCTGCTCGGTGGTGACGCCGGCGGTGGTGTCGACGTCGATCCAGCGCAGCCGCAGCCCGCACTCGCGCGCGACGCCGTCGGCGACGTACCGGTCGGTCGGGAAGTTGTCGCGGTCGACGACGATCTCGGTGCGGCCCGGGCGCAGCGCCACCGCGGCGCGCATCGCCTTGTAGAGCAGCACGGTCGTCGAGTCGCCCACGACGGTCTGCCCGGCGGCCGCGCCGAGGCAGGTGCGCCCGAGCTCGTCGCCGACGACCTCCGGGAGGGCGAACCACCCCTCGTCCCAGCCACGGATCAGCCGGCTCCCCCACTCGCCGCCGACGAAGTCGCGCAGCCGGTCGCCGGTGACGCGCAGCGGTCGGCCGAGGGAGTTGCCGTCGAGGTAGACCAGCGGCCCGTCGGTGCCCACGAAGCGGTCCCGGTAGGTCGCCAGCGGGTCCTGCGCGTCGAGGTCGGTCACGGTGGCGAGAGTACCCAGCGGACCACCCGCACGGCCCGGGGCCGACCCGTTCGACACCGGCCGGCGCCACCGGGTAGACCTGCGGCGTGGAGATCCGGCGCCTGACCCTCGACGACCACGACCAGACGACGGCCCTGGGCCGGGAGGCCTTCGGCAGCCTGCCCCCGGGCACGCCGGCGCCGGCCCGGCCGACGACCGAGCCGACCGACCGGCGGGTGTGGGGCGCCTTCCGTGACGGCCGGCTGCTGGGCCGGGTCGCGGCGTACCCGTTCGCCTCGTTCTTCGGGGGCGCCAGCGTGCCGACGTCCGGGATCGCGTCGGTGGCGGTCGCGGCCGAGGAGCGGGGCGGCGGCCTGCTCGGCGAGCTGTTCGCCGCGATGCTCGAGGAGGCGGCGGGGCTGGGCGAGGTGGTCTCGACGCTCTACCCGACCGCCAACGGCATCTACCGCTCGCTCGGCTACGAGCTCGTCGGCTCCTACGACGTCGCGTCGGTGCCGACAGCCGAGCTCGCGCGGGTCCGGCCGCCGACGGCCACCCGCACCCGCCGGGCCACCGTGGCCGACGTCCCGGCGGTCCGGGCGCTGTACGCCGCCTGGGCCGCGGAGCAGGACGGCCCCCTGACGCGCACCGGCCCGGCCTTCGCGGAGGGCGACGAGGAGGTGCTCGGCGAGCACGACGCCGTCACCCTCGCGGTCGACGCCGACGACCGGGTCGTCGGCTACGCCGCCTGGGACCGGGGCCACGGCTACGACGCGGGCGCCAGCATCACGGTCCAGGACCTGCTCGCGACCACCCTCGACGGCTACCGCGCGCTGTGGTCGATGTTCGCGACGTTCTCGTCGGTGACCGGCCGGGTCCGGGTGCGGACCTCGGGCCAGGATCCCGCCCGCCTCGTGCTCGGCACCTCCACCTGGGACCTGGTCGAGCGGCACCCCTACATGCTCCGCGTCTGCGACGTCGTCGGCGCGCTCGACGCCCGCCGGGTCTCCGTCCCGGGCCTGGCCGCGGAGGTCGGCTTCGCCGTCGCCGGCGACCGGTTCGGCAGCACCGACGGCGCCTACCGGCTCGCCCTCGGTGACGGCCCCGGCCGCTGCACCCGCACGAGCGCCGGCGACGACGTCCCGACCTTCACGCCGCAGGGGCTGGCGATGCTCTACGCCGGCGCCCAGTCGTGCGGCAACCTCCGCCTGACCAGCCACCTCACCGGCCCGCGCAGGCACGACCACGTCCTCGACGCCGCGCTGGGCGGCCGCCCGTTCCACGTGCGCGACTACTTCTGACCGGTCGGGGGGCGGCCCTCGCCGACCGACGCCGCTACTGGAAGCTGACGAACCGCACCTCGGGACGGATGCGGTGCACGGCGGCGGCCGGCATCCGGCGGACGTCCTCGTCGTAGAAGAGCTTGAACCCCATCCGGAACTGCTGCGGGCGCGCGACGTGGCGGTAGGTCGCGAGCTTCTGCCCGGGGGTGCCGAAGCCGTCGACGTGCTGGACCATCGCGAGCCCGGGCCGGGCCCGGACCCGGTCGACGTCGGTGATCATCTCGCGACGGAACTGGTGCAGGACGAAGAGCTTCTCGGGCAGGTCGCGCTCGGCCCGCAGCCGCGCCAGCCAGGCCGCGGTCCGGTCGACCTCGGCACCTCGCACCGACCCGATCACCCGGCCGGGCACCTGCCGCGGGCCCATCCGCCACTCCGGGTCGAGCGCGAGGCCGACCAGGGGGTCGCGCAGCGCCCAGGCCCAGCGGCGGGCCACCTCGGGGAACGTCGACCGGCCCGGCTGGACGTCGAGCAGCAGCAGGGCGCCGTGGCGGCGCGCGGCGCGCAGGTAGCGCTCCACGACGGCCCGCGGGACGTCGTGGCTGTAGTCGCCGTCGGGGCCGGGCACGCCGTCGGCAACGGTGACGATGAGCTCGTAGACCGGCTGGACGGGGCGCCCGGGGCGGGCGAAGGTGCGCGCCTCGCGCAGGAGCCGGCGGTGCATCGTGTCGGGGTCGGACTCGCCGAGCACCCCGAGCGACGCGGTCTGGCCGGTGCCGTAGTAGGCCACCAGCACCCGGCCGCCCGCGAAGATGCCGCGCCCGGGCGGCGGCGTCGCGGGCTCCGGACCATCCGGCGTCGCGGCCGGCGGGCTCGGGACCTCCGACGCCGGCGCACCACCTGCGGGCGGTGCGGGTGCCGCGGGCGCCGGGCCCTCGGATCGAGCCGGGGCGACGTCGTCCTCGGTGAGGCGGACCACCCCGGCGAGCAGCACCAGCACCAGGATCGCCGCGAGGGCGCCGAGGAACCCCCGGCCCTCGCGGGTCAGCACGCTGGTGGTCCTGGCCGGGCCGCTCAGGAGGTGACGGCTCCGTGCGCGGCCGAGGCGACCGTGCGGGCGTACTTGCCGAGCACGCCGCGGGTGTACTTCGGCGGGTTCGGCTCCCACCCGACCTTGCGGGCCTCGAGGTCGTCGGGGTCGATCTCCACCTCGAGGGTCCGGTTGAGGACGTCGAGGGTGATCGGGTCGCCGTCGCGCACGAAGGCGATCGGCCCGCCGTCGACGGCCTCGGGGGCGACGTGCCCGACGCACAGGCCGGTCGTGCCGCCGGAGAACCGGCCGTCGGTGAGGAGCAGCACGTCCTTGCCGAGGCCGGCGCCCTTGATGGCGCCGGTGATGGCGAGCATCTCGCGCATGCCGGGGCCGCCCTTGGGGCCCTCGTAGCGGATGACGACGACGTCGCCGGCGCCGATCCGGCCGTCGGTGAGCGCGTCCATCGCGGCCCGCTCGCCGTCGAAGACCCGGGCGGTGCCGGAGAAGACGGACTCGTCGAAGCCGGCCGACTTGACCACCGCGCCCTCGGGGGCGAGGGAGCCCTTGAGGATGGTCAGCCCGCCGGTGGCGTGGATGGGCCGGTCGAGGCTGCGGATGACGTCGCCGTCGAGCGCCGGCGGGGCGAGGGCCTCGAGGTTCTCGGCCATCGTCCGGCCGGTCACGGTGAGGCAGTCGCCGTGCATCAGGCCGGCGTCGAGGAGGGCCTTCATCACCACCGGGATGCCGCCGATCTTGTCGACGTCGTTCATCACGTAGCGCCCGAACGGCTTGAGGTCGGCCAGGTGCGGCACCTTGTCGCCGACCCGGTTGAAGTCGTCGAGGGTGAGGTCGACCTCGGCCTCGCGGGCCATCGCCAGCAGGTGCAGGACGGCGTTGGTGGACCCACCGAGCGCCATCACGACGGTGATGGCGTTCTCGAAGGCCTCCTTGGTCATGATCTGGCGCGCGGTGATGCCGTGGCGCAGCAGGTTCACGACGGCCTCGCCGGAGCGGTGGGCGAACCCGTCGCGGCGGCGGTCGACGGCCGGCGGCGCGGCCGAGCCGGGCAGCGACATGCCGATCGCCTCGGCCACGGCAGCCATCGTGTTGGCGGTGTACATCCCGCCGCAGGCCCCCTCGCCGGGACAGATCGCCCGCTCGATCCGGTCGACCTCGTCGCGGCTGATCTTGCCGGCCAGGCAGGCACCGACGGCCTCGAAGGCGTCGATGATGGTGACGTCCTTGCCGTCGACCGACCCCGGCATCGTGGAGCCGGCGTAGAGGAAGACCGAGGAGAGGTCGAGGCGCGCGGCGGCCATCATCATCCCGGGCAGCGACTTGTCGCACCCGGCGAGCAGCACCGAGCCGTCGAGGCGCTCGGCCATCATCACGGTCTCGACGGAGTCGGCGATGACCTCGCGGGAGACCAGCGAGAAGTGCATCCCCTCGTGACCCATCGAGATGCCGTCGGACACCGAGATGGTGCCGAACTCGAGCGGGTAGCCGCCGGCGGCGTGCACGCCGTTCTTCACGGCCTTGGCCAGCCGGTCGAGGGAGAGGTTGCAGGGGGTGATCTCGTTCCACGACGAGGCGACGCCGATCTGCGGCTTGACCCAGTCGTCGTCGCCCATGCCGACCGCCCGCAGCATCCCGCGCGCGGCGGCCTTCTCGAGACCGTCGGTGACGTCGCGCGAGCGGGGCTTGATGTCGGGGTGCTGCGGCGGAGCGGGAGCGTCGTCCATGCTCCGAGGATAGGGCGCGGCGCCGGCCGTCGGGCGTCGGGTTCAGGCCTCGAACCACCGGGGGGTCCGCGCCGACCCACCGGTGCGCCGGACCGGGCCGGGGACGCCGTCCGGTGGCGCCCGGGGGCCCTCCTACAGTGTGCGGGTGCCACGACCGTCCCCCATCGTGCTGGTGCTGGTCGGCATCGCCTCGGTGCAGCTCGGCGCGAGCATCGCCAAGTCCCTCTTCGACGAGGTCAGCCCGACCACGATCGTCTGGCTGCGCCTGGCCACCAGCGCGGTGGTGCTCGTCGCGATCGCCCGCCCCCGCCTGCAGCTCCGCTCGCGCGCCGACCTGCTCGCCGTCCTCGGGTACGGCGCCAGCCTGGGCCTGATGAACTGGGCGATCTACCAGTCCTTCCAGCGCATTCCGCTCGGCATCGCGGTCACCGTCGAGTTCATCGGCCCCCTCACCCTCGCGGTGCTCGGCTCGCGCCGGGCGCGGGACCTGGCCTGGGTCGCGCTCGCGGCCGTCGGCGTCGCGCTGCTCGGTGCCGAGCGCGCCGACCTCGACGTCCTCGGGGTGCTCTTCGCGCTGCTGGCCGGGGCGGCCTGGGCCTCCTACATCCTGCTGGCCGGCTCGGTCGGACGCCGCTACGACGGCCTCGACGGGCTCGCCCTCGGCAGCGTCGTGGCCGTGGCGCTGCTGACGCCGTTGCTGCTCACCGACGACGCGACCGACGGCCTGCTCGACCCGCGGATCCTCCTGCTCGGTGCGGCGGTCGGGCTGCTGAGCTCGGTGGTGCCCTACAGCTGCGAGCTCGTCGCGCTGCGCAGCATCCGGCCGGCGGTGTTCGGGATCCTGATGAGCCTCGAGCCGGCCGCGGCCGCCCTGGCCGGCCTGCTGGTGATCGACGAGCGGCTCTCGCCGGTGCAGTGGCTGGCGATCGCCTGCGTCATCGCGGCCAGCGTCGGCGCGACCCGGCAGCGCGGCACCCTGGCCGACCCCGTGCCCGACTGAGGCCGGTCCCGCGCGCGAGGCCGCACCCCACGGACGCAGGGTTCACGCAGATGTCACGTCGAGGTGATGCCCCCGGGGCATCGGCGGCGTAGCGTCGGGTCCATGTCCCACTCCCCCACCGCCGGCAGCCCGTGGCGGGTGCTGGTCCAGATGGTGCGCGACTGGCCGGTCGCCTCCCAGCAGCAGGCCCGCCGCAACGCGATGGTGGCTACCACCTCCTGCGCCCGGCGGCGCGTCGAGCGGCAGGAGGTCGCCGACTTCCTGGCCGCCCGCCCGGCCGACGGCACCGCACCGGCGGAGCAGCGGGCCGGGCACCGGACCGGGCACTGACCTGGCCGGTCCGCCGGCACCGAACCGGGACGAACCGGCTCCGCTGCGGCCGCGCGACGGCGCGCGGCACCGCCGACCGGGCACAATCACCGCATGCCGACCTCCCGCCCGCGCGCCGTCACCCCCGCCACGGGGCCGCGCTCGCTGCAGCTCCGCGACGTGCTCTCCGACGACGGCACCCACCTGCGGGCCTGGACCAACGACCCCGACGGCGCCCTCGCCGAGGCCGGCGCCCCGACCGTCGTGCTGTGCAACGGGCTCGGGACGAACCCGTGGTGCTGGCCGGCGCTGCTCGACCCCGGTTGCGGGGTCCGGGTGGTCTCGTGGAACCACCGCGGGGTCGGCGGGTCCGAGCGCCCGCGCGACCCGAGCCACGTCGAGGTCGAGCACTTCGTCGAGGACGGTCTCTCGGTGATGGACCACTTCGGCGTCGACCGGGCGGTGCTGATGGGGTGGTCGATGGGGGTCAACACGATGTTCGAGATGGCGGTGCGGCAGCCGGAGCGGGTGGCCGGGCTGTTCGCGGTGGCCGGCGTGCCGGGTGACACCTTCGCCACGATGCTCGGTCCGCTGCACGTGCCGCGCGTGGTGGCGCGGGCGGTGACGGTGTCGCTGTCGCGGGCGATGGCGGTCGCCGGCCGGGCGCTCTCCCCGGTGGCGCGGTCGCTGCCGATCGGGCCGCGCGCGATCGCTGTGCTCTCGCACTCGGGCTTCATGCTGCCGGTGCGCGACCCGGAGCTCGCCGCGCTCGGGGTCAAGGAGTTCCTCACCACCCCGCTCGACTGGTACTTCCACCTCGCGCTGAGCACCTCGCGCCACGCCCGGGTGTCGCTGAGCGGCATCGAGGTGCCGGCGTTCTTCGTCGCCGGGCGCTACGACGTCCTCGCCGGCTCGCGCGACATGGCCACCGCGGCAGCGCGGATGCGGGACGCCGAGTACGTCGAGCTGCCGACGTCGCACTTCGTGCAGATGGAGCAGCCCGACCGGGTCCACGCGCTGCTGCGCGACTTCCTCGCGAAGGTCGGCTGACGACGTGCGGGCGAGCGCGACGCCGCTGCTGGCGGCCCTGACCACCGGCGTCCTGGTGCTGGCCGCCTGCGGCGGCGGTGACGACGGGCCCGACGACGCCGCCCCCTCGTCGAGCTCGGCCGCGCCGAGCCCGTCCGGGTCGGTGAGCGACCCCACCGGTGCGCCCACCGGCGACCCGACCGGTGACCCCACCGACGCACCCACCGACACCCCGACCGCCGACCCGCCGTCGGGCCCTCCCCGGGCCGAGGCGATCGTCACCGGCCTCGAGGCGCCCTGGGGTCTCGACTTCTTCGCCGACGGCGACGCCATCCTCACCGAGCGCGACACCCGTCGGGTGCTGCGGGTGACGCCCGAGGGCGAGGTGACCGAGCTCGGCGTCGTCGAGGCGGCCGAGCCGACGGGCGGCGGCGCGGAGGACGGCCTGCTCGGCGTCGCGCTGTCGCCGACGTTCGAGGACGACGCCTTGGTCTACCTCTACCTGACCACCGCCGAGGACAACCGCGTCGTGCGCACCGAGCTGCGCGGCGACCGGCTCGGCGAGGACCTCGAGGTGCTCCTCGACGGCATCCCCAACGGCTTCATCCACGACGGGGGCCGGCTCGAGTTCGGCCCCGACGGCCTGCTCTACGTCTCCACCGGGGAGTCCGGCGAGCCGGCGCTGGCCCAGGACCGCGACTCCCTCGGCGGCAAGGTGCTGCGCCTGACGCCCGACGGCGACCCCGCACCCGGCAACCCGTTCGGCTCGCCGGTCTACTCCTACGGCCACCGCAACGTCCAGGGTCTCGCCTTCGACGACCAGGGCCGGCTGTGGGCCTCGGAGTTCGGCGACCAGGAGTCCGACGAGCTCAACCTGATCCGCCCCGGGGGCAACTACGGCTGGCCGGAGGTCGAGGGCACCGGCGGCGCCCCCGAGTACGTCGACCCGCTGCAGACCTGGGACACCGACGAGGCGTCGCCGTCCGGCCTGGCCCACGCCGACGGCACGCTGTGGATGGCCGCGCTCAAGGGCGAGCGGCTCTGGAGGGTGCGGATCGACGGGCGTCGCGCGGTGGACCCGCAGGCCTTCTTCATCGGCCGCTACGGCCGGATGCGCACCGTCGCGGTCGCCCCGGACGGGGCGCTCTGGGTGACCACGAGCAACCGCGACGGCCGCGGCACGCCGGCGGCCGACGACGACCAGGTCCTCCGGGTCACCCCGTAGCCGGCCCGTGGGTGGCCCGTCGGTGGCCCGTCGGTGGCCCGTCGCCGGCGGGCGTAGCCAGGGCCCGCGCGATGTGGGACGGTCGGAGGACGCTTCACTCTCGGGAGGTACTCCGCATGCGTCGTCCCCGTCCCGGCCTCGTGGTCGCCGGCATCATCGCCGCCGTCCTCGGCGCCACCCTCACCGCCACGCCCGTCGCCGCGGGCACCCCCGACGCGCGGCCAAGCGCCGCAGCCGTCTCCGCGCCCACCGCGGCGCGGTGCCCCGAGCTGCGCCTGGCCGAGCGCTGGTACGGCGACAACGCCCGGCTGATCCAGCGTGTCATCGACCGCCGCGGCCGCTGCTCGTGGCCGGGCGGGAAGGCGCCGGGGCACCGCCCGTACGCGGTCTTCGACTTCGACAACACCCTGATCAAGAACGACATCTCCGACCAGACCATCTTCTGGATGCTCGGCCACGACAAGATCCTCCAGCCGCCGCGCCGCGACTGGCGCGCCACGAGCCGCTACATGACCGACGCCGGCGCCCGCGCCCTGCGCCGGGCCTGCGGCTCCCTGGCCCGGCCGGGCGAGCCGCTCCCGACCCGCACGAACACCCGGTGCGCCGACGAGATCCTCTCGGTCCGCAAGGAGCAGACGACGACCACGGGCGAGGAGGTCTTCGCCGGCTACCACCACCGCCGGATGGAGGCGATGTACGCCTGGGTCGGCCAGGTGCTCCAGGGCTACCGCCCCGCCGAGGTGCGCCGGCTCGCGGCGCGGGCCCGCACCGCCGCCCTGGAGGCACCGATCGGCGCGACCCAGCGGATCGGCTCGACCCGCCAGACCGCGTGGATCCGCTACTACCCCGAGATGAGGGACCTGGTGCGGACGCTGAAGCGCGCCGGGATCGAGCCCTGGATCGTGTCGGCGTCGCCGAAGGAGTTCGCCGACGTGTGGGGCGGCGGCCTCGGCATCGACCGCGCGCACACCATCGGGGTCTCCCAGCTGACCACCCGCGGGCGGCTCAACGGCCACCTCGAGGGCTGCGGCGGCATCCCCGACGGGGCCGACGCGATCATGACCTACGTCGACGGCAAGCGGTGCTTCATCAACAAGCGGGTGCTCGGCATGGAGGGCCCGCGGGCGTTGCGCCCGGCGCGGCGCGCGCTGCGCCCGGTGCTCGCCGGCGGCGACGCGACCACCGACGTCTCCATGGTCAAGGACGCGACCGGCGTGCACGTCGTCCTCAACCGCAACTCCGCGGAGCTGATGTGCGTGGCCTACGACGGCGACGCGACCGGCGACGGGCGCTGGGCGATCAACCCGATGTTCATCCAGCCGCTGCCGCGGCTCGAGGAGCCGTACCCTTGCTCGACCACCGCCGCCCTCGGCCCGCGCGGGCGCGAGCGCCCGGCGCGCCGCGACGACGGCACGGTCATCCCCGACCAGGAGGACACCGTCTTCGCCGGGTGAGACCCGGGACGCCCGCCCGGGCCGACGACGGCGCTCGGCCGGCGACGGCGCTCAGCCGGCTCCGACGTAGGCGGCGAGGTGCTGACCGGTGAGCGTCGAGCCGGCGGCAACCAGGTCGGCCGGGGAGCCCTCGAAGACCACGGTGCCGCCGTCGTGGCCGGCGCCGGGCCCGATGTCGATGATCCAGTCGGCGTGCGCCATCACGGCCTGGTGGTGCTCGATGACCACGACCGACTTGCCGGACTCGACGAGCCGGTCGAGCAGGCGCAGCAGGTTGTCGACGTCGGCGAGGTGCAGGCCGGTGGTCGGCTCGTCGAGCACGTAGACGCCGCCCTTCTCCCCCATCCGCATCGCCAGCTTGAGCCGCTGCCGCTCGCCGCCGGACAGGGTGTTGAGCGGCTGCCCGAGGCGCAGGTAGCCGAGCCCGACGTCGTCCATCCGCTCCAGGATCGAGGCGGCGGCGGGCGTCCTCGCCTCCCCCGCGGCCAGGAAGGCGTGCGCCTCGGCCACCGGCAGGTCGAGCACCTCGGCGATGTTGAGGCCGCCGAGGCGCAGCTCGAGCACGGAGGCCTGGAACCGCTTGCCGCCGCACTCGTCGCACAGCGTCGCGACGGTCTCCATGAAGCCGAGCTCGGTGTAGATCATCCCGTTGCCCTTGCAGCTCTCGCAGGCGCCCTCGGAGTTGGCGCTGAACAGGGCCGGCTTGACGCCGTTGGCCTTGGCGAAGGCCTTGCGGATCGGCTCGAGCAGCCCGGTGTAGGTCGCCGGGTTGCTGCGTCGCGAGCCCTTGATGCCGCTCTGGTCGATGACGACGACCCCGTCGCGGCCGGCGACGGAGCCGTGGATCAACGAGCTCTTGCCCGACCCGGCCACACCGGTGACGACGCACAGGACGCCGAGCGGCACGTCGACGTCGACGTCGCGCAGGTTGTGGGTCGAGGCGCCGCGGACCTCGAGGACCCCGGTGCGCGCGCGGACGTCGTCCTTGAGGGCGGCGCGGTAGCTGAGGTGGCGCCCGGTGAGGGTGTCGGAGGCGCGCAGCCCCTCGACGTCGCCCTCGAAGCAGACCGTGCCGCCGCCGGTGCCGGCGCGCGGGCCGAGGTCGACGACGTGGTCGGCGATCCGGATCGTCTCGGGCTTGTGCTCGACGACGAGCACGGTGTTGCCCTTGTCGCGCAGCTCGAGGAGCAGGTTGTTCATCCGCTCGATGTCGTGCGGGTGCAGCCCGATGGTCGGCTCGTCGAAGACGTAGGTGACGTCGGTGAGGGCCGAGCCGAGGTGGCGGATCATCTTGGTGCGCTGGGCCTCGCCGCCGGACAGGGTGCCGGCGGGCCGGTCGAGGGAGAGGTAGCCGAGCCCGATCTCGACGAAGGAGTCGAACAGGTGCAGGAGGTTCCGCACCAGCGGCGCCACCGACGGGTCGGCGATGGTGCGGGCCCACGTCGCGGCGTCGGTGATCTGCATGGCGCAGACCTCGGCGATGCCCCGGCCGGCCACCCGCGCCGACCGGGCCGCCTCGTTGAGCCGGGTGCCGTCGCAGGCCGAGCACGCCGCGAAGACGGCGGCCCGCTCGACGAAGGCCCGGACGTGCGGCTGGAGGGAGTCGACGTCCTTGCTGAACATCGACTTGCGGATCTTGGGGATCAGGCCCTCGAAGGTGATGTTGATCTTGTCGATCCTGACCTTCTGCGGCTCGCCGTGGAGCAGGGTCTGGCGCTGCTCGGGGGTGAGGTCCGCGATCGGGACGTCGGGCGGCACGACCTCCTTGTAGGGCGCCACCAGCCAGCCGTCGGCGGTGTAGCCCGGCACCAGGATCGCGCCGTCGCCCAGCGACCTGCTCTCGTCGATGATCGCGGTGAGGTCGAGGTCGGAGACGGTGCCGCGACCCTCGCACTGCGCGCACATGCCGCCGAGGTAGACGGCGTCGCGGACGACCTGCTTCTCGCCGGTGGCCGAGGTCATCACGCCGCTGGCGCGGCGAGTGGGCACGTTGAAGGCGAACGCCGTGGGCGGGCCGATGAACGGGTCGCCGACCCGGCTGAAGAGCACCCGCAGCATCGCGTTGGCGTCGGTGGCCGTGCCGACCGTGGAGCGCGCGTTGGCGCCCATCCGCTCCTGGTCGACGAGGATCGCGGTGGTGATGCCCTCGATGTGGTCGACGTCGGGGCGGGCCAGCGAGGGCATGAAGCCCTGCACGAAGGTGCTGTAGGTCTCGTTGATCATCCGCTGCGACTCGGCGGCGATCGTGCCGAAGACCAGGGAGCTCTTGCCGGAGCCCGACACGCCGGTGAACACCGAGAGGCGGCGCTTCGGGATCTCGACGCTGACGTCCCTCAGGTTGTTGACCCGGGAGCCCTGCACCCGGATCAGGTCGTGCTGGTCGGCCGCGTGCTCGCCGGTGGTGTCGTCGCTCATCTGCTCGTCTCCTCCTGGCTCCCGGTCGCGGGACGCGCCACAGGATACGGAGGACCACCGACGGCCACCGGATTCATCGCGTCGCTCAGGCGAGCACGGCGACGATCCCGATCACCACCGGCACGCAGCCCAGGGTGCTGACGAAGATCGCGTCGCGCGCCAGCAGCTCGGCGCGTCCGTAGCGACCGGCGAGCACGAACACGTTCTGCGCCGTCGGCAGCGCCGAGATCACCGCGACCGCGAGCAGGGCGGCGTCGTCGAGGCCGACCAGGAGCCCCACGGCGTACGCCGCCGCCGGCTGGACGAGGAGCTTGAGCCCCGTCGCGAGGGCGAGCTCGCCCGGCGGCACGCCGCGGCCCGGGAGCGGCCCGAGCCGCAGGCTGACGCCGTAGGCCAGCAGCATCGCGGGCACCGCCATCGCGCCGACCAGCGCGAGCGGGTCGTTGACGGCGCCCGGCACCTCGACGCCGCTGAGCGCGACGGCCAGCCCGGTGGCGCTGGCGACGGTGATCGGGTTGGTCAGCGGTCGGCTGAGCACCCGGCCGAGCGAGGGGCGCTCCGGGCTGGCGGCGACGTCCAGGACGGTCAGCGCGAGGGGCTGGAGCACCAGCAGCTGCAGGAGCAGCACCGGTGCGATCAGCGCCGCGTCGCCGAGCGCGTAGGCCGCGATCGGCAGGCCGAGGTTGCCGGCGTTGCAGTAGGAGGAGCACATCGTCGCGATGACGCTGCGCCCGAGCTCCTCGCGGCGCGCGACGGCCACCGTGATCGTCACCGCGCCGGTGACCACGACCCCGCCCACGATGGCGACCAGGTTGCCGGAGAAGACCCGGCCGACGTCGTTGTCCTGCAGCACCGTGAACAGCAGCGCCGGGCTGGCCAGGAAGAACGCCACCGCGCTCAGCGTGCGCTGGCCGGCGTCGTCGACGATCCCGGCGTGCGCCAGCAGCATCCCGAACCCGATGATCACCGCGATCGTCGCGAACCCGGCGAGCACCCCTGTCACGACCCGACCCTACGACCCCACCCCCGCTGACCCGTCAGTGATCAGCGACGGGTCGACGTCCCACCCCCGCTGACCCGTCAGTGATCAGCGACGGGTCGGCGTCAAACCCCGGCTGACCCGTCAGTGATCAGCGACGGGTCGGCGTCAGGGGGTGGCGCGCTCGGCCTCGGAGCGCAGCACGCAGAGCTGGTTGCCCTCGGGGTCGGCGAGGGTGACCCACCCGGTGCCGGGGCCGTGGTTCCCGCGGTGGTCGGCGACCTGGGTGGCGCCGTGGGCGAGCAGCCGGTCGACCTCCTCGTCGCGGGTGCCCGTGCGCGGGACGACGTCGAGGTGGATCCGCTTGCCCGGCAGCTCGGCGCCCTCGGCGACCGGCACCTCGATGAAGAGCACCTGGTGGCCGCTGTCGGGGTCGCGGATCATGCACTCCTCGTGGCCCGGCTCGTTGGGGTCGCCGTCGATGTCGACGTAGCCGAGCACCGGCTTCCACCACTCGGAGAGCGCGTAGGCGTCACGGCAGTCGATGGTCGTGTGGGAGACGAAGGAGGTCACGACCCGACTCTCACACCGTGCTCGGCCAGGCGCGACTCGATTTCGCCGAGCCCCTCCAGGAACGTCCAGTGGACGCCGACCAGCCCGACCGAGCGCGCGCTCTCGACGTTGTCGAGCCGGTCGTCGACGAAGAGCACCTCGCCCGGCTCGGCGCCGATCCGCTCGACGGCCCGCTCGAAGTAGGCCGGCTCCGGCTTGAGCGCCCCGAGCTCCCACGAGTAGCAGGAGACGTCGAACAGGTCGTCGTAGCCGAGCCTCGTGCGCATGTACGCCGCCCGGTGCCGCTCCTGGTTGGTGCCGAGGTGGACGCCGTACCCGGCCCGGCGCAGCCGGTGCACCAGCTCGATCGAGGAGGGCACCAGCTCGATCGAGTGCCACACGGCCGCGTAGACCTCCTCGACCGGGACGTCGACGTCGTAGGCCCGCAGGTGGGCGGTGAGGTGGTCGAGGAAGTCACCCTCGCCGCGCAGGTAGGGCAGCTCGGTGCGCCAGGACTCGCGGACGAACTCCTCGGCGCGGTCGCCGAGCCACGGCCGGAGGCCGTCGAACCACCCTCCGGGGAGGTCCTGGAGGACGCCGTCGGCGTCGAGCAGGACGTGCCGCACCTCGGGGGTGCTCACTCGACCCCGTTGGCCGCGATCCAGGCCAGGATCCGGTCGGCCAGCTCGGGACGGCACACGACCAGGTCGGGCAGGTAGACGTCGTCCTGGTTGTAGCGCAGCGGCGAGCCGTCGATCCGGCTCGTGAACAGGCCGGCGGCGCGGGCCACCGCGACGGGCGCGGCGCTGTCCCACTCGTACTGGCCGCCGGCGTGGACGTAGGCGTCGGTGACGTCGCGGGCCACCGAGAGCACCTTGACGCCCGCCGAGCCCATCGCCACGAGCTGGGCGTCGAGCTCGGCGGCCAGGCCGTGCACGAACTCCGGCGGCCGGCTGCGGGACACCGCGATGCGGGGGCTCGCGCTCGTCGACGGCGGGACGACGGGCGGCCGGCCGGTGTGGAAGGTCTCGCCCAGGGCGGGCTGGCCCACGGCCCCGGCGGTCAGGTCGCCGTCGTCACCGGCCGAGCGCTCCCAGAGCGCGACGTGCACGGCCCAGTCGTCGCGCGGCGGCTCGGAGAACTCGCGGGTGCCGTCGAGCGGGTCGACGATCCACACCCGGTCGGCGCCGAGGCGGACCTTGTCGTCCTTGCCCTCCTCGGACAGCACGGCGTCGCCGGGGCGGTGCTCGGCCAGCAGCTCCATCAGCAGCACGTGCGCGGCCCGGTCGCCGGCGTCCTTGAGCTCGCGGCCCTCCAGGCCCTGGCTGCGGACGTCGAGCAGCCGGCGTCCGGCCTCCTCGGCCAGCCAGGCGGCCAGGACGTGGTCGTCGGTGGCGGCGGCGTCGGGTGCGGTGCTGGGCTCGTAGTTCACGAGCCCAGCGTAGGTGCGGCGGCCACCGGAGCCCCGCGCGGCTCGCGGCACGCCTCTCGCGGGCGCCGCGGCCACCACCGGGGCTAGCGCGTGCCCGGCACGTCTCCGGAGAGACGCAGGTCGAAGCCGAGGTCGGAGGACGACGGTGAGTCCTGGTGCACCTCGACGGCGACGACGTTGAGCCCGGGGACGACCAGTCCCGCAGGGACGACGAAGCCCCGCCAGGCGTTCTCGGCCGTGCCGGACCGGTTGGAGGAGGCACGGGTGCTGTTGTCCACCTGCCCGCCCGGCATGTTGTCGCGGACCACCTCGACGCCGTTCAGGTAGACGACGGCGCCGTCGTCGGCCAGGAGCTCCAGTCGTGCGGCCACCGGGGTCGCGGACGCCGTGAACGCAGCACGGAAGTAGGTGGAGACGAAGCGCTGGGGTCCGAGACCGGAGCCGACCACGGTGGTCTCGTCACCGTCGCCGTACCCGAGCTGTGCGCTGCCGACGCGCCAGGCCGTGTCGTCGTGCGAGACGCCCTCCCACCCGTTCGGACGGGTGCCGTTGTCCCAGTAGCGCCACCGGGTGGTGCTGCCCACGAAGGTGGTCGACGTCGTCGGCGGGTCGCTGGTGACGGCGAACCGGACGAGGCCCTGGGCCGGCACTCCTGAGACGGCGGTGAACTCGCCGCCGGCGACCAGCACGTCGTCGCTGACCCCGATGGCGAAGACCCCCCAGAAGCTGTCGAAGCGTGGCCGGAAGGTGGGGTCGAGGACACCGGTCGCCTCGTCGGCGGCGCGGAGCTTCTGGGTCGTGTCTCCCTGGAACCCGTCGTGGAAGCCGAAGAAGACGGTGCCGTCGTGCTCCTCGACGGCCTGGATGTCGCCCATCGCCACCTGCCGCCACAATCGCGTGCCGCTGGTCGTGCTCCAGGCCGAGAGCGCGTTCTCGCCCGTGCCGCCGGCGCCGAAGAGCCGGGTGCCGGCGTCGTTGACTGCCAGCCCGAGCGTCGGGCGGGCTGCCGAGGCGAACGTCACGCCGTTCACCAACCCGGTCGTCGAGCTCACCGCGGCGACGCCGTTGCGCCCGATGCCGCTGACCGTGCTGAACTGCCCGGCCGCGTAGACCACCGCCGACGTCGGGTTCTTCACCACCGCCCACACGGCGTTGTTGGCGTTCGCGACGAAGGAGCCGTCGGTGGCCCCGGTGTCGGCCGACACCTTCGCCAGGCGGTTGCGCTGGACCCCGTTGACCAGGGTGAACGCCCCACCGAGGTAGATCCCCGTCGCATCGAGGTCGAGGGCGCGGACGTTGTCGTTGACCGCCGGCCGGAACTGCTGGTCCAGCGCCCCGGTCGCGACGGAGACCTTCGCCAGCCGCGACCGGGGCTGGCCCGCGACCTGCCCGAAGGCGCCTCCGACGTAGAGCGCGGTGCCGTCACTGACGATCGCTCGCACGGCGGCGCCGGTGTCTGCCCTCCAGGTCGTGCGCAGGGCCCCCGTCGCGACGTCGAACGCAGCGAGGTTCAGGCGTGGCTGTGTCTGACCGCCCGGACTGGTCGCCGTGGTGAAGGTGCCGCCGACGAACACGGTGTCACCAACGACCTCGACGGCGTAGACCCTGCCGTTGACCCGCCACGACGGGCTCGGCGAGGAGGCGACCTCGGTCGTCGCCGCGGCCGGCCCGGCCACCACGCCGGCGAGGACCGACGACACCGTGGTCGCGACCGCCAGCACCACCACTGCGACCTTGAGCCGACCGCCGGACCTTCTCGTCCCCATCGCGTCTCCAGCCGTCGCCACCGCAGCCCGGGACAGACCCCCTGGCACCACCAGTTGGACGGCGCCGATCAGGGACTGCTGCTCCCCACCAGCGTAGGACGAGCCGCGGGAGGGCGCAGCAGATCGAGACGTCGCGAAGGCAAAGATTCGGGTCCACGGCGTCCGGGCCGGACATCTTCGCGAGAAGTCCACGCCCGTTGGGTGCCGGCGTTAACATCGAGACGTCTCTCCCGGGTACGCCGGGCACTCACCTCGGCTCGGAGTAATCGATGCGACCCGTCCACCTGATGCGCAGTGTCGTGCTCATCGCCACCATCGCCCTGCTGGGCCTGCTCGTCGTGCCGCTGGCACCCACCGCTGCCGGTGTCGCCCCGGCTCCCGCCACGACTGCTCCCGCTGCCGCGCGCCCTACCGCCGGGTGCCCCACGGCGCCCGCCTACCGGAACGACGGCGCCAAGTTCGGCGTCCACCTCTCGACCGGCTCCACGAGCTTCGCCGACGCCTTCCGGACGAGCGAGCGCACGTTCTCCGAGATGCCCATCGTCCGTGTCTTCGACGGGAACGTGCCTCCGGCCGATGCCTGGACCAACCGGACCCCGGTGCTGGACGGGACGCCCGTGGTCACGTCGTTCCGCATGCCACCGGGCCGCGTGCTGAAGGGCGTCTTCGACAGCAGGCTCACCACGTTCTTCGAGAACGCTCCCCCCCAGCCGATCTTCTGGAACTACTTCCACGAGCCCGAGAAGGAGATCGACGTCAACCGCACCTTCACCGCCCGCAAGTTCCGTCGCGCCTTCCAGCACGTGGCTCGGCTCGCCGCCGCGGTCTGCCGACCGAACCTCTACCCCACGCTGATCCTCACGGCCTGGACGACGAACCCACTGTCGGGTCGCAACTGGCGCGACTACTACCCCGGCGACAAGTTCGTGTCGATGTTGGCGTTCGACCCCTACAACAACGCCAACGGGCGACCGACCAGCTACCCGCGGCCTGCCAGCGTCTTGGCGAACGTGGTCGAGGCGGCTCGTGCCTCCGGCAAACCCTGGGGTGTGGCCGAGATCGGCAGCGGACTGGTGCGCGGCGACTCCGGCCGGGGCCGGGCCCGCTGGCTGACCCGCACCGGCCGCTACCTCAAGTCCCACGACGTGTCCTTCGTGTGCTACTTCAACTCCCGCATCGACACCGTCGACTTCCGGCTCCTGGACCGGCCGTCGATCCGAGCCTGGCGGGCGCTGGTCGTCGGCTGACCGTCCCACCGACGGCGTCGGCAGCGCGTCCTCACGCGGGTCACGGCGGGGGCACATAGGATCGCGGAGCGGCGGGACACCGCGGCGATCCGACGACGCCAAGCGCGTCAGCGTGAAAGGCCTTACCTGTGGTGCACCTCCGACCGCTGCCCGTGCCCGGTGGCGCCGCGGCGGTCCGTGTGGTGCCGGTGCTGGCGCTTCTGATCACCACCGGCTGCGGCAGCGACGTGGTGACGCCGCCGTCCGACCTGCCCGACGCCAGCTCGTCCGCACCGCCCGGCGAGGCCAGTCCCGTCGTCCCCAGCGACCCCGACGTGCTCGTGGGGCTGAGGGCGGACGAGCCGCGCCAGCTGGGGTCGACCCCGGCCGAGGTCGAGGTGGCCACCCTCGACGGGGGCAGGCTCGAGCAGGGCCCCGGGCCCGACGGGGCCGCGGGCGGCGCCATCGACTTCCCCGACTTCACGACCGACCCGGAGTACCCGCGCGCCGTCGTGCGGTTGCAAACCGTCGCAACGGGCGACGTCAACCCCGGTTCCGCCGACCTGGTCTGGGGCGCGACCGTGAAGATCGACGCCGTCTCGAAGGGCAACGCGGTCGACAACGGGGACAACATCATCCAGCGTGGGTTGTCGAGCGACCCGGTGATCTTCAAGGCGGAGGTCGACGGGGACCGACCGGCGTGCCTGCTCCGTGGCGCTGCTGGTGAGCTGATCGTCCGAGCCGACCTGGTGATGGACCCCAGTCACTGGTACACGGTCCAGTGCCGCCGCAGCGGCGACACCCTCACCGTGTTCACCCTCGACCACGACACCGACGAGACGACCGCCCGCCAGGTGGAGGGACCGGTTGGCGCCCTCGACTTCCCCGACGCGACCGTCCCGGTGACCATCGGCGGCAAGCTCTCGCACGAGGGGGCCATCATCGCCTCGAGCACCGACCAGTTCAACGGCCTGATGAGCGAGCCCTACGTCAAGATCCTCTGACGCCGTCGACCCGGACGCCTCCGGGGAGCCGTCCGGGTGGACGACCCCCCGGGGCAACGGGTGGAGTGCTGCAGACCGCGACGAGCCTCAACCCTGGGTGGTGAGGGCGGCGTCGAGGTCGAAGGTCATGTCGCGAGTTGCGCGGAAGTTCAGGTGGGTCTCCGCCGCGATGACGTTCGTGCCGCTGACCAGGAGGTTGGTCGGAACCTCCACCACGACCGGCGCAGCGTTGGCGACGGTTGAGTTCCGCGCCGACGAGGCGTAGGTCTGGCCGGTGATCGTCCCTGCCGGCATGTTCGACCGGGCGACCTCCACGCCGTTGACGTAGACCACCACGCCGTCGTCGGCCACGGTGGTGAGCACGAGGCGCGTGACCTTCGTGGCGTCGGGAACCGTGAAGGACTTGGTGAAGTAAGCGGCGCGGGCGCGGTCGGCGGTGGTGGCGAACGTGTCGATGTTGGTGCCGAGCGGCGTCGAGCCGAACCCGAGCGTGCCGTTGCCCTGGCTCCACCCGGAGGCGTCGAAGGTGCGGGCGTTCCAGCCCGCCGGAACGGCGACGCTGGAGTAGCGCCACGCCCAGCTCGAGCCGCGCTCCACCACCGCAGACGTCACCGGCGCACCGGTCACGACGACCTCCTGGGTGACCGGGTCGCTGACGTTGCCCTGGTCGTCGGTCACGGTCAGCGTCACGGTGTAGGTGCCGGGAGCGCCGTAGGTGTGGCTGGAGAGGCGCCCGTTGCCCGTGCTCGTGTCACCGTAGTCCCAGGCGTAGCCGACAACCTGGCCGTCGCTGTCGGTGGACCCACTCGCGTCGAGGTCGACCTCCAGCTCCGTGCTGGTCGAGGAGAAGGCGGCCGTCGGCCGGACGACGCCGGCGCCGACGATGCGCACCGGCGTGCTGGCCGAGACGTTCCCGGCAGCGTCGACTGCTCGGACGAAGAAGCGTCCGTCGCCACCCAGCGGCACCGTCAACGACGTCTGGCCGGTCGTCGCGATCGTGCGGTCGTCGCGCAGGACCTGGTAGGTGACCCCGCCGCGGTCGTCGCTCGCGGCCGACCAGGAGAGCCGGACCGTGGTCGCCGTGGCGTTGCTCGAGGTCAGGCCCCCGGGAAGAGTGGGTGCCGTCGAGTCGACCATCGGGAACCGAGCGAAGCCCGCCGCGAACCCGGAGCGCCGGGTCTGGGTGCGGGCGCCCACGATGTCACCGCCCACCCAGAGGTTGTCGGCGGTGTCGGTGTCGATGGCCCAGACACCCGAGCCCAGACGCATCAGGAGGGTCGCGGTGAACTGCGGCATCATCTTGCCGGTCGACGCGTCCCAGGCCCCTACCCAGTTCATGGCGTCGGACTGGGTCCAGTCGGGGGTGATCGAGGGCCAGGTGAACTGGTTCTCGTAGGAGAAGTTGTTGCAGTGGCACCCGGCGTACAGGACGCCCTGGTCCTCGTCGATCGCCTGGATGTCGCCCTTGGGCTGCATGATGTAGCCCGCCTTGCGCACGAAGCTGGCGGCGTCGAACTGGAAGAGGCTGTGCTCTGAGCCGCCGACCCAGACGTCGTTGCCGACGGCCTTGATCGAGCGCTGGTAGTCCTTGCTGGTGCTGCTCCACGAGGGGTTCCAGGCGGGCGTCACGAGGGCGGCGCCGGCCGCCGTGGACAGGGCGGCGACCCGCTTGGCCGCCACGCCGTTGGAGGTGCTGAAGAAGCCGGAGGCGTAGACGCGGGCGCCGTCGGGGCTGTAGCTGATCGAGGACACCGTGCCGTTGAGCTTCGGGTTCCAGGCGTTGTCGGTGGTGCCGTTGCTCGTCGAGACACGTCCCATGTTCCAGGCAGCCACGGCCGAGACTCGGGTGCCCCCGGTCAGGTGGGTGAAAATCCCGCCGAGGTAGAGGTGCGACCCGCCCACCTCGAGGGTGTAGATGCTCACCGACGGGATCTCGCGGCGGTTTTCGGGCATCACCCTCCAGGTCGTGGAGTTCGCCCCGGTGGTGGGGTTGAGCGCGACCACCCCGGCGACGACCGCGCCGTTGCTCGAGGTGAAGTCACCACCGGCCACGACCTCGCCGCTGGGCAGCGTGGCCAGGGCGTGGACCTGCTCGTTGAGGACCGGCCGGAACGACGAGAGCCACTGGCCGGTCGTCACGTCGAAGGCCGCGAGGAACGGCTGGTTGACGGCGCCGGTGCCGCCCTCCTGCGTCACCCGGGCGAAGTTGCCGCCGACGTACATGGTGTTGCCGGACTGGGTGAAGGCCTGCACCTCGACCGCGCCCTCGCGCGCCGTCGACCCGGCGATGCCCGAGACCCCCCACGGGGAGTCGAGCGCGTCGTTGGCGGCAACGCGGGCCTGCGCCTGTGCCGCGGTCCCCGAGTCGGGGATGGCGGCGAAGCCCGCGTCGCCCGAGGTCACGCGCGGCCGCAGGTAGACCTGGGTGTAGGGGATCGCCCCGCCGCCGTTGTCCTTCGACCACAGGTAGGACGTGCTCGCGCTCGAGCCGGCCACACCGGACCCGAAGGCAAAACCCTGGGCGAAGCCCTGGCTCGTCTGGGGGACGTTGTTGACCCGGCGGAAGGACTGGTCGCTGCCGTAGCTGCTGGTGTTGCCACCCGAGCCGTTGACTCCGTCGAAGGACCACGCGCCGAGCGGGTGCACAGCACCGAAGGTCCACGCCCACCGGTCACGCTTGGCGAGGGTGAACCGGGACTCCTGCCACGAGGTGCCCGCGACGTTGGTGGCGCGGCGCAGCCGGATCCCGTCGGTCAGCGACTTGACCGGCTGCCCGTTGAGCAGGGCGTCGACGGCCGTGGACGGCAGCTGCGTGGTGGTGGCCGACATGGTGGCGAGGTCGGGCGACTGCAGGTCGGACTGGCGTCCTATCCCGTTGTAGTCGGTGATCCAGCCGTTGCGGCCCTTGCCCACCAGCACCCAACCGCCACCGTCGGTCGTCATGTCGCAGTAGAACTGCTGCGGGGCCTTCATGGCCGGCGTCAGGAGCCAGTAGGCGCCGTCGGCCGCGGCCGGTCGCACCTGCTTGATCTCCCAGCAGGAACCGGCAGCCTGGCTCGCACTGGTGCCCAGCGTCGCGGGGTCGGCCGGCGCAGCACTGGCCGACGGCGACACCCCCGGCAGCATGAGTGCAGCGGCAGCGGTTGCGCCCGCCAAGATGGCGTACTTGAACGATCTGAGCATCATGTGAATCCCCCCGGCGCCAGCGGCGCCGCTTCAGCTCGCGAACGAGCAGCCCCCAATATCATTCGAGACGCTACCAGGCGGCAGCACCCCCCACAGCGTTTTCGACAACCGCCACCAATGTGGGGTAGACCACCGCCGTCGCGGCACGCGTCGGGTCGGTTCCGGGCCGGCACGGGGAGGTCGGGCCGTGGGACGATGACGGCGCTCACCGCGGTACCCGCGGGTTGCCGCACGAGAGGAGCACGAGACCCATGTCGCCGATCGACCTGTTGTGCGAGCAGCTCTGGGGCCTCGCGGTCTCGCACCCCGACCTCCGGGTTACCCGTGAGGCAGCCGGTGGCGAGTGGCAGGACGTGGAACGCTACTGGCTGGTGCCAAGTGCGACCAGGGCCCGCCTGTTGCTGCCCGCCGCCGCTCGCGCCGTGACGGCAGGGGCCTGCCTCAACTACCGGGGACTGCGACCGCGGCACGTCAATCTCGCCCGCGCAGGGCTCGGCGCCGCCGCCCGGGCCGGCGCGCCGCTGTCGTTGCACACCGTGGCGGTGCAGGTGCGCAGGTCGCGGCCGACCGTGGCGGGTCGGCTGCCGCTGGCATCGGTCGGCGCGACCCTCGGGGTGGGCGAGGTCTTCGCCAGCCTGGGAGTCCGATCGGGGGCCAACCGCAAGGCCACACTGTCGCTCGTCGACTCGACCGGCGGCCCGGTCGGGTACGCGAAGGTGGGATGGAACGAGCTCACCGACGGCTTCGTCACCACCGAGAGCCGCGTGCTTCGCGCGCTGGACGGTGGCGCGAGCCAGGTCCGCACGCCGCACGTGCTGGCCGACGTCGACGTGGACGGGCACGCGGTGGTGGTCACCGAGCCGCTGCCCGAGGACGTCCGGTCCATCACCTCCACGACGCACTGGCCCACGGCCCAGGAGCTCTACGCCCTGACCCCGGTCCACCGGCGCGCGCGCCTGGCCGACACCGACCACGCCCGCGCCCTCGGACAGCGCCTCGCCGGGAGGCGGGCGGGCTCCTCCGACAGGCCGACGACGGAGCTCCTCGGACGAGCGGAGCGGCTCCTGGCCGAGCTGGGCGCGCTCCCCGGGCAGCTCCCGGTCGCGCGCCGCTGGCACGGCGACCTCACCCCGTGGAACGCCGCACGCGACCGGTCCGGCCGGTTGTGGATCTGGGACTGGGAAACTGCTGAGGACGACGTGCTGGCCGGGCTCGACGCCTTCCACTGGATGTTCAGCGTCGAGCGCCTCCGCGCCGGCTCGATGACCGGGATCGGGCTCGACGCGTGCCTGGACCGGGCGCTCCCCCACCTCGTCGCGGCGGGCCTCAGCCGGTCGCAGACCCCCGTGGTCGCGGCGGTCTACAGCGTGGTCGTCGTCGAGCGAGCCGCCACCCTCGCCGCGCTCGCCGGAGGCTGGGAGCGGGTGTGGTGCGGTGTCGACGAGCTCGACTCACTACTCGACCGGGCCCGGGCGCTCCTGGGCCGGTCGGAGCCGGCGTCGGGTTGACCCGGACGCACCGGTCGGGCCGGGATGCGGTCACGCCGGCGGCGCGGCCCACCCCAACGGACGACCGAGCCACTGCGCGAGGTCGGCGTTGAACGGCGCGTAGTAGTCGTAGAGCTCTGCTCCGGTCGCCGCGGGCAGGTCGGGGCGCCGGCTGGCGTTGAAGCGCTCCGTGGTGGGCAGGGCGTGGCGCGCGATCCCCAGGAAGTCGCAGACGGTGTCGAAGGTCCCCTGGACGTCGGCGTACATGTCCTCGCTGCGCACCACCAGGAGCTGCTCGCGGGGGAAGGCGGTGCACCAGTTCTCCAGCTGGGGCCGGTAGATGCCGCGCGCGCGGTAGCTGTACCAGTCGTGGGCCTCGCCGTGGTAGCTCGGATCGGCCCCCATCCGCTCGAGCTCGCCGGCGGTCCGCGAGGCCTCGGCGTCCAGGGCGTCGGGGAAGCTGAGCGGCTCGACGCCGTTCTGCACCCGCTCCTGCCAGTGGGAGAAGGCCCGCTCCACGGGGTCGCGGACCAGCATGATCGCGCGGGCCTCGGGGTTCACGGCCCGCGCGAGGGGGGCGATGCGGGGGTCCCAGACGTAGTACGGCGACGCCTCCCCGACGACGGGCCGGTACCCGAGTCGGCGCGTGTGCCGGGCCATCACCGTCTCGGGGTAGAAGTGCGACCGATACCAGGTCTCGCCCTTCGGGGCGCCGCCGAAGAAGTAGTCGGTGCTCTTGGTCTCGCGCGAGCGCGGGAAGAGGCCGAGGACGCCGGGGTGCATGCGCAGGTAGCGGAACAGCGACGTCGTGCCGCCCCGCTTCGCCCCGATGACGAAGTAGTCGGGAACGCCCCGTCGCGACGCCGTCGCCATGCCCGCCCCCCGCGTCAGCCCGCGCGCGGCCTGACGCACCCAGTGCGGCGAGCGGTCCTTGAGACTCCTGGACGACACCATGGGCGAGATGCTAGCGAGGACCGGGCGACGTGGAGCGGCCCCGTGACAGGCCGACCAGCTCCTGGAGCCGGAGGCGACGGCGGTCGAGGCGACAGTAGGCACCCAGGAGCACGACCGCGAGGACACCGGCGACGACCAGCTGCACCAGGCCCTGGCCCGCGACCGCCACGACGGCGAGGGCCGGCGCCGCCACCGTCGCGACGACAGCGACCAGGGTGCGCAGGATCGCGCCGGCCGCGACCGACACCCCGGCCGCGCGGCGCACCTGGAGAGCGGCGAGGACCGTGTCGAGCGCCATGCTGGCGGCCCACGTGGCGGCCGCCGCCGTGATGCCGTAGCGGGGAAGGAGCACGACGTTGCCGGTGACGTTGAACGCCACCACGAGCAGCTTGTTGAACGCGCTCCACCCGCTGCGACCGCTCATCAGCAGGAGAGCCTGGACGTTGCCGGCCGCCAGGACCACGATCGACCCGCAGCACAGCACGACGGTCGCGGGCACGCCGTCGTCGAAACCCGGGCCCAGCCACGAGAGGACCGTGGGAGCGAAGACCGCAAGCACGACGTAGACCGGGGCTCCCAGCAGCAGGATCCAGCGGGCCGTCACCCGGTAGAGCTCCTCGACGGCACCGAGCTCCTCGCGGGCCAGGAGCGCACTGAAGCGGGGCGCGACGACGATGCGCAGGGCGGTGGCGATGATGACGCCGGCGCTGACGAACCGGGACGCCGCCCCGTAGACGCCGGCCTCGGCGGAACCGAGGATCACCCCGACCAGGATCACGTCGAGCCACACGACGGTCTGCTCGAGCCCTGAGGCCAGCGTGCGGGGCAGGGCGAATCGGGCGATCCGCCCCCGGAGCTCGCGTCGCAGGACCCACCCCGACGCACCGTGCCGATCCAGCTGGCGGTGCAGGACCACGAGCGCTGCCGCCGCGCCTCCCAGCCACGGAGCCACCCAGCTGGTCACCCCGCCCAGCACGGCTCCGCCGCCGGCGGCAAGGGCGACGAGCAGCGCCGGCCGCAGCAGCGGCACCGCGACGTTGCCGATCAGGGTGAAAGGGAGGACTCCTCCCAGCCCCCGGGTGGCCGCGAGGGCCACGGTCATCAGGCTCGCCGCCGGCAGGAACCAGGCGGCGAGCGACACGCTGTCGACCACGGCCTCCGAGACCGCGCCGCCCAGGAGCAGCGGTCGAACGGCGAACCACGACGCGGTCGTGACCACCGCGGCGACGAGCGCCGGCACCAGCATCGCAAGCACCGCGGCGCGCAGGGCCGTGGGCTCGGACTGGACCAGTCGGGGCAGCAGCCACACCGCGGCCGTGTCGAGCCCCAGCTTGACCAGGCTGAGCGCGATCGTGAACACCGCGATGGTCTGGAAGACGACGCCGGCCCCGACCGCGCCGAGCTCGCGGGCGAGCAGGACGCTGAAGACGAACCCCAGGCCCGAGCTCGCCACCGCTCCGACCAGGGTCACCAGGCCGCCGCGGGCCGCCCGGCCGAGCTCACCGGTCGGCGGTGCGCCCGGACCGTCGGGGCGGACGTCGGCCGCCAGCCGGGGATCCGGCGCGCCGCCCCCCTCGGTCACCTCAGCCCTTGGTCGCGCGGCCGGCGAGGTCGCCACCCACGTCGGTGGTCACGTCGTCGGCCAGCTCCGCCGCGTCGGCGGCGAGACGCCGGTTGGTGGGAACCACCAGGCTGCCGTAGACGACGGCGTCGACAGCCTGGAGCTCGTCAGCCAGGACGCTCACCGCACGAAGCCGGGTGCCCATCCGGCTGACCACCAGCATGATGGAGTGCCCGACGCGCGCCGCGGCCAGCCGCAGCGACCGCGTGGCGTCCGCCGGGAGGTAGACCAGGGTGAGGGCGTCGTCGTTCGCGGGGTTGGCCAGCAGCTCGCCGAGGGCGGCCGCCGAGGCACCCCCCTCGTCGGTCGAGTCGGGAACCCGGACGACCAGCTCGGGGACGCGGGCCGACTGCCACGACGACCAGCCCTTCACCGCGGCGTCCTTGGTCGCCGGCACCCGCTTCAGCTTGAGCTGGACCTTCATGGTGTTCATCAGGTCGACCGTGCGGCCGGTGTGCACGAGCTCGACCGCACGGCCGGACTCGGCGAAGGTGAGTGCCAGGTTGACCCCGACGTCGGAGGGCTGCCCCGACGTCGTGAGGTCGATGAGCGCGAGCACGGACCGATCCGGAACGGCGGCCAGGAGTCGCTCACGCAGGCTCTGGAAGGCGTCGTGGTCGGGCCCGGTGACGGGGATCGTCGCCTTCGAGCCGGACAGCGTGGCGAGGACGATGCCACCGCCGCTGGCCTGCAACCGCTCCACGGAGTACACGCGGCGGTCCAGTCGGTTGGCCAGCAGGGCGAGGATCAGACCCAGGATGAAGCCGACCGCGGCCCCGGTCGCCAGGGTCACGTCACGAGCCGGGGTCACGACGGCGCCGTTGTCGCCGGCACTGCTCACCACCTCGCCCCCGCTGGTGTCGACGCCTCGCAGACCGTTGATCTCCTCCACCAGGGCGGGGAGCTGCAGGTTGATCAGCTCCGCGTCGCTTGCGGCCTGGATGGCCGCCGGGGTGCCCGGCTCGGCGTTCGACCGCAGCGTGTTCGCCTCGATCAGCTGCGCCCGGAGGTCGGCCCGGTCGGCCTCGAGCCGGTCGGTCGCCGCCGAGATCTTCGCCTGGGCCGATCCTGAGCGCTCGTCGAGGTAGGCCTGGGCGATGGCGTCCGCGCCGGCGACGGCGTCGCCGAGGTTGGGCGCGGAGAAGGAGATCCGCACGATGGTGGAGAGCGGGAGGATCTCGACGGTGGTGCGACCGCGCAGCCGACTGCCGGCCACGTCGGAGCCCATGGCCTGCGCGGCGTCGTCGAGCACGGCGGAGGACCGCGCCAGCTGGGCCTCGGTCTGGGTGTCGATGAGGGTGGAGGCGGCCCGCTGGTTGCTGAAGAGCTGGTCGGAGACCACGTTGAGGTTGACGACCGACGTCGCGGTGACCTCACTCGGGCGCAGCTGGAGGTACGCCGCCGCCACGATCACGCCGAGAACCGTGACCACGACCACCACCTGCCACCGCCGACGAAGGGTCCGCAGGTAGCTGCCGAGCTCGAAGGACGAGGTCTCGACGGCAGCTGGTGTGGTCAATGGGTCCCCCAAGCAGACGAGACGACACGGAAGCGCGTGTCGCCCGCCTAGGATAGCCAGCGTCCCCCCCGCTCCAGACAGAACGTCTCCCCGCCCCCATGACGCTCACGACCGACCTGCCCGGCAGCCGCCCCGGCGACGACCGGTCGACGCCGCCTCCGCCGCTCGGCGCCCGCCTGCCCGCGTGGCCGCTCGTGGCAATGTTCGTGCCGTTCCCGCTGTGGTGGTTCCTCGGCCTCGCGGACCTGGTGTGGGTCGTGCTCGCCGTGCCCATGGCGGCCTACCTCGGGGCGCAGCGCCGCGTCCTGGTACCGGTCGGCTTCGGGCTCTGGCTGGTCTTCCTGTTGTTCGTGGCGGCTTCCGCGACCCGGGTCGAACCGACGTTCGGCAACCTGGTCGAGTACGGGTACCGGTCGTCGGTCTACCTGGCCTGCACCGTCGTGCTGGTCTACGTGTTCAACGCGCGGCACCGCATCGGTGAGCGACTCGTCGGCGGGTCCCTGAGCGCCTACTGGCTCACGACGGTCGCCGGTGGCTACCTCGGGGTGCTCCACCCGGAGGGCGAGCTGCGCACCCCGCTGTACCACGTGCTCAGCCAGGTCGGGGGTGGCCTTCTGTCGAACGACCTGGTCAACCACATGGTGGTGCGCCGGTTCACCCAGTACTCGCCCACCTCGTTCCTCGACATCGCGCCGCGGCCGAGCGCTCCGTTCCTCTTCACCAACAACTGGGGCAGCGTCTACTCGCTGGTCCTCCCGGTCGTCGTGGCCTACCTGCTCGGCGCGCGACACCGCGGTCCCTGGTGGTGGCTGCTGGCGGTCTCGGTGCCGGCCTCCCTCGTGCCCGCCTTCCTGACCCTGAACCGCGGGATGTTCATCGGGCTCGGCCTGGCGATGGCCTACTGCGCTCTCCGCCTGGCCCTGCAGGGCAGGGTGAGGGCGCTCCTCGCGCTCTTCGTGATCGGCGTCGTCGCCGCCGGCGTGTTCCTCGCGCTCCCGGTGCAGGAGCGGCTGGACACCCGCCTCCAGGCCGACGGCACCTCGACGCGCGCCTCGCTCTACGACCGCTCCCTCGAGGCCGTCCCGGGCTCGCCGTGGGTCGGCTACGGCCTGCCCATCCCGTCGGAGAATCCCAACGAGCCGGCCATCGGGACCCAGGGCCAGTTCTGGATGATCCTGGTGTCGAACGGCGTCATCGCCACGGCCGCCTTCATCCTGTTCTTCCTGTGGGCCTTCGTCGTCTCGATGAGACGCACCGACGCGATGGGACTCTCGCTGAACGCGATGATGCTCGTCAGCGTCGTCGAGCTCGCCTACTACGGTGTGGTCCCGTACGGCCTGCCAGTGATGGTCGTGGGCGCCGCGGTGCTCCTGCGCTCGCCCGCAGCCCTGCCGGGCACCGGCCCCACACCTGGCCCCGTCACCGGCCCGGACGACCCGGTTCCTGACGGGGTGCCGGGCGCGACTCGATGATGGTCGGACTGTAGGCAACCCCGTGCGCGGGCACGTCCTTGACCACGACGGCACCCGCGCCGATCTTGGCGTGGTCGCCGACGGTGACGGCCCCGATGACGGTGGCTCCAGCGCCGAGCTCGACACCGCGCCCGATGACCGGGCAGTCGTCGGTCGAGCGTCGGTTGCCGAGCGTGACCGACTGCCGGATCATCACGTCCTCACCGATGACCACGTGGGGGTTGATCACCACCCCGATCCCGTGCTGGAGGCTGAGTCCGGCGCCGATGCGGGTGGCCACGGGGATCTCGACCCCGAGCACCCACTCGGTGAGCAGCTTGTACCAGGTCACCACGACCAGGTAGGACAGTCGCCAGAGCAGGCCCTTGCGCGAGCGGAACAGCTGGGCGGTCCGGAAGGCCGTCAGCACGAGGATGCTCTTGGGGGCGCCACGGTTGGCCGCCCGGTCGCGCCGACACAGGACACGCCACTCGTCCACCGTCACGTGTCGCTCCTTCGTCGGGTCTCGCGATCGCGGATCCTTGCTCGCAACCTCCGATATCCTCACCGAGTCCCGCACGTCCCACAAGCGGTGGTTGTCGACCCCCGGGGCGCCGGGGCACGACGAGGACTCGAGAAGGAGGTGCAGGACTGTGGGCACCTCACCGTCCTCGAGGCGGGACCGACCCGCCGTGCTCTACATCGGGGGGTCCGGTCGCAGCGGCTCGACGCTCCTGGAGAGCCTGCTCGGCGAGATGCCCGGCGTCGTGGTCCTCGGCGAGGTGGCGCACCTGTGGGAGCGCGGTGTCCGCCTCGACGAGCTCTGCGCGTGCGGCGAGCACTTCAGCGCGTGCCCGTTCTGGAGCGAGGTCGGTGAGCTGGCGTTCGGTGGGTGGTCCCACGTCGACCTCGATCGCGTCACCTTCCTGAAGGACGCCGTCGACCGCCAGCGACGCATGCTCAGGACGGCGCGACGGCGCGCGGCGCCGGAGGTCCACGACCTCGCCCAGGAGTACGCGGCCCTCTTCGTGAGCATCTACCGGGCGGCCCGCGAGATCAGTGGCGCCCGGGTGGTCATCGACTCGAGCAAGGTCGCCCCCACCGCCCTGGCGTTGAGCCACCACGACGAGCTCGACCTGCGGGTCCTGCACATCGTGCGCGACAGCCGTGGGGTGGCCTTCAGCTGGTCGAAGCACGTGGCGCGACCAGAGACCGGCGGCACCGAGGACATGCCCCGCCTCACCGGACGACAGAGCACCCAGCTCTGGCTCTCGCACAACCTCGCGCTCTCGGCGGTGGCCCACCGAGGGGTGCCCCTCGCGAGGATCAGGTACGAGGACCTGCTTCACGACGTGTCCGGCACCATCGACGCGGTGTGGCGGCGCCTAGACCTCCCGCCCCCAGCGGTGCTCCCGATGCTCGACGAGCACACCGTCGAGCTGCACCCCACGCACTCGGTGGCCGGCAACCCGATGCGGTTCAGGACCGGGACGACCCGCCTGCAGCCCGACACCGAGTGGCGGGAGGCGATGGGCACTCGCGAACGCAGGATCGTCACTGCCATGAGCCTGCCGCTGCTCAAGTACTACGGGTACGTCTGACCATGGGCAGGACGATGCTGGTGGCCTCCCCCGGTGGCCACCTCGACGAGCTGAGGATCATGGTCGACCTCCTCCACCTCGACACCAGCGACCTCTTCTGGGTGACGGGTCGGACGCCGCAGACCGAGTCCCTCCTCGAGGGCATGGCGGTCGAGTGGATCCCCCGCGTGGGGTCCGGCGAGATCCGCAAGGCCGCCCTCGGGCTGCCCGCGGCACTGCGGCTGCACCGGCGGGTCCGACCCGACCTGCTGGTCAGCACCGGTGCGCTGTTCTCCTCGCCGCACCTGGTGGCGGCCACGCTCCTGGGGTGCACGACCTGGTTCATCGACAGCGCGACCCGGGTCAAGGCTCCGTCGCGCACCGGCGCGTTCGCCGCCCGCTTCACCCGGGCCGAGCTGTTCGTCCAGGGAGCCGGGTGGGGGGACCCCCGCTGGACCTGCGTGCCGAGCGTCTTCGACGCCTTCGAGGTGGGGCCGACCGACGACCCGGTCGGCCTCGGCGACCTGCACACGGCGACCGTGTCGCTCGGCACCGAGCTCTGGCCCTTCCGCCGCGCCGTCGACGCGGTGCTCGGGCGGCTCGGCGACCTCGACCTCGACCTCACCTGGCAGACCGGTGTCACCGAGGTCGTGCACCACGGCGCGCTGCTGCCCCAGTGGCAGCCGGCGTCCCAGCTGCACCGCGCCTTCGGCGCCTCCGACGTCGTGATCACCCACGCCGGCGTCGGCTCGGTGCTGTCGGTGCTGGCCCAGGGCCGGGTCCCGCTGATCCTCCCGCGCGTCTCGTCGCACGAGGAGATGATCGATGACCACCAGGTCGAGTTCGCCGAGATGATCGCCGAGCTCGGTCTCGCCGTGGTCGTCGACCCCGACGACCTGACCGCCGACCACGTGGTCCGCGCCGCGAACCTGCGCGCGCGGCGGGTACCTCCCGCCGAGTGACGGCTCAGATGCCCTTGCCCAGGCGTTGGACGACCCGCACCACGAGGCCGGCTGACAGCACGCGGCAGGCGATGCCGAGCGCCAGCCACGCCTTGACCTGTGTGGGGTTGCTGCGCACGGCCCGCCACACCCACGAGCGGGCGACCGCTCGGTCGCCGTTCGCGGCGCGGGCGAAGGCGATCTGGCTGGCGATCCGACCGAGCGCGACGCGATCCGCACTGAAGCCCTCGTGGGTCCGCAACAGGTACTCCAGCCCCTCGGCGTAGGCGCCCCACCGTCCGAAGAAGTAGGAGCTCTGGGACCACGTCACCCGCACCAGCGACGCGTTCACCACCTCGATCGGAGCGAGGAGGGCGGTCCGCAGCAGGAGGTCGTAGTCCTCGCCGTAGCTGCCGGGGAGCGCCTCGTCGACCATGCCGAGGGGGTCGCGCAACGGTGCGGTGCGGAACACGAAGGTGCTCGAGTGCAGCCCGGGCATCCGGTCCCGCAACAGGTCGGCGTGGGTGACCTGACTCGTCGGCACCAGCCGCTCGTGGGTGTGCTCGCCGTCGTCGAGGGACATCGCCGTCCCGACCAGGACGGCCGATGGGGACTGCTCGAAACGGTCCATCTGCCGGCCCAGCTTGGCCGGCAGCCAGGTGTCGTCGTCGTCGAGGAAGGCCACGAAGTCGTGGCTCGCGCCCAGGATGCCGGTGTTGCGCGCCCCGGCCAAACCGCGGGTCCTCGTGTTGGTCACGACCCGGACGGCACGACTCGGGCCGTGCTCGACCTCGGGGAGGAACGGCTCGCAGGCGTCGAAGACGACGATCACCTCGATCGCACCGTCGTAGTCCTGGTCGAGGACGCTCTGCACGGCCCTGCGCATCAGCTCCGGACGGTTGTGCGTGGGAACGACAGCGGTGACCGACGGCCTGGGTGACACGGGCAACCTCCGTGGGCGATGACGCGGTCCCCGAGCGTAACGGTGCGGGCGGACCGGCGCCGGGCTGCGGGGCGGGTTGCTGTCGCGACGACCTCGACCCCGACTAGTGTTCCTCACTGAGCGCTCCACCTCTGGCGCTCCCGAACCGGAGGGCTCCCGTGCTACGAATCGCAGTCGTCGGCGTCGGCAAGATGGGTCTGTCGCACCTGTCGATCCTCGGCGCCCACCCCGACGTGACGATCGCCGCCATGTGTGACACGAGCGGCTACGTCCTCGACGTGCTCGCCAAGTACACCGGCATGCACGCCGCCAGCGACTACCAGAAGATGCTCGACGCCGTCCCGCTCGACGCGGTCGTCATCGCGACGCCGACCAAGGCGCACTACCCGATGGTCCGCGCGGCGCTCGAGCGCGGGCTGCACGTGTTCTGCGAGAAACCCTTGACGCTGAGCTCCGAGGAGTCCACGGCCCTAGCCGGGCTCGCGGCCGAGAAGGGTCTGGTCGCCCAGGTCGGCTACCACAACCGGTTCGTCGGTGCCTTCGCCGAGGCCCGGCGGCTCCTCGACCTCGGTGCCATCGGCCGGGTGACCCACGCGACGGCCGAGGCGTACGGTCCCGTCGTCCTGAAGACCAAGGGAGGCACCTGGCGCTCGCAGCGCTCCGAGGGCGGCGGCTGCCTGTACGACTACGCGGCCCACCCCCTCGACCTCCTCACCTGGTACCTCGGAACCCCCCGGCGCGTGGGCGGCACCCACCTTGGCAAGATCTTCTCCACCGCGACCGAGGACGAGGTCTACTCGACCCTCTTCTACGACGACGGCTCGACAGCCCAGCTGTCGGTCAACTGGTCCGACGAGTCGTACCGGAAGATGTCGACCCGCATCACCCTGTCCGGGACGCACGGCCGAATCACCGTCGACCGTCAGGAGTGTCAGGTCTACCTGCGCGACACCCAGCCGGCCCCCGATGGCTACCAGCACGGGTGGAACGTGAAGTACACGACTGAGCTCACCGCTCCGGTGTGGTTCTACCTGAGGGGCGAGGAGTACAGCGCCGAGCTCGACTACTTCGTCCGCTCGGTCTCCGGGACGCTTCGCGACGACGAGCCGACGACCCAGAACTCCTTCGAGACCGCGGCCGTCACCGACCGAGTCATCGAGCTCCTCATCAGCGACGCCGAGCAACCGGGCTCCGGCGCCGACGACGCCCTCGGCCAACCCGCCCGACGCCCGTCGGCGGCCGTCCAGCGTCGACAGCGGCTGGCTGTTGGGTCGGCCCGGGCCCGTGCGCTCCTCGTCCACACCGTCGCGTCCGGGCGCGCCCGCATCGCCCGGGCACGGTCCACCCGAAAGGCCGCCCGATGACCACTGCCGCCAACGACCACGTGATGGATCGCCTGCTCTTCGGCGACAACCAGTTCTTCGGGGTCAACCACATGTCGGAGGAGAAGGCGCGTGCGCAGGCCATGCGCTTCCAGGACTTCGAGTCCGTGATGGGGGTGCTGGACAGCGCGCAGGCCGAGGGCATCAAGACCTTCATGTGCACCACGCACGAGCGCGTGGCCCAGATAGTCGACCGTGTCCAGGAGCGACCTGACGACTACCGGGACTTCGTCTTCTACCCGTGCATGCCCTATGCCCACAAGTACGCCAACGCCGTGACCGAGCACGGCCCGTTGGAGGCCGTGCGTCGACTCCTTCCTGACGAGGGACTGGTGTCCACGGCCCTGCGCGGCGGGAGGGCGCTGGCAACCAAGGACATCGAGGGCCTCGTGACGATGCTCGTCGACGCCGAGATGGCCATGTTCCGAGGCGTCACGACGCCCGTCATCTTCCTCCAGAACGTCGTGGTGGACCTGCTGCTCGGACTCGGCTTCGACGAGGCCTTCGCGATCTTCGCCCGACACGTCCGCGCTCGCTACGGCGCGGAGCCGGGCTTCATCACGATGAACCTCCCCCGGCTGCTGGACGCCCTCGACCGCGTCGAGGTGCGCAACCCGATCGTCTGCAGCAACATGAACAAGCTCGGGTTCCGGATGTGCGGCGGGATCGAGGCCTACCGTGAGGCACTGGACGAGCGCGAGTTCCGGGCGGTCGCGATGTCGGTCTACGCCTCGGGCGCCCTGCGCCCGGAGGAGGCCTTCGAGTGGATCGCCCAATTCCCGAAGATCGAGTCGGTCGTCTTCGGCGCCTCGAGCGCGGCCAACATCCGCGGCACCCGCCTCGTGGTCGACGAGGTCTGGCTCCCGCGCCTGGCCACCTGAGGCCGAGCCGCCACCTCGACCTCGACACAGGTGTCCCAGCAGTCCCGACAGTCCCAAGGGCCACGCGTTCGCCTTATTTTGCCTCGCCGAGCATGATCTCGGCGCCCGGGCCGGCTACCGTCGTGTCATCACCTGATGCGTATTGGCCCCCGTCCTCCGGGTACGTACGGATCAGCTGAATCGCAACCGCGGTGCATCCACCCTTCAGTCATCCCCCCCGGGTGCCGAAGAACCAGACGCGCCGACCCCCCGGTGGCGGGCCACTGATGGTCGACTCGGAGCCAACGCTCCGACTCGCCCTCCTTGGTCGCACTGTCTCTCCCCCCGAGATTGAGGACCGTTCGTGCTTGAGACTCTCCCCGACCCATCCCCCCGTACCACCCTCCCCCGCCTGGCCTCCCGAGCCGTGCTCGCCGCAGCCACGGCTGCGGCCCTCGTGACCTCCACCGTCACCGTCGGCGCGACGGCTCAGGAGCCGGCCGGTCACACCCCTGCCCGGGTCGGCTCCGACCGTGGCTCGGTGAGCCAGACCGAGTTCGACCGGCTTCGGCCTGGCCTGAGCCGCCGGGAGGTGCGCGCCATCACCTCCGCCCGAGGCGCGGTCGTCGCCCGCTGGGACAAGGACCGCCGCCGCAACCACCGCGCGCTCTACGCGAGCGACGCACGGGAGTCGTCGGTCGAGATCGACTTCCACAAGCGCGGCGGCGCTCCGTGGCGGACCAGCGCCATCCGGTGGATCCCGGCTGCCGACGCCGAAGGCACGGTGTCGCGCGCCGAGTTCGCCAGGCTCAAGCCCGGCCTGACCCACCGCCAGGTCTACGCCGTCACGGCCGCGGCCGGCGTGCTGAGCTCGAGCACCACGCAGGGCAACTACCTGGTGCGCAACTACCGGTACTCCACCGATGTCGCCGGCGCCTCCGTGGCCATCCGGTACCGCAACCTCGCCGGCGAGCCCTGGAAGGTGGGTGCGGTGACGTGGGTCCCCGCGAGCGGCAGCCCCACGCCGCCCCCCGTCCCGCCGACCCCGCCCGCTCCTCCGACCCCGCCGACGCCGCCCGCCCCGGGTGAGCCGCCGGTGCCGTCCGGCGGACATGGCGGCACCAACGGCTGGCGCATCGTCCAGGACGTCGACCTGACCCGTGAGCCGACCGGCACCGCGTACACCACCGGCGTCAGGAACACCGACCAGAGCTACAACCGGCGCGACAACGCCGTCTGGGACTCCCGCGGCCTGACCGTCACCGCGACCCGTGAGACGGAGGGCGCCCGCATCTACTCGGCCGACGTCCAGATGCGCGGCGTCCGCATGCCCGACACGTTCGCGCTCGAGGCCGACGTCACCCTGGTCGGGCTTGGCTCGGGCATGTTCCCGTCGCTGTGGGCCCGCCCGTCGGGCGAGGGCCAGGGAGAGCTCGACTTCTTCGAGTACTGCGGCTCGCAGATCGGCAAGAAGCTGGAGATGAAGTCGACGATGATCCGGACCGGATCGCTGGGCTCAGGCTACAACTTGGGCCAGGCGATGGTCGGTCTCCCCAAGGCCGCCTTCGGCAACCGCTTCGACGGACGGCACCTGTGGCGCTTCGAGAAGACTGCCCAGGCACTCACCATCTGGGTCGACGGCCGGCTGGTCGACCAGATCACCAAGGCCGCCTACGAGTCCGACGCCGGTGCGGGGCAGTGGGACGCGCTGGCCGACAACTGGTATCCGCGCGTGACGTTCCAGGTCGGCGACGGCGCCGGGGCGAAGCTGGGCGGCCCGATCCCGCCGGCCTGGCGCACCTCCACCATGACCGTGTCCGCGCTGCGGGTCTACGGGCGCTGAGCGAACCAGCCGGGCCCGGGCCGACCGGCCCGGTTGGTCAGCTGTTGAACTGCTGCTGGGTCCTCTCCAGGCCCTCGGTGACGAGCGTCTCGACGGCGTCGGCGGCGGAGTCGACCTGGAAGGGCAGCTCCTTGCGCTCGGTCGAGGAGTAGTTCGACAGCACGAAGTCGGCCACCTCCTGCCGCCCGGGCGGCCGGCCGATGCCGGCGCGGACGCGGTAGAAGTCGCCGGTGCCGAACGAGGAGCGCATCGACTTCAGGCCGTTGTGGCCGTTGTCGCCGCCGCCGAGCTTGACCCGGAGGGTGCCGAAGGCGATGTCGAGCTCGTCGTGGATCGCGACGACCCGGTCGGGCGCGACCTTGTAGAAGCTCGCCAGGGCCTTGACCGGCCCGCCCACCTCGTTCATGTACGAGCGGGGCCGGGCCAGCACGATCCGGGGCGCGTCCAATCCGGTCGGACCCACGCGGCCCTCCACCACCTCTGCGCGCCCGGTCTTGTGGGCCCGGAACGGGCTGCCGAGGCGGCGGGCCAGCTCGTCGACCACGAGGTAGCCGATGTTGTGCCGGTGCCCGGCGTACTTCTCGCCGGGGTTGCCGAGCCCGACGACCAGCCAGACGTCAGACATGTCGTCGTCCTTCCCGGGGTTCGTCGGGCCACCGGCGGTGGCGGGAGCGAGCGCGCGGCCCAGGTACCACCTGAGCCGCGCGATCGTCGTCCTGGTCATGCCGTGCAGGTCGTCCGGTGCCGGACGCTCCGCAGCCTCACTCGGAGTCGGAGGTGCCCTCGGCGTCGCCCTCGGCGGAGGCCTCGGCCTCGGCGTTCTCGGCGGCCTCCTCGTCGGACTCCTCGCGCTCGATGCCGGCCTCGGCCTCGGCCTCCTCCAGCTCGGCCTCGAGGGCCTCGGCGCTGATCTGCTCGGTGATGTTGACGACGAGGGTGTCGGCGTCGACCAGCAGGGTGGTGCCCTTCGGGAGCGCGAGCTCGGAGGCGAGGATCTGCGTGCCGGCCGCGAGGCCCTCGACGCTGAGCTCGATGCTCTCGGGGATGTTGGTGGCCTCGGCCTCGACCTGCACCGAGTTGTTCTCGGTGACGACGAGGGTGTCGGGGCCGGCCTCGCCGACGACGTGCACGAGGACGTCGACGACGACCCGCTCGCCCTTGCGGACGGCGACGAAGTCGATGTGCTCGAGCGTGCGGCGGATCGGGTCGACCTGGATCTGCTTGGTCAGCGCGAGCTGGCTGGTGCCGTCGATGTCGAGCTCGAGGAGCGCGTTGGCGCCGCCCCGCTTGAGCGCCATCATCGTCGAGTGACCCGGCAGGGTGACGTGGACCGGCTCGTTGCCGTGGCCGTAGATGACCGCGGGGACCTTGTTGTCGCGGCGGATGCGGCGGGCCGCGCCCTTGCCGAACTCGGTGCGGCTCTCGGCCTGGATCTTCTCGGTGTCGGACATGCTGGACTCCTGGCGTTCGCTGGGTGGGTCGACGGGTGCGTCGAGGTCGGCGGGCCCGGCTCCGGGAGCGACGAGCTCCGCGCGACAGCGCGGCGCTCAAGTCACTGAGTTCAGCCGGCCCTGTCGATCACGGAGCGTCCACTCCCTCGCCGAGGCAACCCGGGAACCCTACGCGACGCCCGCCCCGGGCCGCCAATCGACCGCTCCGGCGACCGCTCCGGCGACCGGCCGGCGACGTCGCTCCGGCCCACCGACGCGGACCGGCGGCGGACGCCCGAGTCCTAGAGTCGTCCCGTGAGCCTGACCCTCGACGAAGCCCGTACCCGCGCCGCCGCCGTCTCGGAGGTGTCCTACGACCTCGACCTCGATCTCACCGACCCGGCCCGCGGCGACTTCGGGCTGGTCGTGCGGATCGGCTTCACCTGCTCGGCCGCGACGACGTTCCTGGAGCTGACCGCGGCCACCGACGTCGTGGTGACCCTCGACGGCCGCACCGTCGACCCGGCCTACGACGGCCGGCGCCTGCACCTCGCCGGGCTCGGCGGCACCCACGAGGTGGTCGTGGACGCGCGGGTCCCGCTGGTGACCGACGGCGACGGCATGCACACCTTCACCGACCCCGCCGACGGCGCGACGTACGTCTCGGCCTACCTCGGCATGGACGTCGCCCAGAAGGTCTTCGCCTGCTTCGACCAGAACGACCTCAAGGCACCGGTGAGCCTCGCGGTCACCGCGGACCCGAGCTGGACCGTGGTCGCCAACGGCCGCGTGACCAGCCACGACCCGGCCGCCGGCCGCTGGACGTTCGCGACCACGAAGCCGATCCCGGTGGCGATGTGGGTGGTCTGCGCGGGCCCGTGGCACTCGCGCCGGTGGGAGCACGCCGGGCTGCCGTTCGCCTGGCACGCCCGGGCGTCGCTGGCCGCCGAGCTCGACCGCGACTTCGACGAGCTGCGCCGCACGACGCAGGCCTGCTTCGACCACTACGCCGAGCTCTTCGCCGAGCCGATGCCGTTCGACTCCTACGAGCAGGCGTTCGTGCCGGGACAGAACTGGGGCGCCCTCGAGACGCCCGGCTGCGTGACCTACCGCGACGAGTACCTCCCCCGCGGCGTCCTGCCCGAGCGGATGCGCGCCTCGCGGGCCACGACCATCGCCCACGAGATGGCCCACATGTGGTTCGGCGACCTCGTGACGATGACGTGGTGGGAGGACACCTGGCTCCAGGAGAGCTTCGCCGACTACATGGGCTACCGGGTCGCCGAGGCCGCGGCCGGCTACCCGCACCTGCTCGTCGGCTTCGAGACCACGCGCAAGGTCGCCGCCTACCGGGCCGACGCGCGCCGCTCGACCCACCCGGTCGCGCCGGCGGCCGAGGACGTGCCGGACGTCGACGCCGCGGCCACCAACTTCGACATGATCAGCTACGCCAAGGGCAACGCGAGCCTGCGCCAGCTCGTCACCTGGCTCGGCGACGAGACCTTCCTCGACGGCGTCAACGGCTACCTGTCGCGGCACGCGTTCGGCAACACCACGCTCGCCGACTTCGTGGCCGCCCTCGACGCGGCGTCCGACCGCGACGCCGTCGCCTGGGCCGACGCCTGGCTGCGCACCAGCGGCTTCGACACGATCCGGGTCGAGCGCGACGCCGACGCGACGCCGGTGCTGCGCCGCCTCGGGAGCCGGCCGCACCGGCTGCGCGTGGCCTCCTACGACGGCGCCGGCGGGGCGCTGACCCCGCTCGACACCGTGGTGGTCGACCTGGCCGACGAGCCGGTCCGCCTCGAGGGCTGGGCCGGCCGGGTGGTGCTCCCGAACGTCGGCAGCGAGACCTACGCGCAGGTCGACCTCGACGAGGCCTCGATGGCGGCCTTCGCGGACGGCCTCGGCCGGCTCGAGGACCCGTTGGCCCGCGCCGTCGTCTGGGGCCAGTGGTTCGACGGCGTCCGCACCCGGCGGATCGACCCGCTCGCCTACCTCGACGTCGTCACCCGGCACCTGCCGGGCGAGACCCACCCGATGATCGTGACGTCGGTCGTCAGCCGCACCCTGGCCTCGGTGCTGCCCGAGCGGGTGCCGGCCGAGGCGGTGCGCCCCGCCGTCGACGACCTCGCCGCGACCTTCGCCGCCGGTCTCGGGGCGGCGACCACCGACGAGCTCCGGCTCACCTTCGTCGAGGCCCTGGCCTCCACGAGCCGCGACGTCGACCTGCTCACCGGCTGGCTCGACGCCGACGGCGTCGAGCACGGCGACGGCCGGCTCGCCTGGTACGCCGCCCTGCGGTGGCGCGTGGTCGCCCGGCTCGCGGCGATCGGCGGCGCCGACGCGGCGTTCGTCGAGGCCGAGCGGCGGCGCGACGGCACCGTCGACGGCGAGCTCGGCGCCGCCCGCGCCCTGGCCGCGCGGCCCACCCGCGAGGCCAAGGAGGCCGCCTGGGCCGCCGCCACCGAGCCGGGCGTGGCCAACCGTCGCTTCGGTGCGGTCACCGCCGGGCTGTGGGACGTCGAGCAGGTCGACCTGCTGGCGCCGTTCGTCGACCGCTACCTCGACGAGGCCCCGGGACTGGCCGAGCGCGGCCAGGCCTTCGCGCAGGCCGTCGGCCACGCGTTCCCCGCCGTCGCGCTGAGCACCGCGCAGCTCGACGCCGTCGAGGCCCGTGCGGGCGACGTCCGGAGCTCGATCCTGCGACGGGCCTGGGAGGACGCGCTCGACGACCGGCGCTGAACCCCGCGCACGGGCACCGCCGCATCGCGGTCACGAGCGGGGTGCGGCGCGTCGGCCGAGGCTGACGACGACCAGGCACCCCACCGCCACGACGCCGGCACCGGCCAGCGCGGCCGCTCCCCCGCCGAACGCCCCGAGCGCGTACGGCGCCGCGAAGCCCAGGTAGGTCAGCGCGTAGAAGACCGCGACGGTCGCGCCGCGCTCGTCGGGCGCCGAGAGCCGCTCGGTCTCGCGCAGCCCCGAGACCAGCACCATCCCGTAGCCGGCGCCGAGCACCGGTCCGGCCACGAGGAGCAGCAGCCGCTCGTCGGCGACCAGGGCGCCGACGCCGGTCGCGCAGCCGAGGGCGGCGGCGACCAGCCCGACCTCACCCGCGAGCAGCGGACGGCGGTCGTCGAGCCGGCGGGCCCACCCCTGCACCAGGACGCCGGTGCCGAGGGTGATCCCGGCCAGGACGCCGGCGAAGGCCAGCTGTCCGGGCGGGTCACCGCCCAGGCCGCCGGGCAGGAACGCGATCGAGATCGCCGCGCTGCCGAAGACCCACGGCGCCGAGGGCGCGACGACGGTCAGGAACCGCCGCCCGCGCGTCACCGCCGGCAGCCGCAGCAGTGCGCGCGGCTCGGCCGCGCCGCGGTCCGGGAGCGTCTCGGGCACCCGCAGCACCAGCACGAGCGCCACGACGCCCAGCACGACGTGCGGCAGGTACGGCGTCACCAGCGGCTCCGGCGCCCACTGCGCGACCAGCCCGGTCACCAGCGGGCCGACCCCGAACCCGGCCGACAGCGCGATCGCGGCGCGCCGGGCCGCCGTCCCGGGTGCCTGGTCACCGGAGCGCTCGGTCAGCTCGGCCACCCACGCGCTGGCCGCGCTGAACACGACGCCGGAGCACAGGCCCGCGACCAGCCGCGCCACGCACAGCCCCAGCGTTAAGCGCTCCTCGACCATCAGCAGCACGCTCGCCAGCGGCGAGAGCACCACGGCCGGCAGCACGAGCGCGCGCCGTCCCCACCGGTCCGACGCCGCCCCGCCGACCAGCAGCGCCGGCACGAGGCCCGCGGCGTACACGCCGAAGAGGAAGGCCCGGGTCTGCGTCGACATCCCGAGCTCCTCGCGGTAGGCGAGCAGCATCGGGGTGAACTGGTTGGCGCCCCACCCGACCGCGAACATCGCGAACGCGACACGCTGCCAGGACCGGTGGACGTCGTTCACGGGACCGACCGTAGGCGGACCGGCCGGCCGGGGCCCCTAGGCGTGGCCGTCGAACATCGAGGTGACCGAGCCGTCCTCAAAGACCTCGCGGATGGCGCGCGCGACGAGCGGCGCGATGGAGAGCACGGTGAGCTTGTCGAAGCGCTTCTCCGGCGGGATCGGCAGGGTGTCGGTCACGATGATCTCGATGGCCGGGGAGTTCTTGAGCCGGTCGACGGCGGGGTCGGAGAGGATCGCGTGGGTGGCGGCGATGACGACGCCGGCGGCGCCGTCCTCCAGCAGCGCCTCGGCGGCCTTCACGATGGTGCCGCCGGTGTCGATCATGTCGTCGGTCAGGATGCACATCCGGCCCTTGACCTCGCCGACGACGCGGTTGGCGACGGTCTCGTTGGGCCGGTCGGTGCGCCGCGACTTGTGGATGAAGGCCAGCGGGGCCCCGCCCAGGCGGGCCGACCAGCGCTCGGCGACCTTGATCCGGCCGGCGTCGGGCGAGACGATCGCGAGCTGCTGGCCGCCGTAGGCGCCCTTGATGTAGTCGGTCAGCACGGGCAGCGCCATCAGGTGGTCGACGGGGCCGTCGAAGAAGCCCTGGAGCTGGTCGGCGTGCAGGTCGACGGCGATGATCCGGTCGGCGCCGGCGGTCTTGAACATGTCGGCGACCAGGCGGGCCGAGATCGGCTCACGGCCGCGGTGCTTCTTGTCCTGGCGGCTGTAGCCCCAGAACGGCATGACCACCGTGATCCGCTTCGCCGAGGCGCGCTTGAGCGCGTCGACCATGATCAGGTGCTCCATGATCCACTCGTTGATGGGGGCGGTGTGGCTCTGGAGGACGAAGGCGTCGCAGCCGCGCACCGACTCCTCGTAGCGCACGTAGATCTCGCCGTTGGCGAACTCGTAGGCCGCGGTCGGCACGATCGGCGTCCCGAGGATCTCCGAGACCTCCGCCGCGAGCGAGGGGTGGGCCCGTCCGCTGAAGACCATGAGGTTCTTCTCGGTGGTCTTCTGGATGCCGATCACGCGTGCTCCTCAGTGGTCGTGCGGGCGGTCGGCCTGCTGGTCGTCCGCCGCCGCTGATTCTGCCAGTGCTGCACGCGCGGCCTCCGCCTGGTCCGTCCCCGGACGTCGGCGCATCGACCAGCCGACCAGGTTGCGCTGCGGTCCGCTGCTCACCGCGAGCGCGCCGGGCGGGACGTCGCGGCGGATCACCGAGCCGGCGCCGGTCGCGGCGCCGTCCCCGACCTCGACGGGGGCGACGAAGGTGTTGTTGCTCGCGGTCTTGGCGTGCCGGCCGATCTTGGTGTGGTGCTTGGCGATGCCGTCGTAGTTGGCGAAGATCGTGCCGGCGCCGATGTTGGCGCCCTCCCCGATCTCGGCGTCGCCGACGTAGGACAGGTGCGGGACCTTGGCGCCCTCGCCGATGACGGCGTTCTTGGTCTCGACGAAGCCGCCGATCTTGCCGCGCGCCCCGAGCCGGGTGCCGGGTCGCAGGTAGGAGAACGGGCCGACCGTGGCCTCGGCGCCGATGACGGCGAGCTCGCCGTGGGTGCGGACGACGCGCGCGCCGGCGCCGACCTCGCAGTCCTTGAGCGTGGTGTCGGGCCCGACGACGGCGTCCTCGCCGACCTCGGTCAGCCCGAGGAGCTGGGTGCCGGGCAGGATCGTGACGTCGGGGGCGAGGACGACGTCGGCGTCGATCCAAGTCGTGGCGGGGTCCATCACGGTCACGCCCGCGCGCATCCAGCGGGTCACGATCCGGCGGTTCATCTCGCGGCCGAGCTCGGCGAGCTGCACCCGGTCGTTGGCGCCCTCGGTCTGCATGACGTCGTCGATGGCCCACGCGCCGACGGTGAGGCCGGCGTCGCGGGCGATCTGGACGGTGTCGGTGAGGTAGTACTCGCCCTTGGCGTTGTCGTTGCCGATCCGCGGGAGCGCGTCGAGGAGGAACCCGGCGTCGAAGGCGAGGATCCCGGAGTTGATCTCGCGGATCTCGCGCTGGTCGGCGGTGGCGTCCTTCTCCTCGACGATCGCGACGACGTCGCCGTCCTCGTCGCGGACGACGCGGCCGTAGCCGAACGGGTTCGCGAGCTCGCCGGAGAGGATGCTCACTGCCCGCTCGGCCGCCTCGTGCTCGGCCACGAACGCCCGCAGCGAGTCGCCCTCGAGCAGCGGGGTGTCCCCGTAGGCGACGACGACGGTGCCCTCGGTGGGCCCGTCGGTCGCGACCAGCGTCTCGACGGCGGTCCGGACGGCGTGCCCGGTGCCCTTCTGCTCCTCCTGCACCGCGAGCAGGCTGTCGGGCGCGAGGTCGCGGATGTGCGGGCCGACCTGCTCGCGCTGGTGGCCGACGACGGCGACGACCCGCTGCGGCCCGGTGGCCTGCACGGCGGCGATGACGTGGCCGATCATGCTGCGCCCACCGACCTCGTGGAGCACCTTCATCGTCTTCGACTTCATGCGGGTTCCCCCGCCGGCGGCCAGGACGATGACAGTCAGGTTGCTCGGCACCGGGTCACTCTAAGCCCGCGCGCCGGGACGCCGCGATGCGAGGACGCCGTGCTGCGGGATCTCAGGCACCGGGCGGCGAGCACGCGGCGGTCGTCGCTCCCCGGGATGGAGTCGAACCATCGTCGCTAGTCCTGATTCAAAGGCGCGCCGACCTGTGTCGCGACGTCCTCCGCTGTCCCGTCTCGTCCGCGAGACTCATGCCATCTAGTCCCCAGGGCCGTCCGGTCTCGTATTGTGACGAGACGTCCGTGAGACGTTTGTGAGACGAGACGCGTGCAGCCGCCTTGATCAATGCCCGGCCAGTTCGCGTGGTTCGCTGTAGCTGTCATCCGTGTCGGTTAGTGTCCGGGCCATGGCGAAAGTGCCGATCAACTCAGTGATGCTGGCGTGGGCCATGAACCAGTCCGACGCGACTCCGCGACAGCTCGCGAGCGTGACCAGCCGGCCCATCCATGCAGTCGAAGCATGGCTCGAGGGCACGGACAACCCGCATGTTGGGGACTTGAGTTCTCTTGCCCGATTCCTGGGACGGTCGCCCCAGTTCTTTCGGCTGCCGAAACCTCCTGACACTGCCAAGTCGCCTGTAAACCGTCGCGCAGCCCTCGTGGACGCGGTGGACGCAACACCAAGGGAATCACTTGCTGTTCGGCAGACGGCGCGTCTTCAGACGATCTCAAGATGGAGTGCTGACAAGCTCGGAGCCGAACCACTTCGTCTCCCAGCCGTTCAAGGGCGGACCGCTGCCGCGTATGCACAGACGGTTCGCGCGTGGCTCGGCTGGCAGGTCAGAGAGCAGGTCAGGGCTACGTCGAAGGCCAGGGTCTTCCGAGACCTCCGTCGCGCGATCGAGGCGAAGGGCATCCTGGTCTTTCTACAAAAGATCGGGGACGACAACTCACGGGGATTCTCAATCCCTGACAGCCACGTACCAGCGATCTTCATCAACGCGTCGTTCCGGCTAGGGAGCGTTCGGTCCTACACGTTGCTTCACGAACTGGCGCACCTTGCTCGGGGCGACGCCGTTCTTCATCACGAGCAAGACAATGCGGCGGAGCGCTGGTGCGAGGCGTTTGCTGCGGCGTTCCTGATCCCAGCCGACGACCTAGCCGAGTATTTGTCCAAGGGAGTCGTTTCAAAGACGAAACCCGACGACCTTCGACGTGTGCGACTCGTGTCAAACCGCTACGGCGCCAGTTGGCAGTCCGTCGGCTATCGATTGGTCGAACTGAAACACGCCCCGGACCATCTCCCAGCAATTATCGCTCAGGGCTCTGAACCAAGTGAGTCGGGCTTCGGCAGTCCAGACGGCGGGGGCCGAACGGCGGCCGAAATTCGACTCGACGAGTATGGGTCGGAGTTCTCCCGCTTGATCGTCTCTGCACTGCAGGAACAATCTCTGTCTGCCCTCGACGTCCGGAAATTCTTGCGCGTCGACGCGGAACAGTTGCAAGAACTAGTCACGCACCTCGGCATCAGCGCCTGATGAATCTCTATGTCATCGACGCCTACGGGCTGTCGGCAGTCGGCGACCTTGTGGAACCGAGTCTCCTGAAGAAAGCACTCCACGAACTGACCGATCTTGTGAAGGACGGTCGACTTCGCTTTCCGGACTCCGTGTGGCGCGAGTGCTGCAAGTACCTCGACGAACACGGACTCGGCCTCTGGGCGAAGTCCGTAGCGGGCCACCTCTCAACAGATTCGTCTACGTGGGCGCACGAGGACGAGGTCCTCGATCAAGCGTCGGATCTCGTGGACCCTGACGCCACCGAGTATCAGACACAGGTAGATGTTGCGAAGATCGCCGTTTGGCTTCAGAGCAGCGGGCACGCAGTCGAGGTAGTGACCGAGGACGTGGGAGATCGCCCCGACCGGATGTCCCTGACTGATGCGTGCATCCAACTCGGGCTTGCGACGCTGTCTACGACAGATTTCTTAGACGCTGTTCTCTCCTTCGAATACTCATGAGTCTTCCGGCTCAATCAGTTCTCTAGCTGTACGGGACAGGTAGCGCTCGAGCCAGTGCGCTTCGACGCCCGCAGACTCACTCAGGATTCCCAACAACTCGGCACAGAACAGTAGTAGTGCGCGACCAGGATTGCCAACGACTTTTTCTTTTCCGTAGGCCTTGATGCGCGTCGTGGGATAGGACGAGCCGCCTATGATGATTGCCGGCCCATCGCTCTCAGGTGTCACCCAACTGTCTGAGATCGACACCCCATGCTCGTCCAGTTTATGCAATGCGACGAGTCCTGCCTTCGCGGCCGGAAGCGATTGCCCGAAGACTCCGGGCCGCATCACGCAAGTTGCCCTCGGCATGACGTCCGCTCCTAGACCGAGCAATTCCGAGACGATCGTCCCGGCACTGTTTCCGCACGAGTAACCGAACAGAGCAAAAGGAACGTTTTCAGCCTTACCCACCCACGATAAGGCGTTCAGGCTGCCGATCTTCGCCGCAACGTCCTCAATCTCAACCTTCGTAACCGTCGTCTTGACCTCGATAACGAGCCTCACGGTCTCGACAGGAAACAGCATCTGACTTGTCTGCGCGAGTAGGTTCGGACTGTTGCTCTGATCGAAGACGATCAAGTCGCACTGCTGCGAGCGCCGCCCGTCACTGTCGATTACGATCCCGGTTCCCACGCCCACGGTCGGGGGCAGAAACCTCCGCACAATATCGGTCAATGAGGACTCGTTCTCACGACCAGACTCGGCGTTGTGCATGATGAGTCGGTTGAACACGTCGGCCTCGACCTGCAGCCGCTGAGCAACTCCCTGCCAATATTCTTCGACGATCGACATCCATCACTCCCCGCTCGCACTTCCACCAGTCTTGACCTGATTAGTGGACCACGTGCTGCTAGCGCAGTAGTCGGGTGGCCTTGGCAACTTGGCGCTGCAGCCGTGAGAGGCCGTAGCGTGGCTTGTGAGAGGTACTCCGTACCAGCAGGTCAGTCACGTATCCGTCTTGACTGATTGTCAGGATGGAGCCGTTCCGCGGGCATCGTCTGCGGAGGTTGCCGCCGCGGAGCCAAATCTGCAGATCGCCATGAGCCCGGCGTCCATCTGCGGGATGTGCGCCGCCGACCAGGCGTTCTCCGGCACCGACGGACTAGTAGCGCTGGATCTCGTCGGCCAACGACTCAAGCATTGCTGGCCATGCCAGGACGACTCCTGCTCGCGCGGCCAGTTGCTGCCACCTCTCGAAACTCGGACGGCGATCGACGAAGAGCAAGGGAACGGCGTTCAACTGATCGGCATAGTCGAGGACTTGCCCCATCCCCATCCGCAGTTGGCGGATCTCGTTCTGCGGCCGAACCGACTTGACCTCAGCGACGACCATTCGGGACAGGTCGTACCAAGCAACATCGAAGTCCGGACCGTCGAGACCAGGACTGAGGGGGTGCAACCGGCGGCCGAGAACCCATTCGGCAAGCACGTTCTGCGCGGTCGCATGTGCCTGAAGAGCTCGGTCCTGCTCATTCGGGTCGACGCTAAACGGCAGGCGATCCCGAGTGGTCACGACGTGTTCGTTGGCCCCGCGATATGAGGTCGGGGCAGCACTCCCGCCGACCGGTACGGCACCTCGTGCGCCTTCGAAGGTTCCTGTATCGGCCGTCGCGACCGTCGAAGTCGGTCTGACGGAGGTCTCGGTGAAGCCCAATGGACGGAGGCGAAAAACCACGACCCGGCGCTCGACGCCGTCGCGGCCTAGACCAAAGGCAAGGTAGTACGGCTCCACGGGATCGAGTCGGAACTCGCCCTCATAACTGACCGGTCCTCGCCACCCGAAGAAGAGTCGCAGAGACTTCCCGTCCTCGACATGCTCACGAACCGACTTGTTGTACCGCACGACCTGCTGGTGACCGCTTTGTCCTTCGCCGCAGTACTCGAAGAGATCAGGCGCGACCCACCTGTCCTCGATGTAGCCGTGCTCAGCATTGGCACCGGGGTCCGCAAAAAGGAAGATGTTTGGCGTGTTTGAGGATGGCGAGATACCGCCTTGTCTGACACCGCCGTACTTGTCGTGAAGATCCTTGCGACGGATCGGGTCACCACCGCGCGCCAGGTCCCAAACCGGGTTCGCGATCATGCCGACCGTCGAGAGGCTGACGGTCTCGCAGAGGGCGGGGGGATCCAAACTCCTTGAGCGATGCTCACGACAACCTTCCGTTCCGGGCGTTGAACGCCCGACCCTAGGCGGCCGGACTCGACAAGGTGGCGGTATTCGAGGAGATCAAGCCGGAACCGTGAGGGGCTGCCCCCTCGACGCGGTAGCCCTGAGACTGGTACGAAGTGGCCGTGTCATCTGACCTCGCGTATGCCCTGTTCGGCTTTGGCGCCGGTCTCGGCCTTTCGGCCGGACTAGGCCTCATCATTTGGGCTCGCGGGCGACGGAACGAGTCGAGCGACGACACGGCACTTCGGAAACCGCTGGCAGAGTGGGCGAGGTCTCGCGAACTCCAACAGTTCGCCCTAATCGTGTTTGGTCTCGCCTCGATCGTCACTGGCGCTGCGGCCGTCTTTCATGAGCGCGATGGAACTACGGCGACGGCAATCGTTGTCGCCGGGTTTGCAGTCATCGCTCTCGTGTACTTGGGCCCCCGGTTGCTCAGCATCAAGTTGGGAACTCTCGAGCTGGTTCTGACAGAACTTGAGAAAAACGCGCAGCAGGCTGAGAACGCAGGCGAAGACGACCGGGCCGAGGAGCTGCGTCGAGCCGCCTACGGCGCGCTACGTGCCGCGCTGAACGATCAGGCACCGTCGCCATCGTCAAGTCTGCCGGCAGTTGGGCAAGGGGCCACCGAGGCGGAGACGATCGCGATCTTGAGAGCGGCGCTCTCAGTGGCCTTCGTAGATTCCGTTGTGTCGACCTATCCAGTCGTCAACGATGGCGCGCGGGGACGCCCTTCCCGGGCCGACCTGTTGGTTGAGCGAGCGGATGGTCGGCGGGTGTACATCGAGTACACCTCGCGGGCGCCCCGGTCTGCGATTGAGCGACTCGAGCGCATGGCTGCCCACGTCGCCAGCAAAGACCGCAGCAAGTTCCTGGTACTCACTAGTGAGGTGAACGCCGATGAGGTCCGAGAACAACTCGAAGCGGCGCCATCCACGGAGGTGTTGGCTTGGACGTCAGATCCCGATCTTCGAGCTGTCGTGCAATCGGTCGAACGTCTCCTGACCGACTAGACGGCTACTAGCACAGGCGGCGAGCCGCGTAGGTAGGTCGGCGTCAGGCGCCGATCACCTATGTGTTGGTTCGGGAGAGCTGCTCAAGGGCCTTAAGGATGCCCTCGAGACGCGTTGTGCTCACCAGGTCCCATCTTTCGACCAAGACAAGTGCGCGCCCTGCGTAGGAACTCGCAATAGTGCCGTCTCCCAAGAGGTAATCCTCGCCGTGGAGGGCTGACCCGCGGTCGTCGACCCAGAACGCGGCCAACTTGAATCCGCCGCGCTCGCGCTCACGAGAGCCGGCGACATCCACAACCTCCAGTGCTGGGTAACCGGCTGCCTGTTGGGCATCCAGCGCAGGCTGCGTGAGTCCCTTGATCTCAGCCAGCAAGGCCGATCGCCGATTCGACTCTTCGCGCGTCGCGTCGCTGCCACCTGTAGCCAGCGCGTCTCGTTGCGCCTGAGCCCGTTCCCGTGCCACCCGATCCGCATCATCCATGACCGAAGGTTCGCACGCCGAGCCAGCGACGGAGCAGCACTTCGGCGGAAGCACCAACAAGGTGACTAGACACGGCCCACTTCGGCCTGCGCTCGACAGCGCAACGCTCGATCCGTTCAGGGCGTCCTGCTGCCTGATCAGGCCTCTTGACCGTTTGACCTGCGGGCGACCGTCGCCTCTCACGGTCGCCCGCCTACGGCTCTCACATCGGGGTGACGGGGAGTCTGATCGCTGGCACCATGCACTCATGTTCAAGCGCAAGAAGCAGGACCCGTATGCGACAGCTCCAAGCGACGAAGAGACCGCGATCCTTCAGGCCGTCCTCGTTATGGCCAACCGGCTAGGCACCGTGGGTGAAATCATGACCCCCGAACTCGTCGAGGTCGCTGCCGACGGCGCTGGTGCTGAGGCCGCTGTCAAGTGGATGCGGAACGGGGCCTCCGCCGAGGCGATCAGGCAAGGTCGCGAGGCCTACCGGTTCGTCGGGGTCAAGGCAGCTCGGCTTTTCGGTCCGGGTGGGGAGTTCGAGGGTGCTGTCGTAGCCGATCCCGAATCGGAGTAGGTCCCGGCCGATCAAGGGTCCTCGCCTTCGGCGCGGGCGCGTTCGTCGGCCCTGACCCACGGCCGACAGTCGCGGCACGTCGTTGCCGCGGCGCTGAGATCGATCCCGCAGCGACGGCAGAGGCCGCGTGTTCGACGGTCGAGACGGTCGCCCGAAGTCCCGGTGACGGGCGCGGTGTGTCGGTTGATCACGGCGCGGGCTCAGCGGCGGCTGAGACGGTTGCTGGTCGGACGGCCGAGGGCCTCGAAGTCCTCGAGCACCTGGGCCGGGTCGGCGGCCTCAGGATCGCGCCGCGGCCACGAGCGCCGTCCGTCCACTGCGGCCAGCGCGGCCGGGAGAGCGCTGATCCCGGCGACGTAGGGCGTGAGGTTCGCCTCCGCCTCCGCCAGTGCCGCGCGGGCTCGTTCGACCTTGCGGCGCAGCGGGTCGGCTTTGCTCTCGAGCACCTGGCGCCACCGGTCGGCGTCGTCCTCGAGCAGACCAAGCTCCGCGGCTTCGATCGCGCCGTGGAGCCGGTCGAAGGTCTGGCGGGAGTGCTGGGGGTAGGGCCACGGCTCGAAGGACAGCGGAGCCGGCGGCGGGGTGCCGGTCAGCATGGCTTCGCGCTGTGCGGCGGAGTGCTTGGCCTTTGCGACCTCGTTGCGGGCGGTGAGTTCCTCGTGCTCGCGGTGCAGGCGAGTCTCTGCGGCGCGTACGGCGTCGCGCTCGGCCGCGAGGTCACGGAAGGTGGGTTCGGATGCCAGGACGGCAGGTACGCGGCTCTGGCGCGACGGGTAGACGGGCAGGTGATGGCCCCAGCGGGCCTCGCGATCGCGTACCTGCTCGTCGGAAGGGATCGGGGTCTTGCTCATGGGTGGGGCCTTTCGTTGGTTGGTGGTCTGGTCGTCAGTCGAGGCCGAGAGCGCGGCGTAGGTAGCGGTCCCGGTCGGTGGCGGGGTCGGCGTTGTCGATTCGGCGTAGGCGGTCGCGCAACGCGCGTTCACTCGGTGTCGGGTCGTGGATCTCGTCGAGTCGGTCGAGGTGTGCCCGTCGCTGGGCGCGCTGGGTCTCCTCGTGGGTGGTCGCCCTCGGTTTAGTCCTCATCGGTGGTGTCGTCTCCTTCGGTGTCGCTGTCGGTGTCGGTGTCGTCGTGGTGGTGTGGCCGCTCGGTGACCTCGAGACGCTCGTCGATCTCGCGACGGAGCGCCCTGAGGCGGGTGTGCCGTTCCTCGTCGGTGAGGTGGGCCATGACGCCGATAGGACCCCCGCCGGGCCCGCTGAGCTCGACACGGGTCGGCACCTGCAGGGCTTCGCGCTCGGTGCGGGTGGCGAGGTCCCACAGGCGAGCGGTCTCGGCGACGGTGAGGCCGCTGGGGTCGATCCCGGCGACCGCGGCAGCGACCTTCTCCAGCGCGGTCCGGGACACAGCTAGGTGGCGATGGGCGAGGGTCCGGCGCGCCTCGATCACCTCGCCGAGGTACTCGCGGTTCAGGTCGGCGTCCCACGCCTGGGCGCGGCGGACCCACTTGTGGCGGGCCGACCACCGGTTGAGCAGCGACCGAGACTTGTTGCACTCTGCGGCCACCTTCGTGACACTCCGGCCGGCGCCGGCGCGGAGGTAGGTCTCGAAGGCGGCGTACGCCGGGTTGGTCTCGTCCGGTTGGCGCTCCCAGGGGCGCGGGTCGGGGGTGTCGGCGCTCATCGGCGGCTCCTGCGGTGTGTGCGGGCGAGGTGTGGCCGGCAGGTGAGGCAAGGGACGGGCCGACCTTCGTCGTCCTCGCCGAGCCATCCGTCGGCGCAGTCGCGGCCGTGGCGAGGCGCGGCGTCGCGGGCGGCGCGCTTGGCGGCGTCAGCCTCGCGCTGCTCGCGGGCCTCCTCGGACGACACCGGGGGCCAGGTCATGCCGACAACCGGCAGTCGGGGGCGGGCGACTCGACTTCGCACGCTCCGCACTTGCGGGAGGCGTTGGCGCCCACCCCGCTGACTCTCATCCCGTCGACCTTGCCGTGATTGCACTCGCGGGACTTGGCAGCGCGGGTGCGGGCATCGGCGGCGACCCGGCGTGCCAACTCGCGCCGGTAGTCACCGACCTTGAGACGGCCACCGACGCTGGTCTTGGTCGTCGGGTCGACCTCGGCCAGGGCGACGACGGCGCGGGCCGTTTGCTCGCTCCACTTCGGCTCCTCCCCCATCACCTGGGCCACGAATACGGACAGAGGCGCGGCCTCGGTGGCGGCGGGGGTGGTGGTCTTGATCTGGTCATGGTCTGGTGGTGGGCACTCGGCTGCCCGTTCTGTGGAAGCGGGCTGCCCGGACTCTGGTAGCGGAGTGCCCGGACTCTCGGCAGTCTGGGCAGCGGGCTTCCCGTTCTCGGTCGGAGTCCGGGAAACGGGCTGCCCGGACTCGACGACAATCGGTGTGCGTGCCCGATAGGTCGTCGCCGATCCAGGGCCCCGACCGGAGTCGCGCTCCAACCACCCTCGCTCGAGGGCAGGTCGCAGGTGGTTGCTCACCTGGCGGCGACTGAGATTGCAGGCGCCCGCCAGGGTGTCGAGGCTGGGCCGGGCGTTGGTGCCGTCGGCGTTCATGAAGGTCCCGAGGATCGCCAGCACGCCGCGGGTGCCGAACGGCAGGCCAGACGCACGGAGGGCGCGCTCCCAGTCGAAACGTCCCGCGGGCCTACTGCTCTCGGCCGCCGCATTTGGGGTGTCCACCGCTCGGGGTCTCCTCGTGGGTCGGGTGTGTGAGGTGGCGGGCAGGCTCTGGCGGTCGAGCAGGGGTCACAACGGGCGGTGCGTGGTCGGTCAGGGCTCGTTCGCGAGGATCGACGCCTGGGCATCCAGCAGCGCCAGGACGGTCGGCCCCCCGGGCTCAGCTGCGAAGACGTCGAGGGCGCCGCGAAACAGGTCGGCCGCGGCGACGGCGATCGAGAGCAGCGCCTCGATGCCTCCCACCGTGGCCGTGTGGTCGGGACCACCGGTCACGCTCCGGAGCAGGTGATCCTTCACGACGTCCGTCCGGGTCCCGGTCGCAAGCAGGCGGGCGATCTCGACAGCTGCGCGCTGCGCCCCGGCCTCGGTCAGCGCGCTCATCGGCGAGCATCCGTCGTGAGGGCGCCAGGCGTGGAGCTGTGCGAGGTGGCGGGTTCGTGCTGGTCAGCGGGTGGCAAGTCTTGATTGCCAATCGGAACCGAGCGCTCGCCGAGCATCGCGAGGAGGGCCGGCACCGGGACGACGACCCGTGAGCCGAGCCGGATTGTTGGCAGGTCGCCCCGATCAGCCATGCCGTAGGCGAGGGTGCGACCGATGCCGAGAACCGCGGCGGCCGACGGCTTGGCCTCATGCCACACCGGCAGCGTGGCGAGGTCGCGGACGTCGGCGAGCTTGAGCGTCGGGACTGCAATGGGTTGGGTCATGGTGTTGAGTGTCCGCACAGATTGCCGCGCCCTGTACGATCGGCACCATGGCACAGCAGCAGACGACCTGGGTTGGCACAACCGAGCGGGTCGAGGACGGGTGGCGGATTGTTGTGCACTGGCACGACGTCGACGGGCGGGTCGTCGCGGCCGGCGTCGAGGTGCGGACCTACGACGTCCCTGGCGACGCTCCGCTAGCCGACAATTCCGCGCCGCGTGACGGAAACCCGGACGCGCGTCACTACGACGGCTCGTTCCCACCGGGACGCGAGCCTCGGGACGTCACCTCGGGCCTCTTGAGCCGGCACATCCGCTGGCGCGACGAACTCCGAGTACACCTACCGCAACTCGTTGAGAGCTTGGACCTCTCGTCGGAGGCGGACCCGCGAGGGCTCGCCTGGACCAACGACAGCGCCGTGCGCGCCGGTCGACGAGCGGGGCGGACCGCTCGAGCGACCGATGACACCTATCGCTTGGTTGCCGAGCTCTACGGCAAAGCGACCAGAGACCCCGCAACCCGGCGCCAGGAGCCGCTAACCGTGCTGCGGCTGCTGCGAGACCGACACGCCTTCGACCTGGACGACGAGAGCAACACCGACAGGTCGAGGGTGCGGGCATGGATCAAAACAGCCCGCGACCGCGGCTACATCTGAGAAGACCGCAGACACCACTGAGAGGGGCAACACCTGATGAGGGTTACGAAACCGAGGGAGGGCGAGCCGATCCGGCTCGTCGAGACAGGCAAGGGGGTCCGCTACCGGGCCGTCCTGGACGTGGCGCCGACCGGCGGCAAGCGACGTCAGGTGACACGGACGTTCGACACGATCCGAGAGGCTCGAGCGTTCGTCGACGAGACCCGGACCGCGGTCATTCAAGGTGCGTTCACAGCGCCTAGCAAGGTCACGATGCGAGCGTTGGCCGACCGGTGGCTGGCCGACCGGCAGGCCGACAGCGAGGCGGGCGGCATCCGCGAGGTGTCGGTCAACGGATACCGGAGCGCGCTTCACGCCGTGCTCCTCCACATCGGCGACGAGCCGGCGCAAGGCCTCAGTCCCGCCGACGTGCGGGCGCTGCTGCGGACGCTGGCGACGGAGGGCGGGAAGTGGCGACGCGGGCTGTCGCACCGGAGCATCGTCTACGCGCTCGGCACGCTGCGTCAGGTGCTCGACCACGGCGTGGAGGCGGGGCTGCTTTCAAGGAATGTCGCCGCCGGCGTGAAGCCACCCAAGGCGAAGGCCGGCGACCGACGGACCGTCGTGGTGTGGTCTGCTGGCGAGCTCGCGACGTTCCGCGGGCACGTCGACGGGTTGCCGGTCAACGTGCTGGCGGCTGACCCGTGGCTCAGGGTCGGGATGCGCCTCACGCTCTGCGGGTTGCGGCGCTCCGAGGTGCTCGGGCTCGACTGGTGCCGAGTCGACCTGACGGCCGGAACGGTGCGTGTCGAGCAGGGCCGCGTGAAAACGGGCAGGGGTCGGGCTACGGCGCACGGTGACGCGAAGTCGGACGACTCGCACCGGACGGTGCCGGTAGAGGTGTTCCACGCCGGCACGGCGACCGCTCTGCGTGAGTTGTGGCTGGCGCAGGGCCGGCCGACGAGCGGGCTTGTGGTCGTGGACGCGCTCGGCACGCCGGTCGACCCCGACGTCTTCTCGAGGCGGTTCCGGGTGCTGAGCGACGGGGCCGCGGTGCCTGACCTCGGCAGTATCCACAACGTGCGGCACACGATTGCTACGGCGCTGCACGACAACGGCGTGGAACCGCGTAAGGCCGCATCGCTGCTCGGGCACAAGGTGACCACCCACCTGGCGTTCTACGTGCCGACGAGCGACGCCGGCGCAAGCGAGGCAGCTCAGGTCGCGGGAGGGCTGTTCACCGTGGCGCAGTAGTGGCAACCGGACCGCTGCGAGGACTAGTCGTGAGCGTTCTGTGAGAGGCCAAGACTCGACCCCCGTCCCTGGGACTAGCAGGGGCGGGGGTCGAGTGCTGTTTGACCTGCGGCGATGCCGTGGCCACGCTCCCCGGGATGGAGTCGAACCATCGTCGCTAGTCCTGATTCAAAGTCAGGCGGGCCCTGCCGGCAGACCAACCGGGGATTGCAGGAACGACCTTAGAGTGCGTTCGGCGGCTCGGCACGTCGGACCGGCCGGTCCGGACCCCGGCCACCCGTCGTACAACCACGTACACCACGCCGGGCGCGACGGCGTCGGCCGCGGCGGGGCGCGGGGTCACCCGGCGCCTCCTGCCGTGGTGTACGTGCTTCTACGACGCCGACGCCCGGTCTGAGCCGTTGGCGGTACTCCGCGAGCACCTCACGGACCCGTCGGAGCCGGCGGCGATCGGGGAGGCCGCGTGGTGGTGACAGGTGCCCACCCCCGGGCGGGTCGCGCACTAGGCTCCCCCCGTGGACCTCCCCGTGATGCCACCCGTCCAGCCGATGCTCGCCAAGGCGGTCAAGGGTGTGCCCGACCCCGCGAGGACCGTCGTCGGCGGGGTCAGCGGCCTCAGCTTCGAGCCGAAGTGGGACGGCTTCCGCTGCCTGGTGTTCAAGGACGGTGACGAGGTCGAGCTCACCAGCCGCAACACCAAACCGCTGACCCGCTACTTCCCCGAGCTCGTGGTGGCCGCCCGCGAGCAGCTGCCCGAGCGGTGCGTGCTCGACGGCGAGGTCTTCGTCGCCCTCGCCCAGGACGACGGCAGGGACCGCCTCGAGTTCGAGGTGCTCCAGGAGCGGATCCACCCCGCCGACTCACGGGTCCGGATGCTGTCGGAGAAGACGCCCGCCAGCTTCGTGGCCTTCGACCTCCTCGCCCTGGACGACACCTCCTACCTCGACCGCCCGTTCGTCGAGCGGCGGGCCGCGCTGGTCGCGGCGCTCGGTGGGCTCGACGACCAGGACGGTCCCTGCCACCTGACCCGCACCACCGACGACCCCGCGGTCGCCGAGGAGTGGTTCCACCAGTTCGAGGGCGCCGGGCTCGACGGCGTGATCGCCAAGCCGCTCGGGGCGCCGTACACGCCGAACGGGCGCACCATGATGAAGATCAAGCACGAGCGCACCGCCGACGTCGTCGTCGCCGGCTACCGCGAGCACAAGACCAGCACGCCCGAGCGGCCGTTGCTGGGCAGCCTGCTGCTCGGGCTGCACACCGAGGACGGGCTGCAGCACGTCGGCGTCAGCGCCAGCTTCACCGCCGCCCGGCGCGCCGAGCTGATCGAGGAGCTCCAGCCGCTGGTCTGCCCGATCCAGGAGCACCCCTGGGGGCGCTGGCAGGAGTTCCTCACCGCCAACCCCGACCGGGTGCCCGGGACGCAGAGCCGGTGGAGCCAGGGCAAGGACCTGTCCTTCGTGCCGCTGCGTCCCGAGCGGGTCCTCGAGGTGAAGTACGACGCCATGGAGGGCCGCCGCTTCCGGCACACGGCACACTTCAAGCGCTGGCGACCCGACCGGGAGCCCGAGTCCTGCGGTTACGAGCAGCTCGAGCAGCCGGTGAGCTACGACCTGGCCAGCGTCCTGTCGGCCGGGGTCCCGTCCGGAGGAGAGTGAAAGATGGCCGACTACGACGTGGTCCTGCTGGTGGAGCAGGCCCTGTCCACCCTCGACGCACGACAGGTGCGCTCGCTGCACGAGGGCCTCGACGACCCCGTGACCTACCACGTGCTGCTGCCGCTCGACGACGCCGCGGCGCGGGTGGAGGCCTCCCTCGGGTCGCTGTCGGGCAGCGAGCTGCTCGCCACCCGCGGCATGCCGATGAGCGACCTCGACATCGAGGCCGTCCAGGAGGACTGCCGCGAGCGGTCCACCGCCGACCTCACCGCCACCGTCGCGGCGCTCGAGGGCGCCGGCGCCACGGTCGCGTCGAGCGCCCTGGTCACCGGCTCGCCGGTCGACGAGCTGGTCGCGAAGGTCAGGGAGGTCGACGGCCGCGAGACGATCATCCTGACCCGCTCCCACGTCGTGGCCGAGCTGTTCCGCCTCGACTGGGCCTCCAAGGCGCGCCGCGACCTCGACATCCCGGTGCTGCACCTGCTGGAGCACGAGAGCTTCGACGAGCAGGCCGCCGGGCCGGACGGCATCGGCGGGGCGTAGGCCGCGGCGCACTAGGGTCGCGGGCGTGAAGTTCCGACGTCGCTCCGAGGCCGCCGAGCCGGACGCGACCCCCGCCGTGGTCCCCGCCGTGGCCCCCGCCGGGGTGCCGGCCGAGGTGCCCGCCGCCCCGACCGACCGGCTGGCGACGGCGTTCGCCGGCGTCCTCGACGGGCGCCGGCTGTGGGTGGCCGTCGAGCACGGGCCCGACGTCGTCGCCGGCACGTTCGGGCTCCGCGACGTCGCGACCGGTGACGTCGTCGCGCCGCCGGACGACGACGCCGGCGACCAGCCCGGCCACCTCACCGCGCGCCTGGACCTCACCGCGCTCCCCGACGGCCCCGGCCCCCACGACGTGGTCCTGCTGCCGGCCGGTGCCGGCGGGGCGCGGCCGCTCTGGACGCCGCCGCTGGGCGCCCACCGCTCGCCACTCGCCCCCGACGGCCGCAGCCGGTTCGCGCTGGCCCGCGCCGACGACGGCACCCTGCGGGTGCGCCGCGAGCCGGTGCCCGCGGCGGCCTGGCTCGACCTCGTGCGCGTCGGCGGGGAGGGCGCGGCGGACGTCGTCCTGCGGCTCTCGGGTCCCGGCGCCACGCTGCGGCTGGTCGCCGACGACGACGTCGAGCTGGCGAGCTGGCCGGTGCGCGACGGCACCGCCGTCCTCGCCGCCGACGCGCTCGCGGCGCTCGACGGCGTTGCGCCCCAGGTCGCGCGGCTGCTGCTCGACGACCTGCCGGTGCGGCGCCGTGACCACGACCTGGCCGACCCGGCCCGCGCCGTCCCGCTCCCCGAGATCGCGCGACTGCGGCTGCGCTGGTCGCCCCCCGGGCTGCTGCAGGCGCGCGTCCTCGACGAGCAGCAGGAGCGCGGCGCATGAGGATCGGCTACCTCGTCTTCAACATCGACGGCATGGGCGGCACCAGCCGCTCGGCGATCACCCAGGCCAACGCCCTGGCGGCCGACCACGACGTCCGGATCCTCAGCGTGACCCGCACCGAGGAGCGCTCGCACTACGCGATCGACCGGCGGGTCGTCGTCGACCGGCTCGTCGACCTGCGCGACCCGGCCCGCCCCGCCCACGACGGCGTGCCGGAGCGGGACGCCGTGGCGCTGCACGCCCGCGAGTCCGCCCTCGTGCCGGCGCGCTGGGACGCCCAGTTCACCGCGCTGTGCGACGTCGCCCTCGAGGCCGCGCTGCCGGCGCTCGACGTCGACGTCCTCGTCACCGTCACCCCCGGCCTCCTCGTCGCCGCCACCGAGCTGGCGCCGGGCCGGACGGTGGTGGTGCACCAGGAGCACCGCTCGAGCAGCGCGCGCACCGGCGGCCTCGAGCCGCTGCTCGCCCACGCTCCCCGCGCCGACGTCGTCTCGCTGCTCACGCCCGGGCTCGAGACGTGGCTGCGCGAGCAGCTCGGCGGGCTCGCCCCGGCGACGGTCGTCGTCCCGAACCCGCTCCCCCTCGGCTTCACCCCGCGCTCCACGCTCGACTCCCGGCTGATCACGACCGCCGGCCGCCTGGTCGGCGAGAAGCAGTTCGGCCGGCTGGTGGAGGCCTTCGCCCTCGTCGCCGACGACCTGCCCGGGTGGCGGCTGCGGGTGTGCGGCGACGGTCCCCAGCGGGTCGAGCTGCTGCGCCAGGTGCGCAAGTGGAACCTGTGGGACCGCGTCGAGCTGCCTGGCACCGTCACCGACATGGCGGCCGAGTGGGCCAAGGCCTCGGTCGTGGCCCTGTCGTCCAAGGCCGAGGGCTACCCGCTGGTGCTGCAGGAGGCGATGGCCGCCGGGGTCCCGGCGGTGAGCTTCGACTGCCCCTCGGGGCCGCGGGAGATCATCGACCACGACGTCAACGGGCTGCTGGTGGCGCCCCAGTCGGTCAACGGGTTGGCCAGCGCGCTGCGGCGGGTCGCCGGCGACGACGACCTCCGCCGCCGCCTCGGCCGCGGCGCCCTCGAGACCGCCCGGCAGTGGGACGCCGCCGCCGTCGCCGAGCGCTGGGTCGGGATCTTCGCCGAGGCCCGCGCCGCCCGCGGCGGCCGGGGGCGGCTGACCGCCCGCGCCCACGCGTCGGCGCCGCCCGCGCCGGTCGACCCCACCGCCGGCGTCGACGTCGGCGGGCTCACCCCCGCGCTGGCCCGCCACGCCGCCCTGGCCTGGGCGGTCGACGCCGCCCGGTCGGCGACCGACGACTGGCTGGTGGTGCCGGCCCACGAGCGCCCCGCGCCGACGGTCGTGGTGCCGATGAGCGCGCGCACCGCCGTCCTGGCGGCGCTGGCCCGGCCGGGGTGCCCGGCCTACCTGTGCCTGCGCGACCCGGCCACCCACGGCTGGCCGGAGCGCCGCGGCGCGGTCGACGTCCTCGCCGGCGACCTGCGCTCCGGGATGACGTCGGCGGTCTGGCTCGAGCCGTGGCCCGAGGTGGAGGGCCGCAGCACCGTGCTCACGACCGGCCCGTCGGTGGGGTGCGGCGTGGAGATCCAGTTCTGGGAGTCCGCCCCCGACGGCGCGCTGGTGTCACCGCGCCGCAGCCCCTACACCGACCGGCTCCCCGAGCGGCCCGAGACCGTCGACGTCGAGGTCGACGGGGTCGCCGTCCGCACGCTGCCGGTGATGCTGGCACCCACCGCCACGGAGGCGACGTTCCCGGTCGACGTCGTCTACACCTGGGTGAACGGCAACGACGCCGCCTGGGACGACGCCCGGCGCGCGCGGCTGGCCGGTCTCACCGGCACCGCCCAGACCCGCGAGGCGAGCGGCCGGGCCCGCTTCGTCGACCGCGGCGAGCTGCGCTACTCCCTGCGCAGCCTGCACCTGTTCGCCCCGTGGGTGCGGCGGATCCACCTCGTCACGGCGGGCCAGGTGCCGGCCTGGCTCGACACCGGGCACCCCCGCATCAACCTGGTCGACCACCGCGACCTGCTGCCGGCCGACGCGCTGCCGACGTTCAACTCGCACGCCATCGAGACCTCCCTGCACCGCATCGACGGGCTGGCCGAGCACTTCGTCTACCTCAACGACGACATGCTGCTCGGCCGGCCGGTGCGGCCCGAGACGTTCTTCAGCCCCTCCGGCCTGACGTCGGTCTTCCTGTCCACCCTGGCGGTCGGGCTGAACGACGCGCCCGGGGCGGCGCCGTTCGCCAAGGCCGCGTGGAACAACCGTGCGCTGCTGCAGGAGGCGTTCGGGGCCGTCGTGACCCACCACCTGGCCCACGCGCCGTACGCCCACCGGGTCTCGGTGCTGGGCGAGCTCGCGGCCCGGTTCCCGGAGGCGCTGGCCGCGACCGCCCGGTCGCCGTTCCGGAGCGACACCGACGTGTCGACGCTCAGCTCCCTGGCCCAGCACTACGGGCTGCTCACCGGGACGGCGTTCGTCGGCGACGCCGAGGCGCACCCGTTGACGTTCGTGAACCTCAGCAACAGCGGGGTCGAGCGGCTCCTGCGCCAGGCCCTCGACCGGCAGCAGGACTTCCTCTGCCTCGGCGACCACCACGACCACGCGCTGGGCGCGGACTCCCTCGACCGCGCGCTGGCGGCGTTCTTCGAGCGCTACTACCCGGTCCGCGCCCCGTGGGAGCGCGAGGGCTCCTAGCGCAGCCAGCCGCGGCGCTTCGGAGCGGCCTCGAGCCGCTCGACCCGCGCCTCGAGCTCGGCGATCCGCTCGTCCTTGGCCGCGATGCGCTCCTTGAGCTTCCGGCGCGCCGCGGCCACCTGGGAGGTCGCCTCGTCGGGAGGCGATCGCCGCCGAGGTGACGTAGAGCCCGGCGTACTCCGCGGCGAGCGCGTCGAGCTCGGCGGTCGCGGCGGCGTCGTCCGGGGTGGCGACGAGGACGTTCGCGGCGGTCCAGGTCCGCTCGGCGAGCTCGCGCAGGGCGGCCGGGACCGTGAGGCCGTCCCAGGCGTCGGAGGAGCGGTTGAGCGAGGAGGTGACGAAGTCGTCGACGGCGTGCGGCGGCGTCAGGTCGCCGGGGTCGACGTCGACCTGGGCGCAGGCGCGGGTCATCGCCGCGCGCCAGTCGCCGACGAGGTCGTAGTAGGGGACGAAGGCGCGCGGGTTCTCGCGGGTGGCGCGCTCGGTGACGAAGACCGAGTTCATCCACGCCGCGACGTTGGTGGTCTCGCGCTGCAGCCGGGCCTCGTCGGACATGCCGGTGAGGTAGGCGGAGTCGCGCGAGCGCACGACCTGCGTGGGGTGGCGCAGCATCGTCAGGCTGGCCAGCTCGGCGCCGGTGGCCGCGACGACCCGCTGCCACAGCGGGTAGACCCAGTAGGCGCGGGTCTCCTTGATGACGACGACGTCGCCGTCGGGGCGCTGGGCGAGCTCGTCGGCGAGCCAGGCGCGCAGCGTCTCCTCGCGCTCCGGCGTGAGGTCGGCCATCGCGATGTCGCCGGCCTGGGGGCGGCTGTCGATGGTGCGGACCGGGATGGCGTTGAGCCAGAACTTGTGGAAGTCGGCGATCCACAGCGGCTCGTAGTAGCCGCGCGGGTTGCGCTCGTCGGCCTCGACCTCCGGCTGCGGCACGTGGAACCCGAGCCGCTTCAGGGTGCCGGCGACGCTGCTGGTGCCGCTGCGACCCGAACCGGTGACGACCAGGACCTTCTTCACGCGGGCGAGGCTACCGGTCCAGCTCAGGTCAGCAGCGAGTTGGGCTGGAAGACCGGTCGCCGGTCGACCTGCTCGGCCGTCGGGCGGACGAACTCGAAGCCGGACGTCGTCACCACCACCCACCCGCGGACGTCGGGGTCGACGTCGTCCTGGCCGAGGAGGGGGCCCGACGCGCCGGCCAACCAGCCGAGCAGGTGCTCGGCACACCCCACGTGCGACGGGGCGGCGTGGAACGCGTTGCGGCCGCGCTCGCGCTCGGTGCCCACGAACGCGACGGGGCGGCCCAGCGGCGCGCCGCAGACCCCGCAGACCCGGCTGAGGGCGCACTGGGTGACGCGGCGGCCGTCCAGGCGGCGGATCGTCGGCGCCGAGCCGTCCCGGGGACCGCCCCACTGGTCGGTGCCGCACATGAACGGCACGGGGACGCCGAGCTCGGCGTCGGTCGGGAGGTCGACGAGGTCGCGGGGGGCGGCGTCCACCTCAGGACCCGTCCCGCCCGGCGCGGGTGCGCGACCAGCGCCCGAGCTCGCGCATCCGCGAGGGCCGCTCGGCGTCGCTGCGGCGGCCGCGGGCTAGACCGGCCTCCGGCGGGGCGTCGTCGCCGGCGACGTAGGCGCGGTCCTCCCGGGTCCAGCCGTTGGGCACCGACAGCTTGACGATGGTGCGCAGCGCCTGGCCGTACTGCCGGTGCAGCGGGCCGGTGGTGTACGGGATGCCGTACTTGTCGCACAGCTCGCGCACCCGCACCGAGATCTCGGCGTACCGGTTGCTGGGCAGGTCGGGGAAGAGGTGGTGCTCGATCTGGAAGCCGAGGTTGCCCGACAGGATGTGCAGCAGCGGGCCGCCCTTGAAGTTGGCGGCGCCGAGGATCTGGCGCAGGTACCACTCGGCGCGGGTCTCGTCCTCGATCTCGTCCTCGGTGAAGTGCAGGGCGCCGTCGGGGAAGTGCCCGCAGAAGATGATCACGTAGGACCAGAGGTTGCGGGTCACGTTGGCCGTGGCGTTGGCCGCGAGCGTCTGCCGCCACCGCGGGCCCGAGAGCGCCGGGTAGACGACATAGTCCTTGAGGATCTGGTTGCGGCCCTTGCGCACGATCTGGCGCAGCTGCCGCTTCATCTCCTTCGGGTCCTTCTCCATCTTGCGGATCCGCTCGATGTCGAGGTCGTGCAGCGCCACGCCCCACTGGAACAGCGAGGCGAGCAGCGCGTTGTAGACCGGCTGCCCGAGGTTGAACGGCGACCACTTCTGCTCGCGCGCCATCCGGAGGATGCCGTAGCCGATGTCGTTGTCGTAGCCGAGCACGTTGGTGAACTGGTGGTGGATGTAGTTGTGGCTGTGCTTCCACTGCTCGGCGGGCTGGGCGGTGTCCCACTCCCAGGTCGAGGAGTGGATCTCGGGGTCGTTCATCCAGTCCCACTGGCCGTGCATGACGTTGTGGCCGATCTCCATGTTCTCGAGGATCTTGGCCAGCGCGAGCGCCGACGTGCCCGCGACCCAGGAGGCCCGGCGGGTCGCCGGGGCGTGCAACCCGAGCAGGAGGCTGATCCGGCCGGCGGCGGCGAGACCGCGCTGGACCCGGATCATCCGGTTGATGTAGGCGGCGTCGTCGTCGCCGCGGGACTCCTCGACCTCGGCGCGGATCGCGTCGAGCTCGCGGCCGAGCTGCTCGACCTCGTCGTCGGTGAGGTGCATGTACTGCTGGACGTCGGCGATGGCCACGGTTCCTCCGGCGGGTTGTCGGTGTCGGTCGGGTGGTGGGGTCGGGCGGGTGCGGTCGGGCGGGGGATCTCAGATGTCGAAGACGCAGTCGCCGGCCGGGGCCGTGACGCACGTCTGGACGGCCTCGTTGGGCTGGCCGTACTCGTCGCCGTTGCGCAGGTCGCGGACCGTGCCGGAGACGAGGGTGAGGGTGCAGGTGTGGCAGACGCCCATCCGGCAGCCGTAGGGCATCCCGACGCCGGCCTGCTCGCCGGCCTCGAGCACGGTGGTGGCGCCGTCGACGTCGATCTCCCTGCCCGAGTTCTGGAACCGGATCGTGCCGCCCTCGCCGCCCTCTCCCCCGAGGTCGAGCGAGAACCGCTCGAGGTGGAGCTGGTCGGCGAGGTCCTGCTCCTCGAAGTGGGCGGTGACGGCGTCGAGCATGGGGGCCGGGCCGCAGGCGTAGGTCTCGCGCTCGCGCCAGTCCGGGCAGACGGTGTCGAGGTCGGCGGGGTCGAGGATCCCGTCGACGTCGGTGTGCTGGGGGACGAACCGCAGCGCCTCGTGGCGCTCGTGGAGGGCCGCGAGCTCGTCGCGGAAGATCATCCGGTCCTCGGTCGGCGAGGAGTAGTGCAGGACGACGTCCGGCATCGTCCCGCGGCGGTCCAGGGTGCGGATCATCGAGATGACGGGCGTGATCCCGCTGCCGCCGACGAGGAACAGCAGCTTCTGCGGCGGGGGGTCTGGCAGCACGAAGTCGCCCTGCGGCATCGCGAGCCGGACGATCGCGCCCGGCTCCAGCCCGCGCACCAGGTGCTCGGAAAGGAACCCCTCGGGCATCGCCCGCACGGTGATCGCGAGGTGGCGGCCGTCGCGGCGCGGCGGCGAGCTGATCGAGTACGAGCGCCAGTGCCACTTGCCCCGGACCTGCAGCCCGATCCCGACGTACTGCCCGGGACGGTGCTGGTAGCGCCACCCCCAGCCCGGCCGGATGACGAGCGTCGCGGCGTCCTCGGTCTCGGGCACGACCTTCTCTACCCGCCCGCGCAGCTCGCGCGAGCTCCACAGCGGGTTGAGCAGCGTCAGGTAGTCGTCGGGCAGCAACGGCGTGGTGAGCTTGTCCGCGGCACGGCGGACCTTCTCCCAGGAGAGCCGCTGGTCCGGCGGGTTGGTGGTGCTCGTCATCGCACTGAGTGAACACCTGTCTACTGAGTTGGTCAATGCCCTCCCCGGCGTGAGGCGCCCCACACCACTCGACCACGCGCCGTCCACAGGACGTCGCGCATGAGCGTCGTCCACAGGACGCCCGACCAGGGTCGCGGCGCCGCCCGAGCCGTCCTACCGTCGCCGACATGTCCGACCCGACCGTCGCCGACCTCGCGTCCTGGGCCGCCGCCCTGGCCGGTCTCGACGCGCCCGGCGACAGCGCGACCGACATCCCGGACGCCGCGCGGATCGACCTGCTCCGCGGCCTCGAGCGGCTCAAGGGCGCCGTGGACGCCGCCCAGCACCGCCTCGCCCACGCCTTCGAGGAGTCCCAGCGCGCGGAGCAGCGGCACGCCGGCGTCCCGGAGCAGCGGGTCGGCGAGGGCGTCGCGCTCCAGGTCGCCCTCGCGCTGCGCGAGAGCCACCAGCGCGCCGCCCGCCTGCTCGGCGCAGCCCGGGTGCTGTGCACCGAGATGCCCCAGACCCTGGCGGCGCTGTCCGAGGGCCGGATCAACGAGTGGCGCGCGATGCTGCTGGTCCGCGAGACCGCGTGCCTGAGCGAGGAGCACCGGCGCACGATCGACGAGAAGATCGCGGGCGACGACGACGTCGAGCGGCTCGGCACCAAGCACCTGGTCTCCTCCGCCCACCACCTCGCCGCCCGTCTCGACTCCGCCGGCGTCGCCGAGCGCCAGCGCCTCGCCGAGCGCGACCGCCGCGTGACCATCCGACCCGCGCCCGACACGATGTCCTACGTCACCGCCCTCGTGCCCGTCGCCGACGGCGTGGCCATGTACGCCGCCCTCAAGCGGCACGCCGACGCCGCAGCCGCCGCCGGTGACGGACGCGGGCGGGGACAGGTCATGGCCGACACCGTGGTCGAGCTCGTCACCGGCCGCTCGACCGACGTGCCGCCAGCGGTCGAGCTGCAGCTGATCATGACCGACCGCGCGCTCCTCGCCGGTGACGACGAGCCCGCCCACCTGCCGGGCTACGGGGTGGTTCCCGCCGAGTGGGCGCGCGACCTGGTCGGGCGGGCGGCGTCCGCGACGACGGCCTGGCTGCGCCGTCTCTACGTGCTGCCGGGCGGACGGTCGCTGATGGCCATGGACTCCCGCCGCCGCACGGTGCCGGCCGGTCTCGCCGCGTTCATCACCGCACGCGACCTGCGGTGCCGCACGCCCTGGTGCGGCGCGCCGGTCCGCCACGTCGACCACGTCCAGCCCCACCGCGACACCGGCACGACACGGGCCCACGACCTGCAGGGCCTCTGCGAGCGGTGCAACCACGCCAAGGAGGCCCTCGGCTGGTCGTCCCGGCCGCGCGCCGGGCCGGTGCACACCACGGAGACCACCACACCGACCGGGCACAGGTACCTGTCGTTCGCCCCGCTCCTGCCCGGCGACGACGAGGCCGCCTGACGCTCCGGGCACCGCCTCGTCGAGGGGCGGCGGGTCAGGTGTCGACCCGGTTCCCGTCCTCGTCCCAGTGCCCGGCGACCTTCTTGCTGGGCTGCACGCGGGGCGGCTCGCCGGGCATCTTGGGGTAGTCCGGCGGGTAGTTGAGCTCCACCGCGCCCTGCTCCTCCCACAGGTCGAGCAGCGGCTGCAGCGAGTAGGCGGTGTCGTCGATCGCGGCCCACGGGTCGCCGTCGGCGTGCCGGTCGGGGACGGTGAACAGGTTGTGCTCACGCGGGTCGCGCAGGTCACGCAGCTCGGCCCAGGTCAACGGTGTCGACACCGGCGCGCCGGGCTGCGGCCGCAGCGAGTACGCCGAGGCGATCGTCCGGTCCCGGTTGTTCTGGTTGTAGTCGACGAAGATGCGCTCGCCGCGCTCCTCCTTCCACCAGTCGACCGTGACCCCGTCGTCGCGGCGGGCCAGCTCCCGGCCGAGGCCGATCGCGGCGTGCCGGACGTCGACGAACTCCCAGCGCGGCTCGATGCGGACGTAGATGTGCACCCCGCGGTTGCCGCTGGTCTTCGGGAACCCCACCAGCCCGAGCTCGCGCAGCAGCTCGTCGGCGACGCCGGCCACCCGGACGGCGTCGGCGAACGTCGTCCCGGGCTGCGGGTCGAGGTCGATGCGCAGCTCGTCGGGACGGTCGACGTCGCCCCGCCGGACCGGCCACGGGTGGAACGTCAGGGCGCCCATGTGCGCGCACCACACCGGCACCGCGATCTCGGTCGGACAGATCTCGTCGGCGGTCCGGCCGCTCGGGAAGGTGATCTGGACCGTCTCCAGGTAGTCGGGAGCACCCTTCGGGACCCGCTTCTGGTAGAAGGCGTCGGCGTCCTTGTCCTGCGGACCCGTCGCCAGCCTCATGCCCTCACGGAACCCCGACGTCCACCGCTCGAGGGCCGTCGGACGGTCCCGCAGGGCGCGCATCAGGCCGTCCTCGACGCCGGCGAAGTACTGCGCCACCATCAGCTTGGTGACCTCCGGGGTGCGGTCGGTCGCCTTGTAGATCACACGGTCCGGGCTCGAGACGCGCACGGCGCGGCCGCCCGCCTCGACGACTGCGGCTGGGGTCTTCGCCATGACGCGAACCCTAGACCGCCGAGCCCGTTACCCCCGGCCCGTAGGCTGGAGGCATGGCCTACGACGTGCAGAAGACTGATGAGGAGTGGCGGGCAGAGCTCTCCGAGGAGGAGTACCAGGTGCTGCGCAAGGCCGGCACCGAGCGCGCCTTCACCGGCGAGTACACCGACACCGAGACGACCGGCATCTACCGGTGCAAGGCCTGCCAGGCCAAGCTCTTCGAGTCCGACACCAAGTTCCACTCCGGGTGCGGGTGGCCGAGCTTCTACCAGCCGATCAGCGACACGATCGAGTACATCGAGGACGTCTCGCACGGCATGAAGCGCGTCGAGGTGCGCTGCGCGGGCTGCGGGTCCCACCTGGGCCACGTCTTCCCCGACGGCTACGGCACGCCCACCGGCGACCGCTACTGCATCAACTCGATCAGCCTCACGCTGGAGCCCGTCGAGCCGTCGTAGCCCGCCGCGGCGCCGCTCAGGCGTCGACCAGCGCGCTCGTCACGACCACCACGTCGGCGCCGTAGGTCCGGTCCAGGTACCCCTGCAGGGTGCCGTCGTCGTGGACGACGTCGACCAGCACGTGTCCCTCACCGTCGGCGTAGGCCCCCTGGACGCCCGGCAGCCAGGAGCCCAGGTCGGTGGCCAGCGTCTCCGCCTCCGCCTGGCTGTAGTCCCGCGACGGCTCGGGGAGCGGGGACTTCTCGTCGGGCGCCGGGTCGTACAGCGCGCCCGGCACGGCCTCGGTGACGGTGAAGGCGGTCCCGTCCCACGTGCCCGTGACGGCGTAGGTTCCCCAGCGGACGTCGCCCTGCGCCTCGAAGGTGCCGCGCTGCGTCGACCAGTCCCAGTTCGTGATCCTCGGCCCGCCGCACTGCGGTGGGTAGGACTCCGCGACCGGACCGAGGCAGAGCTTGGCCCCGCCGCCGACGTCCATGACGGTCGCCAGCGAGCGCGAGCGCACCGGCCCGTCGGACGCCGGGCTCCCGGTCGGCCGCGACGGCGCCGTCGTCGCCCCGCCGGCTGCCCCAGGGTCGGCTCGGTCGACGGCGGTGCTCGGCCCACCGTCATCACCGCAGGCGGTGAGCACCAGCACCAGGGCAGCGATCGCGACGGTCGTCCTCATGCCCCTACGACGTGCGCCCCGGCCGCCTGGTTCCCGACGTCAGGGCAGCCGGTCGAGCAGGTCCGGGACCGAGGTGAGCGACCCGGTGTAGAACGGGGTCTCCTCGCGGACGTGGCGTCGCGCCCGGCTGGCCCGCAGGTCCCGCATCAGGTCGACGATCCGGAACAGGTCGTCGGCCTCGAAGGCCAGCATCCACTCGTAGTCGCCCAGGCCGAACGACGAGACCGTGTTGGCCCGCACGTCGGGGTAGGGCCGGGCCTGCATGCCGTGCTCCTTGAGCATGTCGCGGCGCTCCTCGTCGGGCAGGAGGTACCACTCGTAGGAGCGCACGAACGGGTAGACGCACACGTGGGCCCGCACCCGCTCGTCGTCGAGGAACGCCGGCACGTGGCTCTTGTTGAACTCGGCGGGGCGGTGCAGCGCCATCTGCGACCACACCGGCGCCAGCCGGCGCCCGAACGCCGTGCGGCGCAGCCGGTGGTAGGCCGTCTGCAGGTCCTCGGAGCGGTTGGCGTGGGTCCACACCATCACGTCGGCGTCGGCCCGCAGCCCGCTGACGTCGTAGACGCCGCGGACGACGACGTCCTGCTCGGCGAGCTCGGCGAAGAGCTTCTCGACCTCGGCCGCCTCGGCCGCCCGGTCCGCACGGTCCTCGCCGTCGCCGATCACGTCGGCGAGCCGGAAGACCGACCACATCGTGTAGCGGATCGAGTCGTTGATCTCGCGCAGGCGGGCGGCGTTGGTCTGGCTGTCGCTCATGGCTCCATTGTGCCGCGTCAGCCCAGGGCGTCGGCCGCCAGGACGTCCCGCGCCGCGCGGTGGCCCGACGCGATGCACCCCGCGATGCCCACGCCGTCGTAGGCCGCGCCGCACACGGCCAGCCCCGGCACGCCGGCGACGTCGGCGCGGACCCGCTCCACCCGGGCCAGGTGCCCGACGTCGTACTGCGGCAGCCCGCCGCCCCACCGCTGCACGTGCGTGGCCAGCGGGCGCGCCGCCAGGCCGGTCGCCTCGCGCAGGTCGACGAGCGAGGCGGCGACGAGCTCGTCGTCGCTGCGCTGGAGGATGCGCTCCTCCCCCACCCGGCCGATCGACGTCCGCAGGAGGGTGACGTCGGCGTCGAGCCCCCACTTGGAGCTGGAGAACGTCGAGGCCTTGATCCGGCGCCCGTCGACCGGCGGCACGAGGAAGCCCGAGGCCTCCCGCACGACGTCCGGGACGGCGGCGGGGTCGAGGGCCAGGGTCACCACCACGACCGAGGCGTAGTCGAACGCCGCCAGCTCGGCCGCGGCGGCCGGGGCGAGGTCGCCGAGCAGCCGCGACGCCGGGGCGGCAGGGACGGCGACCACGACCCCGTCGGCGTGCTCGCCGGCCACCGTGAACCCGCCGGAGGAGCGCTCCACCGCACGGACCGTGACGCCGGTGCGGATCTCGACCTCCGCGGCGAGCCGGTCGACGAGGCCGGACATGCCGCCCCGCAGGCCGGCGAAGACGGGGGTGCCCGGGTCCGGCGGGACCGGGAGCGGTCCCTGCCGCAGCCGGAGCAGGGCGGGGGCCGCCGCGGCGGCGGAGATCCGCCGCGCGTGCCCGGCGTAGACCCCGCCGAGCATCGGCTCGACCAGCCGGTCGACCACCTCCTCGCCGTACCGTCCGCCGACGAGGTCGCCGACGGAGACGTCGCCGGACGGGTCGCCGTCCAGCTCGCCGACCTCCTGGCGCGCGCGGGCCAGCCCGCCGGCCGAGAGGATCCCGGAGGCCGCGAGCGCGTCGAGGTCGAGCGGGGCGCCGAGGAGGGTGCGGGGCAGGGGGCGCAGCGCGTCGCGGGTCCAGATCCGCGACGACGCGAGGCTCGGGTGGACGATCTCGAGGTCGAGCGCGCGGGCCAGGGTGACGCCCTCGGGACGCCGGTTGACCATCGCCTCGGCGCCGACGTCGACCGGGACGCCGGCGACGCTCTCCCGCCGGATCTTGCCGCCGGGCCGGTCGCTCGCCTCGAGGACGACGACGTCGTGCCCGTCGGCGACCAGGTCGTGCGCGGCGGTCAGCCCGGCCACCCCGGCTCCGACGACGACGATCCGCACGGACCGATCGTCTCAGATGGCGATGCTGCCGAACGCGCTGCGGTGGAAGACCAGGGGCTGGGAGGTGTCGTCGGCCTCCACCGCGTGCAGGAGCAGCAGCACGATCGTGTGGTCGCCGGCCTCCACCTCGCGGTAGATCGAGCAGTGGAACCGGGCCAGGCCCTCGTCGAGGGTGACCGCGCCGAGCGGGGTGGTGGTGGTCGGGATCCCGGCGAACCGCCGGTCGACCGGCCCGGCGAGCTGGCGGCAGACGGCGCCGTGCGCCTCGGCCAGGATGGTGACGCCGAGCCGCTCGGAGCGGCGCAGGTCGGGCCAGGTCCTCGAGGTGTTGGCGATCGAGAACTGCACCAGCGGCGGGTCGAGGCTCACCGAGGTGAACGACGACGCCGCCAGCCCCACGGGCGCCCCGTCGACCTCCGCCGCGACCGCCACGACGCCGCTGGGGAAGACGCCGAACGCCGCGCGCAGCGCCTCGGGGTCGAGGTCCTGGTTGGTCGGCATCTGCAGGGCGCTCATGGTGTGGGGGCTCCTGTCCGGGCGGCGAGCAGGGTGGAGACGACCGGTCGTGCCGCCGCCAGCCAGTCGGCGTAGGCGGCCGGGTCGTCGTGGGCGGAGTCGAGCACGTAGTGCCCACGTACCGGCACCGTAGCCCCGATCTCGGTGAGCACGGGACGCAGCGTCAGCTCCGGCGCCAGCGCGTGGACCGGCCCTCCCCCGAGCATCAGCGGGATCGCGATGCCCCGCAGCCCGGTGCCGTACGAGGGCGCGAACCGGTCGAGGAAGAGCTTGAGCAGCCCGGTGTAGGTGGCCTTGTACGTCGGGCACGCGACGACGACGAGGTCCGCGGCCGCGACCTCCGCGGCCAGGGCGGTCACGGCCGGGTCGGAGAAGTCGAGCAGGCCGGGTCCGACGGTCGCGAGGTCGACCACGAGGTCGGGCTCGGCCCCGCCGAGCTCCCGGGCGACGTAGGTCGCGGCCGACAGGGTGCGCGAGGCCGGCTTGGGGTTGCCGACGACGACGGCGGTGCGGGTGCGGGCGGACGGGGTGGTGCTCACGAGGCGGCCTTCCTGGCCGCCCGGGACGGGGCGGCGGTGGGGTGGGGGGTGGACGCCGGGGGTTGCCAGCGGCCGCGGGCGGTGAGCTCGGGCAGCACCCCTTCGCCGAAGCGGTAGGCCTCCTCCAGGTGCGGGTAGCCCGAGAGCACGAACTCGCTGACCCCGACCGCGGCGTACTCCTCGACCAGGTCGGCGACCTCGGCGTGGCTCCCGACCATCGCGGTCCCGGCACCGCCCCGCACCAGGCCGACCCCGGCCCACAGGTGCGGGTGGATCTCCAGGCCGTCCTTGCTGCCCCCGTTCAACGCCAGCATCCGGCGCTGTCCCTCCGACTCGCTGCGCCGCAGACCCGCCTGGACCCGCGCGATCTCCTCCGGCGAGATCGCGGCCAGCAACCGGTCCGCCTCGGCCCACGCCTCCTCGCTGGTGTCGCGGGCGATCGTGTGCAACCGGACGCCGAAGCGCACCTCACGGCCCTCCGCAGCCGCCAGACCCCGGATCCACTCCACCTTCTCCGCCACCGCCGCCGGCGGCTCACCCCAGGTCAGGTACACGTCGGCGTGCCGCGCCGCCACCCGGCCGGCCGCCGGGGAGGACCCGCCGAAGTAGATCTCGGGCACCGGGTCCGGCCGCTGCGCCAGCACCGCGTCCTCGACGCGGTAGTGCTCGCCCTCGAAGTCGACGGTCTCCCCGGTCCACAGGCGGCGGACGATCTCCAGGAACTCGTCGCACCGGGCGTAGCGGCCGTCCTTGTCGAGGAAGTCACCGAACATCCGCTGCTCGTGGCTCTCCCCACCAGTCACCACGTTCAGCAACAACCGGCCCCCGCTCAGGTTCTGGAACGTGCCGGCCATCTGGGCCGACAGGAACGGCGCGGTCAGCCCCGGCCGGTACGCCACCAGGAACTTCAGCCGCTCCGAGACCTGGCTCAACATCGCCGTCGACAACCACGCGTCCTCACACCACGCACCCGTCGGCGTCAACGCCGCCTCGAACCCCAGCTGCTCCGCGCTCCGGGCGATCTGGCCGAGGTAGGCCACGCTCGCCGGACGACCCGCCGCCCCCACCTCCACGCCGTGGCCACCCCCGACGACCTGGCGGCCGTCACCACCGTTGGTGGGCAGGAACCAGTGGAACTTCAAGGCACTCATGCCGACTCCTTCGCGACTGTTTATGTACAGTGACTTTATCGGTTTAGGTGAGCCGTGCAAGGCGGCCGCACTCACCGCACCGACGGAGATCGCGACAGGGTGGCAGGCGGCGCCTACCACCCGACCCCACCCGGCCCGCCGCACACCACCCAGGAGCGCCCGTGCGCATCGAGCAGCTCCAGTACCTCGCCGCGGTGACCCAGCACGGCTCGCTGCGGCGCGCGAGCGAGCGGCTGCACCTGTCCCAGCCGGCCCTGAGCGAGGCGATCAGCAAGCTCGAGCGCGAGCTCGGGGTGACCCTCCTCGACCGCCGCCGCTCCGGTGCCCGGATCAGCCGCGACGGGCGCGAGCTGCTGCAGCACATGGTCGAGGTGCTCGAGGCCGTCGACCGCCTCAAGGTCGCCGCCGGCGACCGCAGCGCCCGTTCGCGGCAGGTGCGGCTGGGCACCGTGAACGCCGCCACGACGACGCTGCTCGTCCCCGCGATCGCCCGGGTGCAGGCCGAGCACCCCGAGACCAACCTCGAGCTGCTCACCCTCCAGCAGCCAGACATCGACCAGGGGCTGCTGGAGGGCTCGCTCGACCTCGGGCTGGTCAACGTCCTGGGCGGGGACGACCCGCCGGTCGACCTGGTCGGCACCGACCTCGTGCACGGTCGCCCGGTCGTCGTCCTGCCGACGTCGCACCCGCTCGCCGCGCGCTCCCACGTCACCGTCGACGAGCTGCGCGAGGAGCGGTTCGTGGCGATGCGCGCGGGCTACCTGATGCACCGCTTCGCCCACCGCATCTTCGGCGCCTCGGTGCCGGCCGGGTGGCACAGCACCGACGGCGCGGAGATGGGCAAGACGCTGGTCGCCGAGGGCCTCGGCGTCACCCTGCTCCCCGACTACAGCGTCGTCGGGGACCCGCTGGAGCGCGCGGGCCTGATCACCACCCGGCCGATCGCCGGCGACCAGACCGTCGTCACGCTCGTCCTGCGCCAGCGCAGCGCGGCCACCGTCTCGCCGCAGGTGCGGGCGCTGCGGACCGCGCTGGTCGAGGCCGCGCGGGAGTACGCCGGGTCGCAGGCGTCCTGAGGCCCGGACCCCGGACCGCCCCGGCACAGGGCCAGAGGGTCAGAGGCTCAGAGGCGGGGGTCGACGAGCACCTTGGCGTGCCGGGTGCGCCCGGAGTCGAGCTCGTCCATCAGCGCGGCCAGGTCGGCGAGGCCGACGGTGCCGGTGTGCAGCCCCTCGACCCGCACCGACCCGTCGGCGATCGAGCGCATCGCGCCGAGGAAGTCCTCGTGGCGGTAGGCCAGCGACCCGACGACGGTCAGCTCGCGCACCTGCCAGTCGCCGTAGCTGACCCGGGAGTCGGTCATCGGGAAGCCGAGCAGCGACAGGACGCCGCCGCGGCGGACCAGCTCGGCCGACGGCTGCAGGAGGGCGGCGGCCCCCGTGCACTCGTACAGCACGTCGGCGCCGAGCCCGCCGGTGATCGCGAGGAGGTGCTCGCGGACGGCGTCGCCGGGCTCGAAGACCTCGGTGAACCCGAGCTCGGTCGCGGCATGGCGGCGCTCGGCGTTGGGCTCGATGACGACGAGCCTGCCCGCCCCGGCGTGCCGCGCGTGCTGCGCGGCGAGCAGGCCGATCGGCCCGGCGCCCTGCACGACGACGACGGCGCCGAGCGGCTGCCGGGTGCGCCGGACGGCGTGGAAGGTGACCGCGGTCGGCTCGACGAGCGCGGCCTGGACGTCGCTCAACCCGTCGAGGACCGGCATGACGCGGCGCGCGGCGACCACGAGCCCGGTCGCGAACCCGCCGTGGACGCCCGCGTCGGGCGAGACGCCGTTGGCCTCGGCGAAGGCGGTGTCGCAGTGCTCGGCGTGCCCCGCGACGCACATCGCGCAGGTGCCGCACGGCGGTCCCACGCAGGCGACGACCCGGGTGCCGGGCGCGACGGTGTCGACGTCGGCGGCGACCCGCCGGACGGTGCCGGTCCACTCGTGGCCGAAGACGGCCGGCGGGACCGCGCCGCCGGAGGTGTAGTTGTGGGTGTCGGTCGCGCAGACGCCGCAGTAGGTGACCTCGACCTCGACCGTGCCGGCCGGCAGGGTCTCGGGAGTCACCTCCTCGTCGAGCGTGACCTCGCTGGTCCCGGAGACCCGGGCGAAGGAGATAGTCACATCTTCAACTTACTCGCGGCGGTCTACAGTGACGCCGTGGCTTCCAGTGACGTCCGTCTCGCCGTCCTGATCGACGCCGACAACACCTCCGGCGCCCACGCCGCCGCGATCCTGGAGGAGCTGGCGACCTACGGCGTCCCGACGATCAAGCGCGCCTACGGCGACTGGACGACGTCCAACCTCACCGGCTGGAAGAGCGCGCTGCTCGAGCACGCGATCGCCCCGATCCAGCAGTTCGCCAATACCCGCGGCAAGAACTCCACCGACTCCGCGCTCATCATCGACGCGATGGACCTGCTCTACGGCGGCAACCTCGACGCCTTCGCGATCGTCTCCAGCGACAGCGACTTCACCCGGCTGGCCACCCGGCTGCGCGAGTCCGGCAAGCAGGTCTACGGCCTGGGCCGCCGCACGACGCCGTCGGCGCTGATCGCGGCCTGCGACAAGTTCATCTTCCTCGAGGTGCTCACCGCGGGCGGCTCCGCCGGGGCGGGCGACGAGCCGGCCGACCCCGACGAGTCCGTCGCCCCGCTGCCCGACCTCGAGACGATCCTCCGGGCCGCCGTCGAGGCCACCGCGCAGGAGGACGACTGGGCCCACCTCGGCTCGATCGGCAACCACCTGGCCAAGCGGCACGCGTCCTTCGACCCGCGCAACTACGGCTTCCCGAAGCTCATCTCGCTGGTCCGCGCGCAGACCTACCTCGACGTCGAGCAGGCCGGCGGCAACGTCACCCGTGTCCGCCTGACGCCGGCCGCGCCGGGGCAGGCCACCCCGCCGGAGCGGCAACCCGCCAAGAAGGCCTCGGGGCGCCGCCGCTCCTGACCGGCTCAGTGCAGCGTGAGGTGTCCGCAGCCCGGGCCGGCGAGCTCGCCGGTGCGCGCGAACGCCGCCCACACCCGTCGTACCGGCCGACCGGCGGCCACGACGTCGTCCCAACCGGCCCCGTCGAGCAGCGGTGAGCCGGCCCAGCCCTCGGGGTTCGGGAAGAGCAGCGCGAGGTCGACGGTGTGGGCGCCGGCCAGCGGGTTGCCGCGCGGCCCCCAGGAGAGCGTGTAGCGCCCGCCCCGGCCACCCGCCGCACGGTGGCGCCGGAGCCAGCGCACGGCGTCGCGGGTGTAGATCCGCCAGGTGAGGAGCCGCACGAGGGGCTCGACGAGCGCCCGGCCCGCGACGGGGAGCCCGCCGACCCGCGCGACGGCCGGCACCTCGGAGACGAAGAAGGAGGTCTCGCGGCTGTTGGTCCCGATGAGCACGTCGACGTCGGGCGCGGCCGCCGCCCAGGCCGCCTCGACGTCGTCCTCGGCCGGCACCGGGGAGCGCCCGTACTGGACCCCGAACGGCATCCCGCCCAACAACCCGAACGACCGGGCCCGGTCGTTGACGCGCTCGTAGTGGCCCAGCACCTCCTCCACCGGCGCGTCGGCGGGGATGGTGCCGGCCTCGGCGGCCATCGCCTCCGACATCGCCTCGCGCCCGCGGGTGATCCCGAGCGGGGCGCTCTGCACGATCGCGCGGTGGAACAGCCCGCGCGCGCCCTCGGCGACCATCAGGTGCAGGACGGCGTCCGCGCCGGCCGACTCGCCGAAGGCCGTGACGTTGCCCGGGTCGCCGCCGAAGCCGCCGACGTTGCGCCGCACCCAGCGCAGGGCCTCCACCTGGTCGAGCAGGCCGAGGTTGGCCGGGCGGTCGGCGTGACCGAGGAAGCCGAACAGGCCGAGGCGGTAGTTCACCGACACCACCACGACGCGCTCCTCGCGCACCAGCGTCGCCGGGTCGTGCATCGGGACGTCGCCGGCGCCGCTGACGTAGGAGCCGCCGTGGAGGAAGACCATCACCGGCAGGTCGTCGCCGGGGGCGGCGTCCTCCGGCACGGTGACCGAGAGCGCCTGGCAGTGCTCGTCCTGGTCGAGGTCGCCGAAGCCCGCCGGGAACATCCGCTGCAGCAGCGGCGACCCGACCTGCGGGCAGGCCGGCGACCAGGACGTCGCCAGGATCGGCCCGTCCTCGACCGGCACCGGCGGCTCGGCGACCGGCGCCGCGTGCCGCTCGGCCCGGGCGTAGCGCAGGCCGGTCGCCCGGACCACCCCGGCGTCGCGCCACCCGACGACGACCCCGGCGTCGCACTCGAAGCGGGGGGCGGCGCGGACCTGCTCGTCGGACGTCACGGCGCGAACCTACCGACCCGCGCCAGGACCGGCCGGGCCGAGGGAACCGATGCCGGGCCGACCACGTCGGACGCGTATGACCTCACGACGTGGCCGGCGCCTGGGCGCCGCGGCAGCAACCCTGGCCGTCCTCACCCTCGCGGTGGGCGCGTGCTCCTCGAGCGGCTCCGACGACGCCGGGGGCGGTGACGGCAGCAGCTCCACCGAGTTGTCCGCCGAGGCGCCCCGCGCGGCGGCCCCCGAGGCGGCGTCCTCGGCCCAGGCCTACCTCGCCGACGAGGCGGGCAGCGCGGACGTCGACAGCGCCGCCCGGTCCGCGAACGACAGCACGGCGTCGGAGCAGCCGGCCCAGGCCACCCGCCCCGACGGGGCGGCGGTGATCCGCAACGGCAACGTGGCGCTGCGCTCCGAGGACGTCGGCGCCGCCGTCTTCGGCGTCCGGAAGATCGTCGTCGAGGCGCGTGGGGAGGTCTCCGACGAGAACACCGAGGCCGACCAGGACGGCGCCGCCGAGCGCAGCATGCTGACCCTCCGGGTGCCCGAGGCGACCTTCGACGACGTGCTGGCCGACCTGAAGGCGCTCGAGGGCACCTCCCTGGTCGACGCCTCGTCCAGCTCCAAGGACGTCACCACCGAGGTGATCGACGTCGACGTGCGGGTCGAGCTGCAGAAGCGCAGCATCGAGCGGATCAGCATCCTGCTCGACCAGGCCACCAGCATCCGCGACGTCGTGAGCATCGAGCGCGAGCTGGCCCGCCGCGAGGCCGACCTCGGCTCGCTGCAGCAGCGGCAGACCTACCTGGCCGACCAGACCTCGATGTCGACGATCACCGTCTCGGTCGAGCGGCCCCGCGAGGAGGCGCCCGCGGTGGAGGAGGAGAAGGAGAAGAAGGAGGAGACCGGGTTCGTCGCCGGCCTCGAGGGCGGGTGGTCGGCGTTCACGACCGTCGCCACCGGGCTGTTCACCGCGACCGGCGCGGTGCTGCCGTTCGCGGTCGTGCTGCTGCTGGTCGGCGTCCCGGCGTGGGTGCTCCTGCGCCGCCACCGTCCCGTGACCGCCGCAACGAGCCCGGCACCGGCCGCCGCCGGTGGCGACCCGTCAGCGTGAGAGCGGGTAGGTCTGCACGAACTCGGTGAGCCGGGCCAGCTGGTCGGGGTCGGTCGAGGGGATGACGCCGTGCCCGAGGTTGAAGACGTGGCCGCGGGCGGCGCGGCCCGCCTCGATCACCTCGGCGGCGCGCGCGGTCATCACCTCGGTGGGGGCGAAGACCAGCGTCGGGTCGAGGTTGCCCTGCACCGCGCGGTCGCCGACGAGCGGGATCGCGGAGGCCAGCGGGGTGCGCCAGTCGACGCCGACGACGTCCGCGCCGGCCTCCCCCATCAGGCCGAGGAGGTTCGACGTGCCCACGCCGAAGTGGATCCGCGGGACGCCGAGCGCCCCGGCCCGCTCGAGCACGCGGGCCGAGTGCGGCATCACGTGCGTGCGGTAGTCGTCGGGGGTGAGCGCGCCGGCCCACGAGTCGAAGAGCTGGACGGCGGACGCGCCGGCGGCGACCTGGACCTCGAGGTAGGACGCCGCCATCGCGCCGATCTTGCGCATCAGCGCGTCCCACACCTCGGGCGCCCCGAACATCATCGCCTTGGTCTTCGCGTGCTCCTTGGACGGACCGCCCTCGACGAGGTAGGACGCCACGGTGAACGGCGCACCCGCGAAACCGATGAGCGGCGTCGCGCCCAGCTCGGCGACCAGCGTGCGCACGGCCTCGGTGATGAAGGGGACGTGCTCGGGGGTGAGGTCGGGGATCGCCTCGACGTCGGCGAGGGTGCGCACGGGGTGCGCGACGACCGGGCCGACCCCGGGCTTGATGTCGAGGTCGACGCCGACCGCCTTCAGCGGCAGCACGATGTCGGAGAAGAAGATGGCCGCGTCCACGTCGTAGCGCCGCACCGGCTGCAGGGTGATCTCGACGACCAGCTCGGGCGTCATGCACGACTCGAGCATCCCGACGCCCTCGCGCAGCGCGAGGTACTCCGGCAGCGAGCGGCCCGCCTGTCGCATGTACCAGACCGGGGTGTGCGGCACCGGCTCCCCGCGCACGGCCTTGAGGAAGGCGCTCTGCGCCAGCAGGTCGACGGGTCGGTCGGCCGGTCCGGGAGGGGTCGTCACCCACCAAGCCTCGCATCCCCTCCAGCGTGTCAGGCGATCGGATCCCCGGGACCGCCCTAGGGTGAGCGCATGGTGGTGCGTCAGGAGTCGAGCGTCGCGCCGGCGGAGTTCCGCGCCGCGGTCGCCGCGATGCGCGCTGCCCCGCTGCGGCCGGAGGTCTTCTGCGAGGAGATGCCGGCCCCGCAGCGGATCGCGCCGTACGCCGCCGCCCTGTCGGCCGACGTGACCGTCGACGAGACCGACGTCGGCACCGGACGGCTGATCCTGCTGCACGACCCCGACGGCAACGACGCCTGGGACGGCACCTTCCGCTGCGTCGCCTACTGCCGCGCGGAGGTCGAGCTGGAGCTGGTCGCCGACCCGATGCTCGCCCACGTCGGCTGGTCCTGGCTCACCGACGCCCTCGAGGCCCACGGCGCGGCCCACACCGCCGCCTCCGGCACCGTCACCCGGGTCGCGACCGAGAGCTTCGGCGGCATGGCCGAGGACGGCGGCACCGCCCAGGTCGAGGTCCGCGCGTCGTGGACGCCGGTCGCCGCCCCCGACGGTCCCGGCGGCCCGGCCGGGTTCGACATCACCCCGCACGTGGAGGCCTGGGGCGAGCTGCTGTGCGCGGCGTCCGGTCTCGAGCCGGTGCCCGACGGCGTCGTCGTGCTCCCGAGCCGTCGCGGCCAGCGCGGCACCCCCGGCCGATGACCACGCCCGCCGACACTCCCCTGCCCGAGGACCTCGAGGCCCCCGGGACGACCCCCGAGGACGTCGACGAGGCGCCCGCCGAGCCCGAGGCGCCGCCCGCGCCGCTGCTGCTCCTCGCCGACGGGCTGCCGCCGCTCATCGACACCGAGGCGGCGCTGGTCGAGTACTGCGCGCGGCTCGCGGCCGGCACCGGCCCGGTGGCGATCGACGCCGAGCGCGCCTCGGGCTACCGCTACTCCGGGCGCGCCTACCTGATCCAGCTGCGCCGCAACGGCAGCGGCACCGGCCTGGTCGACCCCGTGGCCTTCGACTCCCTCGCCCCGCTGGCCGAGGCGCTCGAGGGCACCGAGTGGATCCTGCACGCCGCGACCCAGGACCTGCCGTGCCTCACCGAGGTCGGCCTGTACCCCTCGGCGCTGTTCGACACCGAGCTCGCCGGCCGGCTGCTCGGCTACCCGCGGGTCGGGCTCGCGACGCTGGTCGAGACCCTCGTCGGCTTCCGGATGAAGAAGGAGCACTCGGCCGCCGACTGGTCGACGCGCCCGCTCCCGGAGTCGTGGCTCGAGTACGCCGCCCTCGACGTCGAGGTGCTGGTCGAGCTGCGCGACCTGCTGGCCGCCGAGCTCGAGGAGACCGGCAAGGCCGAGTGGGCGCGCCAGGAGTTCGACGCGCTGCGCAGCTTCACCCCGACCCCGCGGGTCGACGCGTGGCGCCGCACCTCGGGGCTGCACCGGGTCCGCGGCCGCCGCGCCCTCGCGGCGGTCAAGGCGCTGTGGGAGACCCGCGACGAGCTCGCCGAGCGCCGCGACGTCACCCCGGGACGGATCATCCCCGACGCCGCGATCGTCGCGGCCGCCGTCGCCATGCCCGCCGACCGCGCCGAGCTGCAGGGGGTCAAGGGCTTCCACGGCCGCGGCGCCGAGCGGTACGCCGCCCGCTGGGTCGACGCGCTCACCGAGGCCGCCGAGCTCGACGAGGACGACCTGCCCAGCCGGTCGCCGCGCGGCGACGGCCCGCCGGTGCCGCGCGCCTGGGCGGAGAAGGACCCGGTCGCCGCCGTCCGGCTGCAGCTGGCCCGCGAGGCCGTGCTGGCGCTGTCGGCGCAGCACTCCATCCCGGTCGAGAACCTGCTGACCCCCGACACGCTGCGGCGCACGCTCTGGTCGCCGCCCGCGACCCGCGACCCCGGTGACCTGCTCGACGCCGTCGTCGACCAGCTCACCGCGCTCGGGGCGCGGGCGTGGCAGGTGGCGCTGACCGCACCGGTCATCGTGACCGCCGTCCTGGAGGCGGACCGGTCGGCCCAGACTCCCCCGGAGACGGCACCCGAGGCACCCGAGACTCCCGCGGCCGCCGAGGCGCCCGAGGGTCAGGACGACGAGTCGGACGGCTCCGGCTCGTAGTCGGGGTCGAGCACCGAGCGGGACACCTCGTCGATCTCGGCGGTCAGGCTCGGCGGGTCGATGACGCTGCCGTTGAGCATCTCCTCGACCAGCGGCCGGACCGCCTCGTCGAGCTCGAGGCCCTCCTCGATGACGGGCAGCAGCACGATGTTCTGCGCGCTGGCGTTGAAGACCCCCGCGTGCGCGGGCAGCTCGCCGGGCTGCAGGAACGCGTCGGAGCGGGCGACGGTCAGGTTGGCCGGCACGGTGTGGCCGGCCCGCGCGACGGTCGCGACGCTGGTGTCGGAGATGGCGTGGACGAGGAAGTCGGCGGCCTGCTGGACCCGCTCGCCCGGTGCCAGGCACAGGCCGCTGATCTCGGCGATGGTGGCGGGGGCGCCGAGGGTGGGCATCGGCATCACGTCGAAGTCGAGGCCGTCGACCTCGCGCAGCTCGGGGGTGATCTCGCGGTAGCCCTCGATCATGGCGAGCTTGCCGCGCTCGAACCACTCGCGCGGGGTGGCCCGGGCCAGCTGGTCGGGGGTCAGGGTGAGCGATCCGCGCAGCAGCTCGAGCGTGGTGGTGAGGGGCTCGACGTTCTCGTCGGCCGAGAGGGCCAGCGACGTCGGGTCGGCGTCGTCGTCGAAGAGCCGTCCGCCCCCGGAGTAGAGGAACGGCGCCAGGCTGCGCAGCCGGGGCTCGACGCTGACGCCCTTGACGTTGCCGCGCGGGCGGGTGGCGTAGGCGGCGGCGGCCTCGAACTCCTCGAACGTCCAGCCCTCCAGCTCGTCGTCGGGCGCCGGCAGGCCGCGCTCGCGCATCGCCTCGAAGTCGATCAGGTCGGTGTTGTAGTAGATGACCATCGGCGAGACCGAGTAGGGCATGCACTGGAGGTCGTCGTCGGAGGAGAACGCCTCGATGCCGGTCTGGGAGTAGCCGTCGCCGTAGCTGATGTCGCGCGCCTCCAACAGGTCGAACAGCGGCGCGTTGTGGCCGGCGTCGACGATGCCCCGCAGGTCGCGGCGGGCGGTCAGGAAGATGTCGGGCGCGGCGTCGCCCGCGTCGAGCGCGGCGGCGAGCGCGGCGCTGTCGGGCCACGACTCGAGCTCGACCTCGGTGCTGACGGCCTGCGCGTTGTAGCCGTCGACCACGGCCTGGTAGGCCGCGACCTCCTCGTCGCTGCCGAACACCCCGAAGCGCAGCGTCACCGGGCCGGGCGGCGGCTCGTCGTCGGCCTGCTGGTCGCACGCGGCCAGGGACGTCACCAGGACGGCCGCCAGGGCCAGGGCGAGCCGACGGCTCAGGCGTCGTCTCATCGTGCTCCTCGGGTGCGGCGACCGTGCTGCGACACCCTACCGACCACCACCGACACCCCGGCCGACCACCACGGACGGGCAGCCTCGCCGACTCCGGGGGAGGAAGCGTCGAGCACGCCGGACCGGGAGCGCCTCACGGCGCGTGGCCGCTCGTAGCGGCTTGTGTTGGGACCCGGGGCTGCCACAGCCCGACGTGCTCGACCTGCACAACCCTACCCGCCCGGCGGCCATTCCCCAGGGCTCCTCCCCAGGCGGTCGACGCGCTGTGAGTCCGGTCTCAGGACAGCCGGCCGTCGAGCTCGAGGCCGGCGGCGACCTCGAGCTGCTCGGCGAGGCCGAGCATCCGGCGCACGTCGGGCTCGGAGGTCTCGGCGAGGATCGCGCGACCGGTGGCCACGACCCGGCCGAAGGCGGCCGCGCGCAGGAGGACGTCGGCGAAGTCGCCGCCGGCGATGCCGCGCAGGACGTCGTCGACCATCGCGCGCAGCTCGGCGGGCCCGGGCGGGTCGGCGACGCCGGCGACGACCTCGGCGACCTGGGCGCGGGACCGGCCGGCGTCGTACTCGCGGGCGACGCGCAGGGGGTCGGCGTGCACCCAGGACCGCAGCAGGTAGAGCCGCCACAGGCAGCCCGCGAGCGAGTCGGCCGGCGAGCCGGCCCAGACCTCGGCGACCGTCTCGATGCCCTCGGTGTCGGCGAGGTGGAGCAGCCGCTCGGCGACGGCGTCGTCGTCGACGTGGCGGGCGCCGCGCACGAGCAGCGTCGCCGCCCGGTCGGCCGCCTCGCTGACCAGCGCCGGGTCCGCGCCGCCCTCGAAGTCGTCGAAGTACGCCGACCAGCGGGCCAGCGGACGCTGGTGCGCGCGCTGGCGCGGACGGGGCTCGGGGGTGGGTTCGGGCACCCCACCAGGCTACGCACGGCGGGGTTCGGGGGCCCGCGACCGGGGAACGGTCGTCGCCATGCGCCGTCCCTGCGCCCCCGCCGTCGCGACCCTGCTGGCCGTCGTCCTCGCCCTGGCCGGCTGCTCCTCCGGCGAGGACGACGGCGGCGGTGGTGGCGGCGGGGCCGGCGGCGGCGCGGAGCGCGAGGCCTGGCTGGACACCGACGTGTGCGCGCTGCTGCCCGACGGGATCCTGGAGCAGGTCTTCGACGAGCCCGGCGCCGTCGCGCCGGAGCCGCTGAGCGCCGACGACATCGAGGCCGACGCCCCCGACGACGTCCCGCCCGCACTCGCGCGGGCGAACCGGACCGAGTGCAGCTGGGGCGACGAGACGACGCCGGGTGACCTCCGCGTCGCGCTGTTCGACCCGCCGCTGCCGGGCGTGTTCACCGAGACCGAGGGCGAGGACTCGATCACCGACCCCTACGAGGTCGACGGCGACGCGGCGTACGTGACGACGCTCGCCGGGGGCTCCTGCTCGCTGTACCTGCCGACCGAGCCGGCCTGGGTCACCGTCGACGTCTCGGCCCACGGCCGGGAGGCCGACACCTGCGCGATCGCCGCCGACGCCGCCGGCGGGATCGCCGACGAGCTGGGCTGGTCGGTCGCGCCCGGCTGAGCCCCTACGAGCCCAGCGCCCTGCGGATGCGCTGGTCGCTGACCGGGCCGTCGGTGCCCAGCTGCTGGGCCCACAGCGAGACGCGGTACTCCTCGAGCATCCAGCGGACCTGGCGCAGCCGGGCGTCGGCGGGGCGGCCGGGCGGCAGCGCGGCGAGGCGGTGCAGGTAGGCCTCCTGCAGCGAGGCCACCTGGTCGAGGTGCTGCCGGTCGCGGACGACGGCCGCGCCGCCCTCGTCGAGCCGGGCGCGGCGCACCTCGAGGGCCCGCAGGTAGGTCGGGTAGCGGCGCAGCCGCAGCGCGCCGGCCTCGCCGACGAAGCCCCGGACGACGAGCCGGTCCAGCTGCGCCTTCATGTCGGTGAGCGCCGGCAGCTGGGCCATGTCGGCGCGGCCCCCGAGCGCCTTGTCGGTGGTCCGCCAGTGGTCGAGCACCCCGATGACGTCGGCGACGGTCGCCCGCACCGCTGCCTCGTGCTCGACCGACGCCGCCGCGACGAGCGCGGCGAACCCGGCCTCGTCGCGCACGGGCGGGCGGGCGTCGACGACGTCGCCGAGGACGGCGGTGCGGCAGTCGGCGAGCAGGTCGGCGACCGTCGGGTAGGGCGAGCCGGCCAGGCCGAGCTTCTGGAGGTTGTCGAGCCCGCCGAGGACCCGTGCGGTCGGGTCGGGGACGACCAGGGCGAGCAGGCGGCGCACGCCGAGGCGGTGCCGGGCCTCGGCCTCCTCGAGCGACCCGACGACGGCCAGCCCGACGCTCGCGCCCTCGTCGACCAGGGCCGGGTGGGCGGTCACCTCGTGACCGGCGCGGCGCTCGGTGATCGCGGGCGGGATGGTGCCGAAGGTCCAGGTGGTCTCGCCGGTGCGGGCCAGGCCGCTCTCGTGCGCGACCTCGTCGAGGGCGGCCGCGAACTGGGGTCGCAACGGCGCCTTGAGCGCCTCGAGGTCCTTGCCGCGGGCCTGCTCGGCCCCGGCGTCGTCGACGACGCGGTAGGTCGGCCGCAGGTGCTCCGCGACGCGGCTCCAGTCCCACGCCTCCCGCGGGACGACGACCCCGGTGGTCGCGCGGACCCACCGCTCGAGCGCGTCGAGCAGCGGCTCCTCCCCGGCCGGCACCTCGCCGAGGAAGGACCGGGCCCGGTCGGGGGCGGGCACGAGCGCGACGCGCAGGTTCTTGGGCAGGCTGCGGATCAGGGAGGTGACCAGCTCCTCGCGCAGGCCGGGCACGTTCCAGGAGAAGTCGCCGTCGCTGACCTGGTTGAGCGTCGCGACGGGCACGTCGATGGTGATGCCGTCCTCGGCCGACCCCGGCTCGAAGTGGTAGCTGATCGGGAAGGTCAGGCCCTCGCGGCCACCGCCGGCCGGGCTGTCGCCGTGCCAGCTGCTCGGGAAGTCGGCCTCGCGGACGGCGTCCGCGGAGTCGTGGGTGAGCATGTCGAGGTCGAAGGTGAGCAGCTCGGGGCGGCGCTGTCGCTCGCGCTTCCACCAGGAGTCGAAGTGCGCGCCGCTGACGACGTCGGGACCGACGCGGGCGTCGTAGAAGTCGAACAGGGTGTGCTCGTCGACGACGATCCCCCGGCGCCGGGCGCGGTGCTCGAGCTCGGCGGCCTCCTCGAGCAGCTCGAGGTTGCGGGTGAAGAACTTCTGCCGCGTCGACCACTCGCCGTAGACCAGCGCGTGGCGGATGAAGAGCTCGCGCGCGAGCGCCCGGTCGATGGTGCCGAACTGCACGAGCCGGTCGGCGACGAGCGGGACGCCGTACAGGGTGACCCGCTCGTGGGCCATCACGGCCGCGCGCTTCCTCGACCAGTGCGGCTCGGAGTAGGTGCGCTTGACCAGGTGCGCGCCGAGCCGCTCGGCCCACTCGGGCTCGATCGCGGCGTTCTGGCGGGCCCAGAGCCGGCCGGTCTCGACGAGCTCGCCGGCCATGAGGAACGCCGGGGCCTTCTTCGCCAGGCCGCTGCCGGGGAAGATCACGAACCGGGCGCCGCGGGCGCCGACGTACTCGCGCATCGGACGACGCCCGCCCTGGCCGCCGGCGCCCGACCGGGCGCCGGGCTTCTCCTTCTCGCGCTCCTCGAGCAGGCCGACGTGGCTGAGCAGCCCCGACAGGAGGGCCTGGTGGATGCCGTCGGCGTCGGGGGTGTCGGCGGGCTGGCCGACGTCGATCTTCATCTCCTTGCAGACCTGGCGCAGCTGCGACTCGAAGTCCTGCCACTCCCGCACGCGCAGGTAGTTGAGGAACTCGCGCTTGCACATCCGCCGGAACGCGCTGCTGCTCAGGTCGCGCTGCTGCTGCTTGAGGTAGCGCCACAGCTCGAGCCAGGTGAGGAAGTCCGAGCCCTCCACCTTGAACCGGGCGTGCTGCTGGTCGGCCTGCGGCCGCTGCTCCGCCGGCCGCTCGCGGGGGTCCTGCAGGCTCAGCGCGGCCGCGATCACGACCACCTCGCGCACGCACCCCAGCCGCTCGGCCTCCAGGATCATCCGGGCCAGCCGGGGGTCGATCGGCAGCCGCGCGAGGCGTCGTCCGGTCTCGGTGAGCCGGGGGCCGTCCTGGCGCCCCCGCCCGGACCCCTCCTGACGGTCGCTCCCACCCCGCCGGCGACCTCGGGGCCGGTCGTCGGGGGGCGCCTCGGAGCCGGCCTGCGGCCCGGCGCCGACCACGACCGCGTTGAGCTCCTCGAGCAGCTGGACGCCGGCCTGGACGTTGCGGCGGTCGGGGGGCTCGACGAAGGGGAACCGGGCGACGTCGCCGAGGCCGAGGGAGGTCATCTGGAGGATGACGGAGGCGAGGTTGGTGCGCAGGATCTCGGGCTCGGTGAACTCGGGGCGGGACTCGAAGTCCTCCTCGGAGTAGAGACGGATCGCGATGCCGGCGGCGACGCGGCCGCAACGGCCGGAGCGCTGGTTGGCCGAGGCCTGGCTGATCGGCTCGATGGGCAGCCGCTGCACCTTGGTGCGCACCGAGTAGCGCGAGATCCGGGCGACGCCGGTGTCGACGACGTAGCGGATGCCCGGCACCGTCAGCGAGGTCTCGGCGACGTTGGTGGACAGCACCACGCGGCGTCCGCTGTGCGCGGCGAAGACGCGGTGCTGCTCGGCGGCCGAGAGCCGGGAGTACAGCGGCACGATCTCGGGCCCGCGCTCGCCGAGCGCGGTCGAGAGCGCGTCGGCGGTGTCGCGGATCTCGCGCTCGCCGGGCAGGAAGACCAGGACGTCGCCCTGTCCCTCGGCGCCGAGCTCCTTGACGGCGTCGACGATCGCCTCGGTCTGGTCGCGGACGATCGGCTCGCCCTCCTCGTCGTCCTCCATCACGTCGACGAGCGGGCGGTAGCGCACCTCGACGGGGTAGGTGCGGCCCGAGACCTCCACGACGGGGGCGCCGCCGAAGTGCCGGGCGAAGCGCTCGACGTCGATGGTCGCCGAGGTGATGATCAGCTTCAGGTCGGGACGCCGCGGCAGCAGCCGCTTGAGGTAGCCCAGCAGGAAGTCGATGTTGAGGCTGCGCTCGTGGGCCTCGTCGATGATGAGCGTGTCGTACCTGCGCAGCTGGCGGTCGCGCTGCAGCTCGGCCAGCAGGATGCCGTCGGTCATCACCTTGACCCGGCCCGCGCGCGAGGTCCGGTCGGTGAAGCGCACCTGGTAGCCCACGATGCTGTCGGGGTCACCGATCGTGGTCCCGAGCTCGGCGGCGATCCGCTCGGCGACCGAGCGGGCGGCGATCCGCCGGGGCTGGGTGTGGCCGATGAGCCCCCCGCGACCACCGGGGCCGCGGCCGAGCTCGAGGCAGATCTTCGGCAGCTGGGTGGTCTTCCCCGACCCGGTCTCGCCGGCCACGATGACGACCTGGTGGTCGCGGATCGCGGCCGCGATGTCGTCGCGCCGCTGGCTCACCGGGAGCTCGGGCGGATAGGTGATGCCGAGCTCGACGCGACGCTCGGCAGGCGGGGAGGACATGGTGCCTCCATTCTGCCCGGTGGTGTGGTGAGGGCGTCGAGTGGATAAGAGGGCAGCACCCGGACGCGGTCGACTACGGTCTCGTACCGGACGACAGCACGACCGGCGACACGACCGACGGCACGACCGACTGCACGAGAGAGGCGACAACCCCATGGGCCTGATGGATGCCATCCGCGGCGAGTTCATCGACATCATCGAGTTCCTCGACGACAGTCGCGACACCCTCGTGTGGCGCTTCCCGCGCCACGACAACGAGATCAAGAACGGCGCCCGGCTGGTCGTGCGCGAGGGCCAGCAGGCCGTGTTCGTCAACGAGGGCGAGATCGCCGACGTCTTCGGGCCGGGCACCCACTCGGTGGAGACGAAGAACCTGCCGATCCTCTCTACCCTCAAGGGCTGGAAGTACGGCTTCGACTCGCCCTTCAAGGCCGAGGTCTACTTCGTCGGCACCCGCCAGTACACCGACATGAAGTGGGGCACCCAGAACCCCGTCACGCTGCGCGACGCGGAGTTCGGGATGGTGCGGCTGCGGGCGTTCGGCACCTACGCGCTGCGGATCACCGACGGCGCGAAGCTGCTGCGCGAGCTGGTCGGCACCGACCCGCAGTTCCGCACCGAGGAGGTCTCGGAGTTCCTGCGCCAGTCGATCGTCTCCCAGCTCGGCACGGCGCTGGCCCAGGCGAACGTGCCGATGCTCGACCTCGCGGCCAACCAGCAGGGCATCGCCGACCAGCTCGCGCTCACCCTGTCCGAGCAGCTCGGCTCGATGGGCATCGAGATCCCGCGCTTCGTCATCGAGAACATCTCGCTCCCGAAGGAGGTCGAGGAGGTCCTCGACAAGCGCACGTCGATGGGCGTGCTCGGCAACCTCGACCAGTACGCCAAGTTCCAGGCCGCGACCGCCATCGGCGACGCCGCCAACAACCCCGGTGGCGCCGGCGAGGGGGTCGGCCTCGGCGTCGGTGTCGCGCTCGGCCAGCAGATGGCCGGCGCCCTCGCACCGCAGGCCCAGCCGCCCGCCCCGCCGCCGGCGGCTGCCCCGGCTGCCGCCCCGGCCGCCGCGGCCGCCGCGCCACCGCCGCTGCCGACCACGTCGTCGGCCTTCTTCGTCGCGATCGGCGGCCAGCAGGTCGGACCCCTCGACCGGTCCGAGCTGCAGGAGCGGGTCGCCGCGGGTGAGCTGACCCGCGAGACGCTCGTGTGGCGCGACGGCATGGAGGCCTGGACGCCGGCGAGCGACGTCGCGGAGATCCGGGCGCTGTTCCCGGCGACCCCGCCGCCGCTGCCGCCGAGCGCCTGAGGACGACGCGATGTCCGGCACCGGCGCCCCTCCTCCCCTGCCCTTCTCCGACCCCGAGCCACCGGAGCCGGCGCAGCCCGGGCACCCCGGCGGCGCCGACGAGACGGGTGACACCGACGGCATGCTCGACCACGAGGTCGGTGACGAGCACCTGAGCGCGGTCTGCCCCAGCTGCGGCGCCCAGACGGCGTACGCCCCGGGCACGACGTCGCTGCGGTGCGGCTCGTGCGGAGCCCAGCAGGAGATCGCGCCGTCGGAGGCGACGATCACCGAGCACTCCTTCGACGAGTGGGTCGCCCGGCACGGCGGGCTCAGCGTCGCGTCGCTGGCCGCCGTCGAGCTCGAGTGCGGCAACTGCGGCGCCCGGTCGGAGAGCACGGACCTGGCCTCGACCTGCCAGTTCTGCAGCGGCGCGCTGGTCGCCGTCACCAAGCAGGAGGGCCTCGTCGAGCCGGAGGCGGTGCTCCCGTTCCACGTCGACCGCAACGGGGCGCGGGAGAACTTCCGCACGTGGGTCGGCTCGCGCCGGTTCGCGCCGACCGCGCTCAAGCGGGTCGGCTCGACCGAGGGTCTGCGCGGCACCTACCTGCCGCACTGGACCTTCGACGCCCACACCGACACCGACTACCGCGGCCAGCGCGGCGACCACTACTACGTGACGAGGACCCGGCGGGTCTCCGACGGCAAGGGCGGGTCCCGCACCGAGACCTACCGCGAGCGGCGGACCCGCTGGCGGGGGGCCGCCGGCAGCGTCGACCGCTCCTTCGACGACGTCGTCGTGGTCGCCAGCCACCACCTCGACCGCGAGCAGCTCGAGAAGATGGGCCCCTGGACGCTCTCGGAGGCGCGGCCCTTCCAGCCCGAGTACCTCACCGGCTACTCCGCCGTCCGCTACGACGTCGACCCGCAGGCCGGCTCCGAGGAGGCCCGCGGCGCGATGCGCGAGGTGATCCGCCAGGACGTCGAGCGCGACATCGGCGGCGACGAGCAGCGGATCTCCGAGATGGACGTCACCTACTCGCGGGCGATGTTCAAGCTCGTCCTCATGCCGCTGTGGATCGCCACCTACCTCTACGGCGGCAAGACCTACCAGGTGCTGGTCAACGCCAACACCGGCAAGGTGATCGGCGACCGTCCCTACAGCGCGCTGAAGATCGCGGCCGCCGTGGTCGCGGCCCTCGCGGTGATCGCCGCCGTCGTGGCGATCGTGATGGCCACCCGGCAGTAGCCCGGACCCACCGCCTCAGGTGGTGGAGCCGCCCGTGTCACCCGACGAGTCGGGCTGGGTGTCGGGCTGGGTGTCGTCCGGGGCGGTGCCGGGCGGCGGGCCGCCGCCGGGCAGCCGGCCCTGCTCGCCGGGCTGGAGGTTCCGGCCGGGCGGGAGCTGCCCGCCCTGGCCGCCCGGGCCGCCGCCGGGCCCGCCGGGACCGTGCCGGTCGTCGTCGCCGCCGGCCAGCGCGCCGATCGCGGCGCCGCCGAGCCCACCGAGGATGAGCGCGGCCAGGGCGACGGCGACGACGCCGCGCAGGCCGAGGACCCGGTCCCGCAGCGGGGTCCGCGCCGGTGCGGCCGGCGTCTCGGTGGCCGCCGGCGGGGCGTCCGGGGAGCCGTCGGCGGCGGCAGGCTGGTCGGCGGCGAGCGGCTGGTCGGCTGCGGGCTGGTCGGCGGCGGGCACGGGAGGCTGGTGGCGGGTGTCGTCCATGGCCCCACCGTCGGTCGCGGACCTGTCAGGAGCCTGTGCGGACGACGTGCGCCGGCTGCCAGCCGGCTACCACCGCGAGGCGTCGGTGAGGCAGAACGGGTGGCCGGCGGGGTCGAGCAGCACCCGCCAGGTCTCGCCGGGCTGGGGGTCCGCGAGGGCGGCGCCGAGCCCGAGCGCCCGCTCCTCGGTCGCCGCCACGTCGTCGCAGGCGAGGTCGAGGTGGAACTGCTTGCCGCCGCCCTCGTCGGGCCAGGACGGCGGCCGGTGGTCCGGCACCTGCCCGAGGCCGAGCGCCGGCGAGGCACCGGTGGGGTCGGTCAGCATGGCGTACTCGTCCTGCACGTGGGCGACGTCCCAGCCCAGCAGGGCCGACCAGAACGCCGCCTCGGCGCGGACGTCGGCACAGTCGAGGGTGGTCATCTTGAGCACGGCGGTCGCCGGTGTCGAGGTCATGTCCCCGATCGTCCCTACGATCGTGGGGTGGCGGCTAGGAGAAATGCGACGTCGACGCGGGCCGGGATCCTGCGCCCCGAGGAGTTCGCCCGCCACGTCACCATGGAGCGCACCGAGACGCCGGCCGACCTCGCCCCCTGGGTCGAGTACCACTGGACGCTCGCCTGGGACCTCCCCGAGCACACGGCGTACCCGAGCGCGGTGATCCCCCACCCGGCCTGCAACCTCACCGTCGAGCACGGGGCCGCGCGGGCGGCGGCCGGCGGCGAGGTCGTGCTCGTCACCGGGGTCACGACCCGGCGCTTCGAGGTGGAGGTCACCGGCTCGGGCTGGGTCCACGGGGTCAAGCTGCGACCCGGCGGCCTCGTTGCCCTCACCGGCGCCGACGCGCGGGCGTGGGTCGACCGCACCGCACCGGCAGCGGAGCTGCTGCCGCGCGGGGTGCTCGACGTGCTCGCCGGCCTGGCCCCCGGCACGCCGGCGGCCGACGCGACAAAGGTCGCCGCAGCGGCCGTGCGCCCCCTGGTGCCCGAGACGGTCGACCCGGCCCACAACCGGCTGCTCCACCTCGTCGAGGCGATGCTCGGCGACCGCACCCTCCTGCGGGTCGACGACGTCGCCGAGCGACACGGGCTCTCGCGGCGCGCCCTGGAGCGGCTCTTCGCGCGCTACGTCGGCGTCGGGCCCAAGTGGGTGCTGGCCCGCTACCGGATGCACGACGTCGTCACCGTCCTCGACTCCGGCTACGACGGCTCGATGGCCGACCTCGCCGCCGCCCACGGCTGGTACGACCAGGCGCACTTCGCGCGCGACTTCACCGCGTTGGTCGGCGTCCCGCCGAGCAGCTACCGGCGCGCCTGAAGCCACCCGCTGCGCCCAGCGCGTTCACAGCCAACACACAGACAGCCGGTCCACAGTGTCGTCATGGCTGCCGCACCCGACGTCGTCCCCCGCCTCACCCGTCCCGACGGGTCGCCGGTCCGGGTGCTCGTGGTCGACGACGAGGTCAACATCGCCGAGCTGATCTCGATGGCGCTGCGCTACGAGGGCTGGCAGGTCGAGACCGCCCACACCGGCACCCGGGCCGTGGCGGCGGCGCGGGCGACCGAGCCCGACGCCGTGGTGCTCGACATGATGCTGCCGGACCTCGACGGCCTCGAGGTGCTGCGCCGGATGCGCGGCACGCACCCCGACGTCCCGGTGCTGTTCCTCACCGCGCGCGACGCCGTCGAGGACCGGATCGCCGGGCTCACCGCCGGCGGTGACGACTACGTCACCAAGCCGTTCTCGCTCGAGGAGGTCGTGGCCCGGCTGCGCGCGCTGATGCGCCGCTCCGGCGCCCAGCAGGCGGCGACGTCGTCGGTGCTCGCCGTCGGCGACCTCACCCTCGACGAGGACAGCCACGAGGTGCGGCGCGCGGGCGCGGAGATCACGCTCACCGCCACCGAGTTCGAGCTGCTGCGCTTCCTCATGCGCAACCCGAGGCGGGTGCTGAGCAAGGCCCAGATCCTCGACCGCGTCTGGAACTACGACTTCGGCGGCCAGGCCAACGTCGTCGAGCTCTACATCTCCTACCTGCGCAAGAAGGTCGACGCCGGCCGCGACCCGATGATCCACACGATGCGCGGCGCCGGGTACGTCCTGAAGCCGGCGCCGTGAGGGACCGCTTCGCCTCGCTCACCGCGCGACTGGTCGGCACCGCCGTCGCGCTCGTCGTGCTCGTCTCGGTCTTCGTCGGCGGCGCCACCGCGCTGGCGATGCGCGCCTACCTCACCCACCAGCTCGACCAGGACGTCGCCGACTCGAGCCAGCGGGCGCTCGGGCCGGGTGGCGACGGACCCGGTTTCGGCGACCCCGGCGGCCGACCCGCACCCCGGTTGGGGACCGAGGTCGGCACGGTCACCGCCGAGCTCGAGGAGGGGCGGGCCCCGCAGGCGCTGGTCCTCAGCGAGCGGTCCGGCGCGAGCTGGACCGCGGAGGTCGCCGTCGGCGACGACGTCGTGGACGTCCTGGCCGACGTGCCCGCCGACGGCCGGGTCCGTGGCGTCGACCTGCCCGGCCTCGGCGCCTACCGGGTGGTCGCGATCGACCTCGGTGACAAGGTCGTCGTGACCGGCCTGCCGGCCGACGAGGTGGGCGACGCGGTCCGGACCCTCGTCCTCGGCGAGGTCGTGCTCATCGTCGTCGGCGGGGTGCTCGCGCTGGCCGGCAGCCTGCTCCTCGTGCGGCGCCAGCTGCGTCCGCTGCGCGAGGTCGCCGAGACCGCGCACACCGTCGCGGCGCTGCCGCTGGAGTCGGGCGAGATCGGCGTCACCGAGCGGGTGCCGGCCCACCTGACCGACGAGCGCACCGAGGTCGGGCAGGTCGGCGCCGCCCTCAACACCCTGCTGGCGCACGTCGAGGGCTCGCTCGACGCGCGGCACGCGAGCGAGCAGCGGGTGCGACAGTTCGTCGCCGACGCCTCGCACGAGCTGCGCACGCCGCTCACGACGATCGCCGGATACACCGAGCTGGCCCGCCGACGACCCGACGACACCGCGGTCGCGGCGACCGCGCTGACGAAGGTCGCCGACGAGTCGAAGCGGATGACCGCCCTGGTGGAGGACCTGCTGCTGCTGGCCCGCCTCGACTCGGGCCGGCCCCTCCGACGCGACCCGGTCGACCTGACCCGGCTCCTGCTGGAGGCGGTCGCGGACGCCCGCGTCGTCGGCCCCGAGCACCACTGGCGCCTGGACCTGCCCGACGAGGCCGTCGAGGTCGAGGGTGACGCCGACCGGCTGCACCAGGTGCTGACGAACCTGCTGACCAACGCCCGCAGGTACACCCCGCCCGGCACCACCGTCACCGTCACCGCGCGCCGCGGCGGCTTCAGCGTCCACGACGACGGCCCCGGCTTCGACCCCGAGGTCCTCCCCCACGCCTTCGAGCGGTTCGCCCGCGCCGACGTCTCCCGTCACCGCGAGGGCGGCGTCGGCCTCGGCCTGGCGCTGGTGGAGGCGATCGTGACCGCGCACGGTGGGACCGTGCGGCTCACCAGTGCGCCCGGGGACACCCTGGTCGACGTCCGGCTCGACTGACGCCTGGCTCGACCGGGACCCCGGAAGACGGGGATCCCGGACGAAAGGGATCCCGGTCGTCGGGGATCCCGGACGACGGGGATCCCCGACGACGGGGCGCGCTCAGCTGACGTAGCTGCGGCGGCGCACGTCGAAGCTCAGGTCGCCGTCGGTGGTCACGGTCAGCGGGGCCAGCTGCAGCTCGTCCCACGACTCGACCCACGGCGCCTGGTCGACGAAGACGGTGTAGCCCGGGACGACGTCGGTGCGCGCCGTGGTGACCGGTCGGGTCGCCTGCCCCTGCGCCGAGATCGACACCTCGGCGTCCCCGGGAACCGATCCGACCAGCACGTAACCCGGCCCCTCGACGGTGTCGACCACGCCGGGCTCCTCGCGCATGCCGCCCCACATGACGAACCGCTCGCTGGTGTCGGCGGCCGGCGCGGTCGCGCAGAACAGGCGCAGGATCCGACCCTGGTAGCGGACGCCGAGCGAGAGGCAGGCGTCGGCGGCCCCGGGCCCGGTGGCCGCGGCGTAGAGCACCTGCTCGTAGCCGTAGTAGTCGCCGAGCTCGACCATCTCGCCCAGGATCTCGCCCTCCTCCCACTCACCGGAGAACCGGCCGCCGCCGGGGATCGGCACCCGGACCGGCTCCACCGTGCCCGGCGGCGGGGGGTCGACGTTGTCGGTGGCCCCGGCGTCCGGCGGGGTCGTGGCCGTCGTCGGGCCGGTCGTCGGGGCCGTGCTCGGGTCGGGCCGGGTGCTGGAGGGGGCAGCGGGGCCCGAGTCGGGCGCCGCCCCGTCCGGTCCGCCGACGACCGCCAGCGGCACCGCGACCGCCAGCACCACGGCCGCGGCGGCCGCGCCGACGGCGAGGCGCCGGCGTCGCACCAGGCGGCGTCCGCCGGCGCGCAGCGCGGCGAGGTCGGGCGGGGTCGGGGTGGTCGGGTCCGCCGCGACCAGGCGCGCCATCGCGTCGTCGTCGGGGAGGTCGGTCTGCTGGTTCATCGGGGGTTCCTCTCCTGGTCGGCGCGGACCCGGGCCAGGGCGCGCGAGGCGGTGCTGCGGACGGTGCCGGGGGCGACGCCGAGACGCTCGGCGACCTCCTTCTCCGGGGTGTCCAGGTAGTAGCGGTAGACGATGATCGAGCGCTCCCGCGGGGTGAGCCGGGCGAGCAGGTCGACCAGCTCGCTGCGGTCCTCGAACGTGTCGTCGTCGTCGGTGGCCCGCTCGGGCACGTGCTCGACCGGCACCGGGCGGCGTCGCCGGGTGGTGTCGATGTAGGCGTTGACCAGGGCTCGGTGCACGTAGGAGTAGGCACCCTCCTTCCGCACCGCCGACCACCGGGCGTAGCTGCGGGTCAGCGCCGTCTGGACCAGGTCCTCGGCGTCGTGGCTGTCGTGGGCGAGCAGGTAGGCCGCCCGCCTCAGCCGGGGCCAGGCGGCGAGGACGAACTCCTCGAACTCCTGGTCTCGTCTCGTCGTCATCGTTTCCTCCGCGTCACCCGCTGCGTCGTCGCACTGTCTCACCCGTCCCTACGCCGGTCCGGGCGGTGAGGTTGAGCGGATCCCGGATTCGTCCGAGCGAGAATTGTCTGACAATCTTGGGGACAGCCCCTACCGTGGGCTGAGACCCCGAGGAGAGGAGTGACCATGACCGCGTCGCTGACGGAGCAGACCGAGCACACCGAGCCGGGCGCCGCCGCCGAGTTCACCCGCGCCGAGGCCCGCACGGCCCACAACTACCACCCGCTCCCCGTCGTGGTCGCCCACGCCGAGGGCGCCTGGATGACCGACGTCGACGGCCGCCGCTACCTCGACCTCCTCGCCGGCTACTCCGCGCTGAACTTCGGCCACTCCCACCCGCGTCTCCTCGAGACCGCCCACGCCCAGCTCGACCGGCTCACCCTGACCAGCCGCGCCTTCGTGCACGACCAGTTCGCCGACTTCACCGCCAAGCTCGGCGACCTGTGCGGCAAGGAGCTCGTGCTGCCGATGAACACCGGCGCCGAGGCGGTCGAGACCGCGCTGAAGGTGATGCGCAAGTGGGGCTACGAGGTCAAGGGCGTCGCGGCCGACCAGGCCGAGATCATCGTCGCCAGCGGCAACTTCCACGGCCGCACCACGACCATCGTCGGCTTCTCCGACGACCCCGACGCCCGCGACGGCTTCGGCCCGTTCGCGCCCGGCTTCGTCACCGTGCCGTACGGCGACCTCGCGGCCCTCGAGGCCGCGATCACGCCCCGCACGGTCGGCGTGCTCGTCGAGCCGATCCAGGGCGAGGGCGGCGTGGTCATCCCGCCGGCCGGCTACCTGACCGGCATCCGCGAGGCCTGCACCCGGGAGAACGTCCTCTTCGCCGCCGACGAGATCCAGGCCGGCCTGGGCCGGACCGGCCGCACCTTCGCCTGCGACCACGAGGACGTCGTCCCCGACCTCTACGTGCTCGGCAAGGCGCTCGGCGCCGGCATCGTCCCGGTCTCGGCCGTGGTGGCCGACCGCGACGTCCTCGGCGTGCTCAAGCCCGGCCAGCACGGCTCGACCTTCGGCGGCAACGCCCTGGCCTGCGCGGTCGGCTCCGCCGTCGTCGACCTGCTCGCCACCGGTGACTTCCAGCGCCGCTCGGCCGAGCTCGGCGAGATGCTGCGCGAGCGGCTCGAGGCGATGGTCGGCCACGGTGTCGTCGGCGTCCGGGTCCGCGGTCTGTGGGCCGGCGTCGACGTCGACCCGGCGGTCGGCACCGGTCGCGAGGTCTGCGAGGCGCTGATGGCCCGCGGCGTCCTGGCCAAGGACACCCACGGCTCGACCATCCGGCTCGCTCCCCCGCTCGTGGTCTCCGAGGCCGACCTCGCCTGGGGCCTCGACCAGCTCGCCGCGGTCGTCTCCGGGGCCTGACCCTCCGCCTCCGCCCGACCCCCCGCTGACCCGTCAGTGATCACTGACGGGTCGGCGTGGACGCGGCGACGAGGGCCGGCAGCGAGGTGGCCAGCAGGTGCAGCAGCTCGTCGCGGGTGACGCCGGTGGGCGCGGCGACCCACGACAGCACGACGTCCTCGGCCATCGCCGACCAGCCGCGCACCAGCAGCCGGGTGGCCGGGGTGTCGGGCAGGAGTGCGCCGCCGTCCCCGCCCTGGTCCTCGACGAAGATCCGGTCGGTGAGGGCCGCGCGGGCCTCGTCGTAGATCGCGCGGAGCGTCTCGTTGCCGCCCTGGGCACCCTTGACCAGTGACAGGTAGCCCTCGTAGCTGGCCTCCACGTAGGCGAGGTAGGCCGCCATCGACGTCGCGAGCCGCTCGAGCGGGTCCCCCGACGACGGCGGCGCGGTCTGCGCGATGAGGTCGTCGGCCGCGCGCCGGACGACCGCCTCGTGGAAGGCGTGCTTGCTGCCGAAGTAGTGGTAGAGCAGGCCGCGGGAGATGCCGGCCTCCTCGGCGAGGACCTCGATGCTGAGCTCGTCGAGCGAGCGGTGCGCGAGCAGCGTGACGCCGAGGTCGAGCAGCTGGGAGCGGCGCTCGGCCGGCGAGAGCCGGGTCCTCGACGTCCTGCCCACCGCGGTGCGGTCCTGCGTGCCTCCGGTCACGCCCCCACTCTATTGACGATTGTTCAATAGCGCCACTACCGTCGAGGCATGAAGACCCTCCACGACAAGGTCGTCGTCATCACCGGCGCCGGCTCCGGCATCGGCCGGGCCCTCGCGCTGCACACCGCGGCCCAGGGCTCGCTGCTCGCCCTCTCGGACGTCGACGAGGCCGGTCTCGCCGAGACCGTGCGCCTGGTCGAGGCCGCCGGCGTCGCGAAGGTGCGCGGCGACCGGCTCGACGTCGCCGACCGCGACGCGTTCGCCCGCTACGCCCTCGACGTCGTCGAGGACTTCGGCCGGGTCAACGTCGTGGTCAACAACGCCGGCGTCGCGCTGGCCGGCGACCTGACCGACCTCGAGTACGGCGACATGGACTGGATCATGGGGATCAACTTCTGGGGTGTCGTGCACGGCACCAAGGAGTTCCTCCCCCACCTCATCGCCAGCGGTGACGGGCACGTCGTCAACCTGTCGTCGCTGTTCGGGCTGATCTCGATGCCCGGCCAGTCGATGTACAACGCCTCCAAGTACGCCGTGCGCGGGATGACCGAGGCACTGCGGGAGGAGATGCTGGTCGCGGGTCACCCGGTCGGCGTCACCGCCGTCCACCCCGGCGGCATCAAGACCGCGATCGCCCGCAACGCCCGGTACTCCGCGAAGGAGGACGGCGCCGCCTCGGCGCGGCTGTTCGACAAGAAGCTGGCCCGGATGACGCCGGAGAAGGCCGCGGCGATCATCGTGCGCGGCATCGAGCGGAACCAGGCGCGGGTCCTCGTCGGCATCGACGCCCACGCCCTGCACCACCTCGCCAAGCTCACCGGCTCGCGCTACCAGGACCTCGTCGCCCGCGCGTCCAAGAAGGTCGTGCCCGACAAGGCGACCATCGTCTGAGCATGCCCCTGCACCCCGGCGACGCCGTCCGCGTCGAGATGACCAAGTGGGTCGACCGGCCGCACTGGGCCTTCGACGCCCAGCACCTCGGCTCCGACGCGCACGGCGACTGGATCGGCATCCCCGCCGGCACGACGATGGCGCGCCCGGGCGCGACGTTCGTGTCCTCGACCGACCAGGTCGTGCTCGTGCCACCCGACGCCGGCTGGGTGGCCACCTTCCACGCCCCGGGCTACCGCGTCACGACCTACGTCGACATCACCACCGTCCCGCGCTGGGACGGCGCGGTGCTGCGGGCGGTCGACCTCGACCTCGACGTCGTGCGCACCGCCGAGGGCGTGACCTTCGTCGACGACGAGGACGAGTTCGCCGAGCACCAGCTCACCCACGCCTACCCGGCGGAGGTGGTCACCGCTGCGGAGGAGTCCTGCGCGTGGGTCCTGGCGCAGGTTCGTCGCGAGCACCCTCCGTTCGACGGCGCGTGCGCCGATCGATGGCTCGACCGGCTCGCCGGCCGAGCAGGCTGCTAGGACCCACCAGCCGCGGACCGACCAGGCGGTCCTCGACGCGTCGGACCTCGCGGCCCAGCGGCTGGGCCAGGTACTCGCCGAGGATCACCCCGGCCGCGATGGCCAGCGCCACGGAGGCCGCGCCGATGATGGCGACCAGGCCGAGCGAGGTGTCGCGGCGACTGCCCTCGCCGAGGAGCGAGAGGCCGCGGTAGATCGCGATGCCGGGCAGCATCGGGACCACGCACGAGACCACCACGATGAGCGGCGGCACGCGCAGGCGCTTGGCGACGGCGTACCCGACGAGCCCGACGAAGAACGCCGCCACCCCGACCGCCCAGGTGCGGCCGAGCCCGGGCTCCTCGACGGTGGCCGAGATCGTCACGGCGATCGCCGCGACCACCGCGATCGGGGCCAGCACCCGGTTGGGCGAGTAGGAGGAGAAGGCGAACGCGGCCGCGCCGATCGCGCCGCCGACCGCGGCCATGCCGATCCCCTGGATGCCGGTCGCGCCGGGCTCCACCGTCGGCAGGTCGACCCCGAACGCACTGGCGACGCTCAGGCCGCCGCTGACGCCGGCGATGATGCCGCACGTCGACAGCACCGCCTCGGTGATCCGCGCGCCGGCGGTGATGTAGAAGCCGGTCAGCGCGTCCTGGATCGCGCCCATGAAGCCGACGCCGGCCAGCAGCACGACGATGTTGGCGGTGATCACGAACGACACGTCCAGCCCGAGGTCGAAGCGCTCGTCGAGCACCCGGGCGGCGACGGCCACCAGGGCCGCGGTGCCGCCGCCGGCGACCTGGGCGTAGAAGGTGGGCAGCCGCCGGCGCGCGATGCGCAGCTGCAGCCGGTCGATGAGGAGTGCGGCCAGGGCGGCGACCACGACGACGACCGGCCCGCCGCCCAGGAGGATGGCGATGCCCGCCGACATCACGCCCCAGCCCGCCGTGACCGCCCAGCGGTGCCGGTCGTGGCCGGTGGAGGTGATCCGGTTGAGCTCGGCACGGCCCTCGCGCAGGCCGATGCGGCCCGCGACGACCCCGCGCACCAGGTGGTCGACGTTCGTGAGGTCCTGGTAGTCGGTGACGCGCTGGGCGACCTGGCGCCGCGCGATCAGCGGCGCCTCGTCGGGACTGGTCTGGTGGCTCATCGTGAGCAGGGTGAAGGTGATGTCGGCCTCGGCGTCGGCCGCGCCGAGCGCGCGGGCGACCGAGAGCATCGTCACGGTCACGTCGGCGGCCCCGGCCCCCGAGGAGAGCAGGATCTCGCCGAGCCGCAGACAGAAGTCGAGGGTGAGCGCGAGTCGGTTCGGCAGCGGGATCAGCTGCGTCGCGGGCAGCTCGGGCTCGACCATCCCTCGATGGTGGACCACGACCGACGCGGGCCCAAGCCGGCAGCCGGGCGACGTCCGTCACCCCGGCCCGGACGCGGTGTGGAACGCTGGTCGGGTGCGCATCGACTTCACCCCGTCGCCCGAGTACACGCTCGGCGTCGAGTGGGAGCTCGCCCTGGTCGACCGCCGCTCCCGCGACCTGCGCAACGACGCCTCGCACCTCTTCGCCCGGGCCCGGCCGCGGCTGCCGCACCCCGACCGGCTGCACCAGGAGCTGCTCCGCAACACCATCGAGCTGGTCACCGGCGTGTGCCGCACCACCGGCGAGGCGATGACCGACCTGCGGCGCACGCTCGCCGGCGTGCTGCCGGCCTGCGACGACCTCGACCTCGACCTGTACGGCGCGGGCACGCACCCCTTCGCGTCGTGGTCGGGCCAGCAGCTCAGCGCCGGGCACCGCTACGAGGAGCTGATCAACCGCACCCAGTGGTGGGGCCGGCAGATGCTCATCTGGGGCGTCCACGTGCACGTGGGCCTGCCGGAGCGGACGCGGGTGATGCCCGTGCTCTCCGCGCTGCTGCGCTACTACCCGCACCTGCAGGCGCTGTCGGCGTCCTCCCCGGTGTGGAGCGGCGTCGACACCGGCTACGCCTCCAACCGGGCGCTGATGTTCCAGCAGCTGCCCACCGCCGGGCTGCCCTTCCAGTTCGCCACGTGGGAGGAGTTCGAGGCCTTCGCCTCCGACCAGATGACCACCGGGGTGATCGACGACCTCTCCGAGATCCGTTGGGACCTGCGCCCTGCCCCCCACCTGGGCACCCTGGAGAACCGGGTCTGCGACGGCGTCTCCTCCCTCGACGACCTCGGTGCGCTGACCGCGCTGATGCACTGCCTGGTCGTCGACCTCGACACCCGGATGGCCGCCGGCGAGACGCTGCCGACGATGCCGCCGTGGCACGTGCAGGAGAACAAGTGGCGCGCGGCGCGCTACGGCCTCGACGCGATCGTGATCCTCGACGCCGACTGCACCGAGCGGCTCGTGACCGACGACCTCGCCGACCTGCTGGAGCGGCTCGCCCCGACCGCCGACCGGCTCGGCTGCACCGACGAGCTCGCCTCGGTCGCCGCCCTCGTGGCCGGCGGGGCGTCCTACCAGCGCCAGCGGGCGGTCGCGGCGCGCACCGGCGACGACCTCGTCGCCGTCGTCGACTCGGTGGTGCGGGAGCTGAAGGAGTCGCTGTGAGTCGCGCCGACGCCGCTCAGCGCGGGTAGCCGCCCTCCGGCTCGACCATCTCCAGCCGGACGCCGAGCAGCCGCACCGGTCGCCTCCGCTCCACCTTCGCGAGCAGCGCGACCACGGCGTCGGCCAGGACGTCGGCGTCGCTGGTCGGCTCGGGCAGCTTGCGGCTGCGGTTGACGGTCTGGAACGCGCGGTCGCGGACCTTGAGCCCGACCCGCCAGGCCGGCCGGCCCTCGGCGTCGATGTCGGCGACGACCCGGCGGGTGATCCGGCGGACCTCGGCCTCGATCTCGGCGTCGTCGTCGAGGTCGGCCTGGAAGGTCTCCTCGCGCCCGTGGGCGCGCGCCACCCACGGCGTCGGGTCGACCGCGCCGGTGTCGACGCCGCGGCCGAGGCGGTGGTACCAGGGCCCCATCGTCGGCCCGATCTCGGCGGCCAGCACCCGGACGTCGGAGGTCGCCAGCTGGGCGACGGTGTCGATCCCGAGCGCGGCGAGCCGCTTCTCGATCTTCGCGCCGACACCCCACAGCGCCCGGGTGGGCCGGTGCCCCATCTGGGCGAACCAGGTCTCGTCGGTGATCGTGTGGACCCCGCGGGGCTTGCCGAAGTCGGTGGCGATCTTGGCCTGCAGCTTGTTGTTGCCGACGCCGACCGAGCAGTGCAGACCGGTCGCGGCGAGGACCTCGGCCCGGGCGTCCTGGGCCAGGGCCTGCGGGTCGCGCGGACGCTCCGGCGCACCCGGACGGAGGCCGACGAACGCCTCGTCCCAGCCGAGCACCTCGACGTCGACCGGGTCGCCGTCCCACAGCAGGGCCCGCAGGGTCGCCATCACCACCGCCGACGCCGCCTCGTAGACCGGGAAGTCGACGGGCAGGAAGACGGCGTCGGGGATCTTGCGGTGCGCCAGCCGCAGCGGCATCCCCGACCGGACGCCGTGCTCGCGTGCCTCGTAGGAGGCGGTCGAGACGACGCCCCGCTCGGTCGGGTCGCCGCGGCCACCGACGACCACGGGCCGACCTGCGAGCTCGGGGCGGCGCAGCACCTCGACCGCGGCCAGGAACTGGTCGAGGTCGACGTGCAGCACCCAGCGGACCGGGCTGCCCGGCGTGCTGCCCGGCGTGCTGCCCGGCGCGCCCGTGGTGACCATGCGCCGATGCTGCCACGACGCGCCGACGCAGCGACGGCGTCGGCTACCCGTGCTCGCGCACCCAGGCCAACGAGCGCTGCAGGTCGCCGAGGTCGCGGTACCAGGTGCGGACCTCCGTGCGGCACCGCACCCGTTGGCGCAGCGTGTCGTACTCGCCGCACTCGGCCCTCGACTCGGAGTCGGTCGGCGGGAACGCCTGCGACCCGTCGGCGTAGGTGATCTCGAAGCCGTTGGCGGCGTCGCCGGTGACGTCGACGACGACCGGTCTGGTGCCCCTCTCGGACGACGGGCCGGCGAGCGCCAGGCCGGCGGCGCCGCCGAGCAGCGCGAGCACGAGGAGGGGCAGGACGAGCAGGTGGATGACGGAGTTCTTCACGGGTCCCCCGGTGGAGTCGGTGCCGGCGGGTCCGGCAGTGCGAGGGACGCTAGGCGGGCCGGACGACGATCCCGGGCCGTCGGGCACCGGCCTGTGGAGAACTCCGCCGGGTCCGGGCCTGTGGACGGGAAGTGGTGGCGCGAGCGGCCCCACCCGGGGTCAGCGCGCGAGCGTCACCGTCACGGTGCCGGTGCACCCGGCGGCCAGCGACGACATCGCCGACCGCTCCGCGCCGTCGACCGACAGGCCCCACCGGATCTTCACCGCGACGAACTCCTTCAGGTAGCGGCACCGCTCGCGCCCGGGCGTCCACTCGGCGACGTCCTGGTCGCTCTTGGAGCGGTTCTCCCCCGCGGTCACGCCGACGAGCGAGCGCGGGTCGCCGAGGTCGTTGGCGTAGGAGCGACGCTCGGCCGCGGTCCAGTCGGAGGCACCGGAGTCCCAGGCCTCGGCCAGCGGGACCATGTGGTCGATGTCGAGGTCGCCGGCCGCCGACTGCGAGACGCCGTCGTAGTAGGAGAACCAGCGCCCGCCGCTCAGCGCGCAGCCGCTGCCCACGGTGACCGGGTCGTCGGCCTCCGCGATGAGCACCTCGTCGCGGGTGTCGCAGCCGTCGCCGTCCTCGTCGACCCAGTGCTCGAAGGCGTCCCGGTCGTAGCCGGTGCGGTCCTCGGTGGCGACGGGGAGCGAGGCCACCGCGTCGTCGAGGGGGGCCGAGTACTCCTCGGCCGAGGCGGCCGCCGGGGCGACGAGCAGGGCGATCCACACGGCGCACGCGCCGAGTCCGGTGAGGGCGAGGCGACGAGGCATGCGGAACTCCCGAGGTGTCCGAGGCGGTGGGTGCCACTCGACCCTGGGCGCCGGCACCGGGGGGCACAAGCCCTCTGCCGCAGGTCGAGGGAGAACCCGCAGCACCGGCGGGTGCTTGTGGAGGTCGTCACAGCACGCGAGGATCGCGGCAGCAGCCGACGCACAACTCCAGAGGGGGGCCTCGCCGTGGCCACGCCGATCGATCCGACCGCCGCCGGGTTCCTGCTCGCCGAGAACCGCAACATGCCCATGCACGTGGGCGGTCTGCAGCTGTTCAAGAAGCCCGAGGGCGCCGGCCGCACCTACGTCCGCGAGATGTTCCAGGCGATGAGCAGCCCCGAGGAGGTGGCCCCGCTCTTCCTCAAGCACCCCCACCGCTCGGTGCGCACCGGGGGCCAGCTCGTCTGGAAGCCCGACGAGCAGTTCGACATCGAGCACCACGTGCGCCACAGCGCGCTGCCGGGGCCGGGCCGGGTGCGTGAGCTGCTCGAGCTCTGCTCGCGCCTGCACGGCACCCGCCTGGCGCGGGAGCGGCCGCTGTGGGAGGCCCACGTGATCGAGGGCCTGCGCGACGGCCGGGTCGCGATGTACACCAAGACCCACCACGCGCTCATCGACGGCGTCTCCGCGATGCGGCTGCTGGCCAGCGTGCTCAGCACCGACCCCGACCAGCGCGACATGCCGCCGCCGTGGGGCGCCCGCCCGGGCGGCCGCACCCCGAGGCCGGTCCTCACCGACGACGGCGGCATCTCCGAGGTCACCATGACGGCGCTGCGCTCGGCGCTGGGCATCACCGCCGAGGCCGCCGGCATGCCGGGCGCCCTGGTGAAGACGATCCGCAAGGGCCTCAGGAACGAGACGTCGGCGCTGTCGCTGTACGCGCCGCGCACCATCCTCAACCAGAGCATCACCGGCTCGCGCCGCTTCGCGGCCCAGGACTGGCCGGTCGAGCGGCTCCGCGCGATCGGCCGGTCGACGGGCACCACGATCAACGACGTCGTGATGGCGATGTGCTCGGGCGCGATGCGCACCTACCTCCTCGAGCTCGACGCCCTCCCCGACGCCCCGCTGGTGGCGATGGTGCCGGTCGGCCTGAACGCCAAGCACTCCCAGGTCGCCTCGGCCGAGGGCGGCAACGCCGTCGGCGCGGTCATGGTGCAGCTCGCCACCGACCAGGCCGACCCGGCGCGCCGGCTCGGCACGATCCACCGCTCGATGAAGGACGGCAAGGAGGCGTTGTCGTCGATGACCCCGGTGCAGATCCTTGCCATGAGCGCGATCGGCCAGGCGCCGGCCATCCTCACGCCGATGCTGCGGATGCAGGGCATCGTGCGCCCGCCGTACAACCTCATCATCAGCAACGTGCCCGGCCCGCGCTCCACGCACTACTGGAACGGCGCGCAGCTGCTCGGCTCGTACCCGCTGTCGATCCCGATCAACGGGATGGCGCTCAACATCACCTGCACCTCCTACGACGGCAACATGGCCTTCGGTCTCACCGGCTGCCGCCGCACCGTCCCGCACCTGCAGCGGCTGCTCGGCCACCTCGACGACGAGCTCAGGAACCTGGAGACTGCGGCAGGGCTGTGACGACCTCCCTGGCGCCGGTGCGCTCGGCGCCCACCCCGGCGGCGACCACGAACCCGACGCCGAGCACGGCGAGCCAGCCCGGCACCTGGTGCAGGGCCACGAACCCGATCAGCAGCGCGAACGCGGGCTCGAGGGCCATCAGGGTGCCGAACGCCGCGGTCGTGAGCCGGCGCAGCGCGAGCAGCTCGAGCGCGAACGGGACGACGGGCAGCAGCACCGCGAGCCCCAGCCCGGCCAGCACCAGCTCGGGCGTCAGGTCGACGACGACCGACGCGCCGCCGAACACCGTCGCGGTGAGCGCGGCGACCGGCATCGAGACCGCGAGCGCGGTCAGTCCCTCGACCTGGTCGCCGGCCCGCTGGGTGAGCAGGATGTAGGCCGCCCAGCAGGCGGCGGCACCGAGCGCGAACGCGACCCCGATCGGGTCGGCTCCCCCGCTCCACGGCTCGGTGAGCAGCAGCACGCCGACCCCGGCGAGCGCCGGCCAGACGATCCTGGCGCCACGCCCGCGCAGGACCGCGACCCCCAGCGGGCCGAGGAACTCCAGGGCGCTGGCGGTGCCGAGCGGGAGCCGGGCGACCGCCTCCATGAACAGCATCGTCACGCCACCGGTGGCCACGCCGAGCAGCACGCACGACCGCAGCGCCGCGGCGCTGAACTGGACCCGGCGCGGCCGCACGACCAGCAGGAGGATGACCGCCGCCCAGGTCAGCCGCAGCCACGCCGTCCCCTGGGTGCCGAGGTGGTCGATGAGGCCGACGGAGACCGCCAGCCCGAGCTGCACGCAGAGCATCGACACCAGCGCCAGCGACGTGCCGGAGCGGGCGCCGTGGGCCGGGAGTGTGGGGGCGAGGGTGGTCACGACGACCACGATGACCCGACCCGACCGTTCGCGTCCACGCGTGGATGGTGGACACACCCTTCACCATCCACGGACAATCCGGACATGGACGTCCGTCGGCTGCGGCTGCTGCTCGAGCTCTCCCGCCTCGGCTCGATGCGCGAGGTCGCGGACGAGCTCGGGCTGACGACGTCCACGGTCTCCCAGCAGATCGCCGCGCTGGCCCGGGATGCGGGCACACCGCTGCTCGAACCCGACGGTCGCCGGGTCCGGCTCACCGCGGCGGGTCGACGCCTGGCCGACCACGCGGTGGGCATCCTCGCCGCCGTCGACGCCGCCCGCCGCGACCTCGACCCCGACGCCGAGCCGGTCGGCACCGTCCGGGTCGCCGGGTTCGCCAGCGCCGTGCGCCGCTCCCTGCTGCCGGTGGTCGCCGCGATCGGCGGGACCCACCCCGACGTCCGGGTGCGCATCGACGAGTTCGAGCCACTCGAGGCCTTCGAGCTCCTGGCCCGCGACGACGTCGACCTCGCCCTCGTCTACGACTACACGCTGGCACCCGCGGCGTGGCCGGTCGACGTCGACGCCCACCAGCTCTGGACGACGTCGTGGGGGCTCGCCGTGCCGGCCGCCGACCCCCGGCCGGCGCCGGGCACGAGCGCGGTCGACGTCGTCGCCGCCTACGCCGGGCACCGGTGGATCACCAACTCGCGCAACACCGCCGACGAGGACGCCGTCCGCACGCTGGCCTCGATGGCCGGCTTCACCCCGCGGATCGAGCACCAGATCGACAGCCTCGACCTGGTCGAGGTGCTGGTCGGGGCGGGGCTGGGGGTCGGCCTGCTCCCGACGGCGTGGCCCGCGGGACCCGACGTGCGGGTGCTGCCCCTCGACGCGCCGGCGATCATCCTGCGCACCTACGCCGTGACGCGCCGCGGTCGCGACCGGTGGCCCCCGCTGCGGCTGGTGCTCGACGGGCTGCTCCCCGGCTGACTCGCCGTACAACGACGTACACGACGGCCGTCCCGGCACTGCTGGATCCGCACCAGCACGCGAGGCGCCGGCGGGTCGACCACCGTCGTGTACGTGCTTCTACGACGCACCCTCGAGGTACCCGCCGCCGACGACGTCCGCCACCGCACGCAACCGGGCCCGGGTGACGTCGGCGACGGTGGCGTGACCGGCCAGGGCGGCGTTGGAACCGGGGCGGGTGGGCTCGCCCCGGTTGACCGACAGGCAGGTGCGGGTGCCGCCGTCCTCGGCGTTCGCGAGGGCGACCGCGTGACCGGTGGTGCCGCTGCCGGCGAACGGGTCGAGCACCCGGACGTCGGGCGGCATCGTCGCCAGGACCCGGCGGACCAGCCCGGTGGGCTTCGGCGACTCGAAGAGGTGGCCGACCAGCGCCTTGAGCTCGGCCACCGCGGTGTCGGTGGAGCCGACCTCCTCGGCCAGCCAGATGGTGCGCAGCTTCTTGCGACGGCCCTCGTGCAGCCAGTCGCGCTGGAAGACGTCGACCCGCTCCCCCGACCGGCCGCGGATCGTGCGGCACACCAGGTCGTCGGGGCGCTCGTCGATGCGCGGACGGCTCCAGCGCCACACCGCCGGGGTCCCGTCGCCGAAGACCGGCAGCACCTCGACCGCGCCCGCGAACGAGGCGGTCGCGACCCGCCCCGAGACCGGGTCGCCCCACACCGGGAAGTGCAGGGTCCGCGCGGTGACGGGGTTGAACTTCTTGTTCGTGTTGCGCAGCGGGAGGTGCCGGAACCGGCGGCCGTCGCCGGCGGTGCGCGGGAAGTCGGCCGGGTCGACGGTGTCGGTGGTGGAGGCGTCGAGCACGCACCGGGCGGCGTCACGGGCGTAGACGAGCAGGTACTCGTGCGAGGTCGCGAAACCCCGCCCGAGCTGGCGGCCCTTGGGGTTGAGGTTCACCACCACCTGGGCCAGGAACTGCTCCTCGCCGAACACCTCGTCCAGCAGCAGCCTCAGGTGGGCGACCTCGTGGTCGTCGATCGACACGTAGAGCGCGCCGGTCGGGGCCAGCACCCGGCGGATCTCCACCAGGCGGGGCCGCATCATCGCGGTCCACGCGGCGTGGCGGCCCCCGCGCCGGCCGTCGCTGCCCCGGACGTCGTCGGCGTAGGCGAAGTCGTTGCCGGTGTTGTACGGCGGGTCGGTGCAGACCAGGTCGACGCTGCCGTCGGGGAGGGCGCTCAGCACGTCGAGGTTGTCGCCCTCGACGAACCGGTTCCAGACCGGTCCCCGCTCCGCTTCCTCCACCGCGCCATCATGGACGACATGACCCGCCCCCGTGAGCGTGACCGGACGATCACCGTCGTCTCGCTCGTGCTCACCCTGGTCGCGGTCGGCGCCTACGTCACCTTCGGCAACAGCCCGCTCAGCACCCAGGTGCGCTCGCTGCTCGGGGTGGAGGACCGGGTGATGCCGCCCGTCGAGGCCGGCGCCACCGGGGCCCACGCCTTTCTCAACACCCAGCCGGGCAGCAACCGGCCCGTGGGGTTCAGCCCCTGCCGCGTGATCCCGTACGTCGTCAACCCCGAGCAGGCGCCCGACGACTGGCAGCGCTACGTGGAGGAGGCGGTCGGCGAGGTCAGCCAGCGGACCGGGCTCCGCTTCGACGACCGGGGCACCACCGAGGACCGCGACTTCGACGACCGGGGCACCGGCGGGGGCGACCCCGAGCCGGTGCTCATCGGCTGGGCCGACGAGGACGAGGTCGGCGAGCTCGCCGACGACGTCGCCGGTCTCGGCGGACCGACGATGGCCCAGCTCGGCAACCACCGCGCCTACGTCACCGGCTCGGTCATCCTCGACAGCGACACCACCGACCGCCTGGAGCGGGCCCGCGACGGCGACGAGCTCCAGGTGGCGCTGCTGCTCCACGAGCTCGGCCACCTCGTGGGCCTCGACCACGTCGACGACACCGGCGAGCTGATGTACCCGAACGGCGTCACGCGGGCCGGCTACGGGCCCGGCGACGTCGAGGGACTCGCCGCACTCGGCGCGATCCCCTGCCGATGACCCGCTGACTCTCCTACCCTCGGAGCCGTGCGCTCCCCCCGCCCGAAATACCGCCCGACCGTCCGCCCGACCCCGTCCGCGACCCTGCTCGCCACGGTGCTGGCCGCCCTGCTCGCGCTCCTGGCCCCGCTCCTGGCGACCACGACGGCGACCGCGACGGCGAACGGCGCCGCTCCGGCACCGTGGGCCGCCGACCGCGACGGCGCCCGCCCTCCCCAGACGAGCGACGGCGTCGTCGGGCCGGTCGCCCGTTGGCTCCCGCCGCGGCTGCGGGCCCGCGGCCCGCTCGCCGAGCCGACGCGGGAGTGGGTCGCGCCCGGCGTCCACCTGTCGCAGTGGGAGGAGGACACCGTCCGCGGCCGGATCCGCGCCCACCTGCTGACCGTGCAGTGGCGTCGTCCCGGCGTCTCGGTCGACTACGACAACGCCGGCCGGGTGCGCGCCACCGCGACCGTGCCCGAGATCGCGGCCCGCGACCGAGGCGTCGTCGGCGCCGTCAACGGCGACTTCTTCGACATCCACGACACCGGCGCGCCGATCGGCATCGGAGTCGAGCGCGCCCGCGGGCTGCTCCACGGCCGGCGGGTCGGCTGGAACTCGGCGTTCACGATCGGACGCGACGGCACCCCCGCGATCGGACGCCGCGAGGTCGTCACCCGGATCCGGCAGCACCCCGGGATCCCGATCGCCACCCTCAACGCCCCGAACGTGCCGGTCGACAGCATCGGGGTCTACACCCGGGCCTGGGGCCGGGCGGCGGGGGCGCGGGTGACCGACGAGAGCCGGCGCGGGGTGCGCGTGGTGCGCGTCGTGCGGGGCCGCGTCGTCAGCAACAACCGGCGGCTGCCGCGCGGCGTCGACATCACCGGCACCGTGCTCGTCGGTCGCGGGCACGGCGCCCGCCGGCTGCGGGCGTTGGCGGTCGGCAGCCGCGCGAGCCTCGTCTCCCGGGTCGAGGGCCGCCCGCGGATGGCGATCACCGGCAACGCGTTCCTGGTGCGCGACGGCGTGCTCGAGGCGCTCGACGACCGCGAGCTGCACCCGCGGACCGCCATCGGCATCGACCGCGACGCCGGGACGATCCTGCTGCTCGTGGTCGACGGTCGGCAGCCGTCGAGCCGCGGCTACACGATGCTCGAGCTGGCCGACGCGATGGTCCGGCTCGGCGCCGACGAGGCCCTCAACCTCGACGGCGGCGGCTCGAGCACGCTCGTCGCGCGGCGCACGGGCCTGGGCGTCGGCATCGTGAACTCCCCCTCGGACGGCGTCGCGCGCCGGGTCGCCAACGTGGTCGAGGTCCGCTACCGCCGTCCTCGTTGAGCGGGCGGGTCAGCCCCCGACGCTCATCACGGCGACGGTCGTGACCGGGGCGAAGCACTCGACGTCCGGGCCGGGGACCTTGCCGACCACGACGACGTAGACGTCCTCGGCCGTCGCCTCCACGTCGACCGGCGGGACGTCGCAGCCGACCGCCGCCACCGCCGCGTACGCGGTGCCCGGCCCGGCCGCGACGGCGGCCGCCGCGACCCGCACCTCCTCGGCGAAGGCGTCGTCGGAGAACTGCGCGACGAAGTCGGCCAGCTGCTGCTCGTCGTCGACGCGCACGAACTGCTCGGTGGTCGAGCCGCCGGCCGCGGTGGCGTGCAGCACCTCGACGACCTCCGGCGCACCCGTCGACCCGTCGGCGGGTGCGTCGGAGGGCTCCTCGGTCGGCTCCTCCGAGGGCTCCTCGCCGGGGTCGCTGGTGGCGGTGCTGGTCGGCTGGTCGGAGGGGCCAGGGTCGGTGGTGTCGGTGCCGGCGTCCTCGCTGCCGCAGCCCGCGACGACCGGGCAGAGCAGGACGCCGAGCAGGAGGGCGGGGCCGAGACGTCGTCGCATGGTGGTCCGACGTTACTGCCGCACCGGGGGTTCCGGCAGGCTGGCCCGATGGGATTCACCCGCGCCGAGCTCGAGTCCTTCCGTGACGCCGAGGTGCCCGACCTCCTGCCCGGGCACGGGACGCCGCTGCGGCTGCTCTTCGTCGGGATCAACCCCGGCCTGTGGACCGCCGCCACCGCGACGCACTTCGCGCACCCCGGCAACCGCTTCTACCCCGCGCTGCTCCGCGGCGGCGTCGTCGAGCGGCGCATCGACCCCGCGGCCGGCATGTCCGACGCCGACCGCGACCACCTCCGCGCCCGCGGGATCGGCATCACGAACGTCGTGCGCCGGGCCACGGCCAAGGCGTCCGACCTGACCCCCGAGGAGCTGCGGGCCGGCGGCGTCGAGCTCGCGGCCCTGGTCCGCCGTGCCCACCCCGCCGTGGTGGCGATCGCCGGCATCACCGCCTACCGGACGGCGTTCGGGCTCCCGAGGGCGACGCCGGGGCGCCAGCCGGCGCCGTTCGAGGGTGCCGAGCTGTGGGTGGTGCCCAACCCGAGCGGGCTCAACGCCCACGAGACGGTCGACTCGCTCGCGCTCGCCTACGCCGCGCCGGCCCGCGCCGCCGGCCTGCTCTGAGGCGCGCGGACCGGGCGCCGGCGCTCCCGGGCAGGTGGTCGGGGCCCTAGAAGGCCTGGTCCTTGCCGAGCACGGTCAGCCCGTCCTCGACCACGAAGCCGCGGGCGGCGTCCTCCTCGGGGTCGACGCCGATCCGGGCGCCGGGCGGGACGACGACGTTCTTGTCGAGGATCGCGTTGCGGACCACGGCGCCCTCGCCCACGTGCACGCCGTTGAGCAGCACCGAGCCGTCGACCTGCGCCCCGCCGAGCACCCGGACGGCGGGTGAGAGGACCGAGCGGGTGACGGTGCCGCCGCTGACCACGACGCCGGGCGAGAGCACGGCCTCGTCGGTGCGGGCCGGGGTGCCGTCGGCGCCCTGGACGATCTTGACCGGCGGCTGCGGGCCGTAGGAGGTGTAGATCGGCCAGTCGAAGTTGTAGAGGTTGAAGACCGGCAGCGGCGAGACGACGTCCATGTGGGCGGCGTAGTAGGAGCCGAGCGTCCCGACGTCGCGCCAGTAGCCGCGGTCGCGCTCGGTGGCACCGGGGACGACGTTGTCCTGGTAGTCGTAGACGCCGGCCTGGTCGCGGCGCACGAACGCCGGCACGATGTCGCCGCCCATGTCGTGCTTCGACCCGTCGGTGGAGGCGTCGCGGGTGACGGCCTCGACCAGCGCGTCAGCGTCGAAGACGTAGTTGCCCATCGAGGCCAGCACCTCGCCGGGGCTGTCGGGCAGGCCGGCCGGGTCCTTGGGCTTCTCGAGGAACTCGCGGATGCGCGACGGGTCGTCGGGGACGACGTCGATGACGCCGAACTGGTCGGCCAGCCCGATCGGCTGCCGGATCGCGGCCACGGTGCAGGCGGCGCCGCTGTCGATGTGCTGGGCGACCATCTGGGAGAAGTCCATCCGGTACACGTGGTCGGCGCCGACGACGACCACGATGTCGGGCTTCTCGTCCTTGATCAGGTTCAGCGACTGGAAGATCGCGTCGCCGCTGCCGAGGTACCAGTGCTTGCCAACGCGCTGCTGCGCGGGCACCGGGGTGACGTAGTTGCCGAGCATCGTCGACATCCGCCAGGTCTGGGTGACGTGGCGGTCGAGGCTGTGGGACTTGTACTGCGTGAGCACCACGATCTGGAGGTAGCCGGAGTTGACGACGTTCGAGAGCGCGTAGTCGATGAGCCGGTAGATGCCGGCGAACGGGACCGCCGGCTTGGCCCGGTCGGCGGTGAGCGGCATCAGCCGCTTGCCCTCACCTCCGGCGAGGACGATCGCGAGGACCTTCTTGCGCGGGCGGGCCGGCCGGGGAATGGTGCTCATGTCGGCCACCGTAACGCCCGATACCCCTCTCGTGGAGTGTCCGTCTCGGGCACTTCGACCTCATCCCCCACGAAGGTGGTCCCGCGTGCTCCCTCACCACCGGTCGGCTCGTCGTCGTCTCGTCGCCCTCGCCTGCCTGCTCGCCCTGCTCGTCGTCCCCGGAGGGGCCCCGTCGCAGGCCGGACCGGGTGACCCGCCGGTGCCCGACGACGACACCTTCGTCGGAGCCGGGGGCTACACCTACCCCCGCCCGACGAACGCCGCGAAGGTCTTCCGCTGGGGCTCGGAGACGTGGCGCGACGAGTTCGAGGTGGGAGGCGCGCTGCGTCCGCAGTGGCGGGTGAACCGCCCCAGGCGGGTGCGCGAGCAGCAGGGCCAGATCACGATGAACGCCCAGGCGCACACCGGCACGGTGAGCGTCACCGCGACCGACACCGCCGCCGCCTACGGCCGCTGGGAGACCCGGGTGCGGGGCAAGCGGTACGACCGGGGCACGCCGTACCGCTTCTTCTGGGAGCTCGTGCCGGTGCAGCCGACCGGGTGCCCCGGCGGCAGCGACCAACGCATCGTGATCGCGTCGTGGGCCCAGGACGACGCCCGGGCCGTCGGCGGCATCGGCGTCGACGCCGACACGGCGTTCACCTTCGGCGCCGACCTCGACCTGCGCATCGGCTACTTCCACACCTACGCGATCGAGATCGCCCCCGACCACGTGTCGTGGTTCGTGGACACGAAGGTGGTGCACACCGAGCGGCGTCCCGAGGCGCTGACCGGGGTCGTCTACCGGCCCCGGCTGCGGATGCAGGCGGTGCGCGGCGCGACGATGGCGCGCTCGCGGATGCAGGCCGACTGGGTGCGCCACTACTCCCTCGACCGCCCCGGCGCCCTCCCCGTGACCGCGCCGGCGATGACCCGGACCGACCTGGCCCCTCTCTGCTGAGCACGGTGCCGCCCGCGGGCGGAGTAGGGATAGGTTCCTCGCATGCGGGTCGACGTGCTGAGCAAGGAGTACCCCCCCTCGATCTACGGCGGCGCCGGGGTCCACGTGGCCGAGCTGGTGCGGGCGCTGCGGGCGCTCCCCGGGCTCGACACGCGGGTCCACGCCTTCGACGGTCCACGCTCCGAGGAGGGCACGACCTCGCACCCCGACCTCGCCGAGCTGGCCGGTGCCAACGGCGCGCTGCGCACGCTCGGCGTCGACCTCACCCTCGCCGACGCCTGCGCCGGCTCCGACCTCGTGCACTCCCACACCTGGTACGCCAACATGGCCGGGCACCTCGCCGGGCTGCTGCACGGCGTCCCGCACGTGGTGACCGCACACTCGCTCGAGCCGCTGCGTCCGTGGAAGGCCGAGCAGCTCGGCGGCGGCTACGCCGTGTCGTCCTGGGTCGAGCGGACCGCCTACGAGGGTGCCGCGGCGGTGATCGCGGTCTCGGCCGCGATGCGCGACGACGTCCTCGCCTCCTACCCGGCCGTCGACCCGGCCCGGGTGCACGTCGTCCACAACGGCATCGACACCGAGCTGTGGCGCCCGGCCCCGGCACCGGACCGCGTGCGCGAGCTCGGCCTCGACCCCGACCGGCCGTCGGTGGTCTTCGTCGGCCGGATCACCCGGCAGAAGGGGCTGCCGCTGTTCCTGCGCGCCGCGGCCCAGCTGCCGCCCGACGTCCAGCTGGTGCTCTGCGCGGGCGCGCCCGACACCCCGGAGATCGAGGCCGAGGTGATGGGCCTGGTCGAGGACCTCTCGCGCACCCGCACCGGCGTGGTGTGGATCCGCGAGATGCTCCCGCGCGCCGACGTCGTCGCGCTGCTGACCGCCGCGACCGTCTTCGCCTGCCCGTCGATCTACGAGCCGCTCGGCATCGTCAACCTCGAGGCGATGGCGTGCGACACCGCCGTCGTCGCGACCGCGACCGGCGGCATCCCCGAGGTCGTCGTCCCCGGCGAGACCGGGCTGCTGGTGCCGATCGAGCAGGCCGACGACGGCACCGGGACCCCGCTCGACCCCGACCGCTACGTCGCCGACTTCGCCGCCGCCCTCAACGAGCTCGTCGCCGACCCCGACCGGGCCGCGACGTACGGCCGCGCCGGGCGGCAGCGGGCGATCGAGAGCTTCAGCTGGGACGCGATCGCGGAGCGGACCGTCGGGGTCTACACGTCCGTGACCTGATCCGGCACGCGTCGAGGTCCACGACCGCGGCGGCCCCCGACGCGGCCAGCGACACCTCCGGGTCGGGCAGCAGGTGCTCGGTGACCCGGTTGCGCTCGACGACGACCCTGAGGTGGCCGTCGACCTCGACGCGGCCGGCGAGCCGGTGACCGCCGCGCAGGCCGGCGTCCAGCGCGGCCTCGAGGGCCGCCGCCGAGCTCGGCGCGAGGAACGTGCGCGAGAGGAAGCGCAGCCACGGCGCGACGTCGTGCGGGGCCGCGACGGCGCGCACCGGGTCGAGGTCGAGCCGGCGTCCGCCGGGGCTGGGCCGCCACGGCGACCGCGGTGACGGCTGGCCCGGCCAGAGCCGCCGCAGCCCACCATCGGCCGCGAACCCTGCGAGGAAGGCGACCTCGTGGCGCTCGAGCGGCGGGTGGATCGTGAGGTGGGGTGGCACGTCGTTCATCCGGGCTCCGTAGGCAAGACGGGCGCTGGTGGGTGGTGGAACGACCACGGACCGGGTCCCGTGCGGACAGCCGGTTCCTGCGGTCCGCTCCCTGGAGGTACCCGCGGGCTCCGTGCCACATGCGCGCGTCTCAGCCGGTGGGCCGTGGACCGCCGACGGGTCGGTCGAGGTGGCGCCGGGTGACGCTGCCGCCCGCGGTCGCGCCGAGGTAGCCACCCTCGCCGTACTCGTTACCGGCGTAGACCCGCACCCGGGTGCCGTCGTCGGGCCCGCTGGTCGGCGGGCCGCTGATGATCACGTGACTCACCGTGGCGTCCTCGACCGCGCGGAGGGCCTGCCGGCCCATCCGGACGAAGACCGCCGGGTCGACGTCGGCCAGGTCGACCCGGTCGTGGAAGACGGAGGTGCCCGTGGCGCCGGGACCGTCGAACCGGCCGTCCCAGCTGATCCGGACCTCGCGCCGGGTGGTCGCGTCGACCGGCACCTCGAGGTGGGCGCCCGTGGCGTGCAGCGAGACCGAGAAGACCTCGGTCGAGCCGGTCCGCCGCTCCAGGGCCGCCAGCAGCGCCCGGTAGCCCCGGGCGGTGAGGACGTCGACGGGTACCGGCGCGGGCTGCGCGCCCGGTGGCGGCCGGACCGCCGGCCCGTCGACGGACCCGTCGACCGCGACGTCCGCCGGCTCACGGCCGGCACCCGCGGCGGGCGGGTCGTCCGGCTCGCCGCCGAGGAGGGCGAGACCGGCCGCCCCGGCACCGCCCAGGACGCACGCAGCGACGACGACCGCGAGCAACGGCGAGCGCCGACGGGCGACGGTGGGCTCCTCGGGCGTCCGCGGCTCGGGCGTCCGCGGCGTCGCGCCGGGCTCGTACACCGGCCACTGGTCCTCGCCCGTCATGGCGTCATCGTAGGACCGCGCCGGCCGGACGTCAGGCCCGCTCGACGTGGGCGAACGGCACCCGCAGCACGGCGCCGCCGGCGCGCAGGTGGTAGCTGGTGCGACCGAGCTTGACCACCTTGCCGACCCGGCCGTGGTGCTCGCCGGGCGCGATCACGCGGGCGCGGGTGCCCGGACGCAGCAGCTGGAGTCGGCGTCCGGCGCGCAGCCGGGCGAGCTCGGCGTCGTAGTTGGGGTGCGGCTCGGCCGGGCGCCCGTGGTGGGTCCACGTGATCAGGTGCGCGAGGTCGAAGGTGCGCGAGCACTGGGCGCACGTCATCACCCGCTCGGGACGACGGTGCCGCCCGGTGGTGTGCCCGGCCGGGCACACCCCCAGCCACGGCGGCTCGACCCGCGGCGACTCCGGCGAGACGCAGCGCTCCCCGCTGCTGCCGATCCGCCGCGCCACCGCGCGCCACGTGGCGTCGTGACCGTGCGCGGGACCGGCCAGGGCGTGGGCGATCTCGTGCAGGATCGTGTCGCGGACCTCGGCCTCGGAGTGCAGCGTCGTCAGCGGGGCGCTGAGACCGAGCACCTGCGGTCCGAACCGGCAGATGCCGGCGCGCCGCTTGGCGCCGTCGAGCTCGACGGTCCAGTCGTGGAGGCCGTGGTGCTCGAGGAGGTCCTCGGCCATCGCGAAGGCGTCCCCCAGGTCCATGCCGCCAACGCTAGACGTCGCCGCCGACAGCCCCGCCCGCCGAGGTCTCGTCGGCGGGTGCGTCCAGGAGCGTCTCGACCACGAAGTCGGACGCCGCCCGCTCGAAGACCCGGCCGTGGCGCAGCATCGCGTGCTTGCCGTCGGGCACCACCTCGAACCGGACGTCGGCGGAGCCGCTCAGCCGCTCGGCCACCGCCCGCGCCCTCCCGATCGGGGCGACCCGGTCGGCGTCGCCGTGCACGAACAGCACCCGGCGTCCCGGCAGCGGCACGCCGTCGCTCGGGTAGACCCACGGATTCAGGGCCACGACGGTGCGGACGGCGTCGTGGGCGGCCGCGAGGAGCGCGGCGCGCCCGCCCAGGGAGTGCCCGACGAGCGCGACCGGCACGTCGCCGTACCGCTCGCGCAGCTGGTCGACGGCCCAGGTGGCGTCGTCGAGGGGCGTGCGCTCGTCGTCCCAGCCGCGGTAGGAGTTGAGCAGCCGGACGACGGCCAGGCGGCGCCCACCGGCCCGCCCGATCGAGCGGGCGACCGGGATCATCCGCACCACCGACAGCTGGGTGGGGCTCACGACCGCGCGCTCGCGGCGTCGGGCTCCCCCGTGCAGCACCACCACGGCGGCGTCGGGCGATCGCGGCGTCCGGACGTCGACCAGGTGCGGACCCGCCGTCAAGGCCTGGCCCCGGACCGGTCGTCGGGACCGTCGGACTCGGCGAGCCGCTCGTGCAGCCGCTCGCGCACCTCGTCCGGCGTGACCTGCGAGCGCCGGCGCTGGTCGCGCGCGATCACCGCACCGGTCGCCGCGACCCCGGCGACGCCGGCCAGTCCCAGCCACTTCCAGAGCTTCATGCGCAAGACTTCCTCCCCATGACCACCAGCAGGTCCACCAGCCTCGGCCTCGACGAGGCCGTCGACCTCACCCGGACCGGCGATCTCTGGCTCTTCCGCGGACGCTCCGCTGCCGACCACGCTATCCGGGTGCTCACCAACGCCCCCGTCAACCACGTCGGCATGGCCGTCGTCGTCGACGACCTGCCGCCGCTGCTGTGGCACGCCGAGCTCGGCAAGGGTCTCACCGACGTGTGGACCGGCAGCAGGCACCGCGGCGTCCAGCTGCACGACCTGCGCGAGGCCGTCGTGCAGTGGTGCGGCCGCTACGAGCAGCGGGCCTGGCTCCGCCAGCTCGACACCGTCGTCACCGCCGAGCAGGAGGCGGCGGTGCTGCGCACGGTCGCCCGGCTCGACGGGACGCCGTTCCCCTCCACGGCCGCGCTGGCCGGCCGCTGGGCGCGCGGCCGGGTCCGGCGCCAGGCCGGCGTGGAGATGACCTACTGCGCGGAGGTCGTCGCGGCGACGTACCAGGCGATGGGGCTGCTCGACGACGCCCGCCCCACCAACTACTACGACCCCGGCCGGTTCTGGTCGGGCGACGACCTCGAGCTGCTCGGTGGCGCCACCCTGGGTGAGGAGATCGCCGTCCACGTGCCGTGAGACCGGCGGCGTCGGGCGGAGGCGCGCGTGGCCGGGGCTCAGGCGCAGCCCACGCAGGTGCGCGCGCTCGGCCGCACCTCGAGCCGCTCGGCCGGGATCGGCTGACCGCAGACCTCGCACCGTCCGTGCCGGCCCGCGGCCAGGCGCTCGAGGGCGGCGTCGATCTCGGCCAGCCGGTCGCGGGCCTGCCGTACCAGGGTGTCGATCTGCGAGCGCTCGAAGGCGATCGTGGCGCCCTCGGGGTCGTGCTCGTCGTCGGCGTTGGTGTCGCGCGAGGCCGCCACCACCTCGTCGAAGTCGCCGCGCAGCCGGGCCAGCCGCTCGGCGGCCCGGCGTCGTTCGGCCTCGAGGGCGGTGCGCACGTCGTCGTCCACCCGCCCTACGGTGCCACGCCCTCGTCGTCCGCTCCGGCCCGGCGAGCCGCCCGCCGGGCCTGCCGGCGCTCCTGGGTGGCCTGCGTCGCCCTCGTGCCCTGCCGGTCGGGCCTGTCGACCGGGTCGGGCACCGCCGGGAGGTCGGGCGCGACCAGGTCGTAGATCCGGTCGGAGAGCCAGTCGCGGGGAGCGGGGATCACCAGGATCCCGAACATCGCCAGGGCCAGCACACCACCCACGACCCGCGGCAGGATCCGACGCGTCGCGCCCCGCGTGCTGCTCGACGAGCCGACCGGCAGGCTCGACCGTCGCAGCCGGGTGGCCGGCACGAGGGCGGCGCTGCGCACGCGCGGGGCCGGCGCGAGCTCCGGGAGCCCTGCGGCCAGCACGAGCGGAGCGGGCTCCGGCAGCGGCGCCCGGGCGGACGCGGCCTGCTCGAGCCGCCTGCGGACGTCGTCGCGGCGGGCGTGGTCGAGCGAGGGGCCGAACGTCGACAGGGTGCGGACGACGTCCGCGGCCGAGGTGACGACCACGCCGTCCAGGACCCGGCCGCCGGTCACGCTCCCCGAGAAGCAGAGGATCGGGATCGCCGGGCTGCCGACGACCTCGCCGACCGCACGGGCGACGTCCTTGGCGGCGGTCACGGAGGCGTCGCGGCGCAGGCCGTTCTGGCGCAGCACGCCGCCGGTCGTCGACACCCGTCCGCTCCACGCCTTCGGGTCGATGACGAACACACCGGGCGGCCCGACGACGACGTGGTCGAGGCCGGCGTCGCCGCGGCCGGGCCAGGCCAGGTCGCGGTGCACCGACCACGACTCGTCGAGCTCCGCCAGCGCCGCGGCGGTCCGCTCGCCCTCGTCGCCGTGCTCCCGCGGTGCCGTCGGGCGCCCCGACCGGACCGCTCCGTCCCGGTTCCGGGTGGCCACTGCCCCCGTCGCCTCTACTGCCATGTGGTGTTGTCCCTCCCCCGCCACCCCCGGCGGGGATGGTCGCAGGAGTCATCGGCCCGGGCCCGAGGCGGGTTGAGAACCGGTGCAGACCAGCAACCCGGCGACGCCTCGTCGTATCAGGGCGGCGGCGGGGGCCTCTGTAGGGCAGACGCGGACACGAAGCCCGCACACCGACCAAGGAGTCACCATGACCACCAGCACCACCCACCCCCGCCGTCGCCGTCTCACCGCCGGTGGGATCGGACTCGTCTGCGGCGTCGCCGCCCTGAGTGTCTCGCTCGGCGTGCCGAGCGAGGCCGCCAAGCTCATCACGGGCAAGGACGTCAAGAACTCCTCGCTGACCGGCAAGGACGTCAAGAAGGACTCGCTGACCGGGAGCGACGTCAAGGAGAAGACGCTCCAGGGCGTCCTCAAGTCCGGGCAGGTCGCGGCCTTCGGCGACGCGGAGTCGGTCAGCATCGACAACTTCGTGACGGCAGCGTTCACCCCGGTCGTCTCGACGGCGGTCACGGCGCCGACGTCGGGGGTCCTCTACATCACCGGCACCCTCTCGTCGGAGGACGACATCACCATCCCGGGCTCCGGACGGCTGCAGTACGGACTCAGCCTCGACGGGAGCCAGCTCAGCGACGGGGTGCACGCCCTCGACTACGACAACGAGACGGTGGGCAACGACGACTCGGGTGCGGCGACGGCCGTGGTCCCGGTCTCCGCGGGCAGCCACACCGTGGCGCTGACGGCGAGGAACCTGGGCGGCGGCAGCTTCATCCTCGCCCGGGAGGTCTCGGTCATGTTCGTGCCGAGCGGCTCCGGCTTCACCCCGCCCGCCAAGCCCTCCGCCCCGAAGTCGCAGTAGCACCCCGGCGCACCGCCGTCAGGCGCTCCAGCCGAGGTCGAGGGCGTCCTCGCCCAGGTCGGCGTCGCCGAGGAGCGAGGACTGCACCGACCGCGGCCGCGGCGACAGCACCGTCGGCTGCTCGACGTGCCCGTCGGAGACCAGGCGCAGGGCCTGGCGCAGCGCGGTGAGGACGACGTCCGGGTCGTGCTCGCCGCAGCCCTGCTGCCCGCTGCGGAGCCGCACGATCTGCCGGATGAGCTCGAGCCGGTCGTGGCCGAAGAGCCCTGCCACGGTGGCGGCCCGTGGACGACCCAGGTGGCACAGCTCGAGGAGGCCGGCCAGCACCAGGTCGGGCTCGTGCTCGCCGGTGTGGTCGCCGGTGTGGTCGGGCGTGTGCTCGGCAGTGGGGGCCGGTGGCGGCAGCGGCTGGAGGAATCGACGTCCGCCGACCCGGGCGACGAGCTCGCCGGAGAGCCGGTCGAGGTCGTCGAGGAAGAGGTCGACCAGCACCCTCAGCTGGCTGGCGACGAAGGGCACCGCGACGACCTCGTGGACCATCACGACGGTCGCGTCGCGGTGGACGAACTTCCAGGTAGGGTGCGCGGCGTTGAGCAGGCCGGCCTCGAGCGAGAGCCGGTCGGCCTCGACGGGGTCGACGACGAGCTCGGCGTACAGCTCCACGACCGGCCGGCCGGGCAGGACCCGCACGTAGAGCGCGCTCTCCCCGTCGCGCACCGGGATGTCGCCGTCGGCGTCGTGCCGGAGGTCGGGGAAGACCACCCGCATCGCGGCGTCGACCATCGACTGCAGGTGCTCGCGGTCGCGAGGCACCTCGACGACGTCGCCGGTCGGCCCGGGGTCGGCGGGGCGGTCGGGGGCGGACGGCGTCCACGCGACGGAGCCGGGGTCGACCTCGAGCCCGCCGGCCGCGAGGAACGCGGGGTGCGGGACGCCGTGGACCTCCCGCAGGGTGCCGACCAGCAGGACGGCGACCCGGTCGGCCTCGCGCCGCTCGGCCATCTGGTGGGGGTGCTCCCCGCCGGTCTCGTCGAGGGGTGCCGGCCAGCCGAGCCGCTCCAGCAGCCGCGCCCGGACGTCGTCGGCGGTGACCCGCCGGTCGGGCCGGGCGTCGAGCACGACCTCGAGCCGCACGAGTCCGTCCGCCAGCGCCGAGACCAGCACCGCGGGGGCCGCGGCGTCGTCGTCGCCCCCGAGCGCTTCGGGCACCGCGAGGACGAGCGAGTCGTCGCCGGCCATGGCCGCCACGTGGTCGGCCAGCCGACCGCGGAACGACGTCCACGCCGCCTCGGTTGCTGCCGTCAGGTCCATGTCCGTCACCGCGCGCTCCGCTCTCTCGTCCTGGGCTGCGGACGCTAGTCGCGACCACCGACACTCCCTCGGTCACGCGGCCCGGCCGGCGTCGCGGAGCCGCAGTCGGCGAGCGGTGGGGAGCTCCCGGGTTTGACCGACGCCCGCCGGCGCCATATGTTCCACCTGGAATAATCCGCGCGGGCTGAGGAGTGAGTGTCGTCGCCCTGACTCCCCTGGCCGTCTCGGCCCTGGCCCTGCTGGCCGAGCGGCCGATGCACCCCTACGAGATGTACCAGCTGCTGCTCGAGCGGCACGAGGACCGGTTCGTCAAGATCCGGCCCGGCTCGCTCTACCACGCGGTCCAGCGGCTCGAGGCTGAGCGGCTGGTCGAGGCGACGGGCACCGACCGCGACGGCAACCGGCCCGAGCGGACGACGTACGCCATCACCGCCGGGGGCCGCGTGGCGATGACGGAGCGGATCCGCGAGATCCTCCAGCGGCCCGTGCGCGAGTACCCGCACCTGCCCCTCGCCCTCGCCGAGGCGCACAACGTGCCGGCCGAGCAGGTCGCCGCCGACCTGCGGCAGTACCTCGCCGCGCTCGACGACGACATCGCCGAGCTGGCGGACGTCCTGCGCGCCGCCCGCGGCCGGGGCAAGCCCGAGACCTACCTGGTCGGCGGCGACTACCTCCTGACCATGACCACCGCCCAGCGCGACTGGATCGCGCTCCTCATCACCCGCATCGACACCGAGGACTTCGCATGGCAACCGCACCTGGCGTGAGGGACACCCCGCCGCCCGACAAGGCACCCGACCTGCCGGCCGACTACAAGCCGTGGCCGGCGCTGCTGGCCATGGTGGTCGGCTTCTTCATGATCCTGGTCGACAACACGATCGTGTCGGTCGCGACGCCGGCGATCATGCAGGACCTCCGCACCGACTACAACGCCGTCATCTGGGTCACCAGCGCCTACCTGCTCGCCTACGCCGTGCCGCTGCTGGTCACCGGCCGCCTCGGCGACCGGTTCGGGCCGAAGAACGTCTACCTCGCCGGCCTCGTCGTGTTCACCCTCGCCTCGCTGTGGTGCGGCCTGACCGACTCCATCGAGATGCTCATCCTCGCCCGCGTCGTGCAGGGCTTTGGCGCGGCGATGATCACGCCCCAGACGATGGCGGTGATCACCCGGACCTTCCCGCCGGCCAAGCGCGGCGGGGCGATGGCCCTGTGGGGCGCCACGGCCGGCGTCGCGACGCTCGTCGGGCCGATCCTCGGCGGCGTCCTGGTCGACTCCCTCGGGTGGGAGTGGATCTTCATCGTCAACGTGCCGATCGGCGTGATCGGCTTCGTGCTGGCCTGGCGCCTGGTGCCCGTGCTGCCGACCCACACCCACTCCTTCGACTGGCTCGGCGTCGCACTGAGCGGCATCGGGGTGTTCCTGGTCGTCTTCGGCATCCAGGAGGGCGAGAAGTACGACTGGGGCCAGATCGAGGGCCTCATCAGCGTCCCGCTGCTCATCGTCGTCGGCGTGGTCGTGTTCGCGGCGTTCGTGTTCTGGCAGAGCCGGATCAAGGCCGAGCCGCTCGTGCCGCTCGGCCTCTTCCGCGACCGCAACTTCTCCCTCGGCAACGGCGGCATCGCCCTGGTCTCGCTCGGCATCACCTCGATGTCGCTGCCGTTCTTCTTCTACGCCCAGGGCGTCCGCGGCTGGAGCCCCACCGAGTCGGCGCTGCTGATGGCGCCGATGGCCGTGGTGCTGATGATCCTGTCGCCGTTCGTCGGCAAGCTCGTCGACCGCACCCACCCCCGCAACATCACCGTGGTCGGCTTCGGCACCGCGGCGGTGGCGATGTTCTGGCTCTCGCAGCTCATCGAGCCGACCACGCCGGTCTGGCAGCTCTGCCTGCCGATGGCCCTGTTCGGCGTGTCCAACGCCTGCCTCTGGGCCCCGCTGAGCGCGACCGCGACCCGCAACCTGCCGATGGCCTCGGCCGGGTCGGGCGCCGGCGTCTACAACACGACCCGCCAGGTCGGCGCCGTGCTCGGCAGCGCCGCGATCGCGGCCCTGATCCAGGGCCGGCTCACCGCCAACGGCATCGAGGGCTCCTCCCAGGACCTGCAGGCCGCCGGCGACACGATGCCGTCGTTCATCCAGGGACCCTTCTCCCAGGCGATGTCGCAGACGCTCTACCTCCCGGTCGGCGCGTTCCTCATCGGGCTGGTGCTGGTGCTGTTCCTCGCCAAGCCCTCGCACGCCGGTCACGGGCGCGCGCCGGAGGCCAAGGCGGACTCGGTCGCCACCCCCTAGCGCCGGCCCCCACCCCGGAGGTTGAGCAAGCGAGCCCCGGCGAGCGCCGACGAAACCCCGGAACCACCGGAGGTTGAGCAAGCGAGCCTCGGCGAGCGCCGACGAAACCCCGGGACGCCGACCGCCCAGGCTGTTCGCGATCAGGCGCCGGCGCGGCGCTGCTGGGCGATGATCCGCAGCACGTCGAGGGGGTTCTCCTGGCGCCAGGCCCGCAACCGGGCGCGGTCACGGCGGCGCTCGGACGACGACGCGCTGCTCCGGTGGTGGTGCCAGCGCAGCGCGTCCTCGGCGTAGGCCACCGCCGAGATCGGACGCACGGCGCGGATGGCGGCGATCGCGTCGACCGGGTCGACGCCCTGCGCGAGCAGGACGGCGTACCCCAGCGACGGCCCGCGGTTGATGCCCATGTGGCAGTGCGTGAGGACGACGGCGTCCGGGTCCTCAAGCGCCTCCAGCACCCAGGCGACACCGGCCTCGAACCAGGCCGGCGGCACGCGCTGCCCGGCGTCGTCCATGCCGTGCCAGAGGTAGGTGACGCCGGGGGCGTGGCGCTCGACGAACTCGCGGTCGTCGGCCTCGACCCGCGCGTCGATGACGTGGGTCAGCCCGGCCGCGACGAGCTCGTCGAGCTGGCGCCCGGCCAGGTGGTCGTCGCGCTGGTCGAGGTCTCCCCCGACGAGCAGGCGCTCGGTCACGAACACCGCGTTCGCGTGCTCGAGGTCGGGCCGGATGGTCACGGGGTCCACTCTGCACCTCGCTGCCGACACCGCCACACCCGCCCGAGAACAGCCTCGGTCCGCAACCACCTCCGCCGGCCCACCGCTACGTTCGTGAACCACGACGTGTCGGCAGCTGGAGGTGGGCGTGGGCACCGAACCTCCTCGTGAGCGGCCCGCCCGTGCCCTCTCCGACAAGATGTCGAGGCTGGCCCGCAGCCGGACCGCGCCCGAGATCCTGCTGCGCCGGGAGCTGCACCGCCGGGGCCTGCGGTTCCGGACCCAGGTCAAGGTGCCCGGCAACCGGCGTCGCACGATCGACATCGCCCTCACCCGCGCCAAGGTCGCGGTGTTCGTCGACGGGTGCTTCTGGCACGCCTGTCCCGACCACTTCACGCAGCCGAGGGCCAACGCCGACTGGTGGCGCTGGAAGATGGACGGCAACGTCGCCCGCGACCGCGACACCGACGAGCTGCTGCGGGCGGCGGGATGGCAGGTCGTGCGGGTCTGGGAGCACGAGGATGTCGTGATCGCCGCCGACGCCGTCCAGCGCCTGTGGCGCGAACGGACCGCGTCGACCTAGCCCTGGTCTCCCGGCGTGGCGTTCCCGGGCCGGTCGCCACGCACCGCGCGGGCGGCCAGTGCGAGGAGGTCGTCGCCGTCGCGGCCGGGCCACCCGTGCACGGCGCGGCGCCAGGCCTCCGGCACCGCGCGCGCTCCCCAGCGGGCACCGAGGAGCCCGCCGGCGATGGCGGCGACGGTGTCGGTGTCGTCGCCGATCCGGACGGCGGCGTGCAGCGCGTCCTGGAGGTGACGGTGGTCGGCGTCGGGGGTGCCGGCGACCGCGGCGACCGCGGCCTGGAGGGCGGTGACGGTGTACCCGTTCGGCGTGAAGCCCGCCGCTGGGCCGGCGAGGGCCGCATCGAGCCAGCCCGACCACGGGGCGCGACGGTCGGCGGGCAGGAGGTCGAGGCCGGCGCGGACGCCGATCCGGCCCTCGACGACGGCCACCCGGATCGCCTCCGACCACAGCACGCAGGCATCCCCGGCAAGCGGGTCGGCGTGGGTGAGCCGGGCGACGAGCCGCGCGGCGCGGGCCAGCCGGTCGCGGTCCTCGAGGTGGGCGAGCGCGACGGGGGCGGTCCGCATCAGGGCGCCGTTGCCCGCGGAGTGGGCGTGCTCGACGGCGTAGGTCGCGGCCACGGCGGCCATCACCTCGGCCGGACGACCGCCGCCCGGACCACCGGGGCGACCGAGGTTGCGGCGGGTGGCGCCCAGGACCGCGCTGGTCTGGACGCCGATGTCGGCCGGACCGTCGTCGTACCAGCGCAGGAAGCCGAGCGCGATCGCGTCGAGCGCGTCGTCGGTGGTGAGGTCGGCGCCGGTCGCGGCGACCTCCGCGATCGCGACCGCCATCGCGGTGTCGTCGCTCCACTCCCCCGGCGCGAAGCCGCCCAGCCCGCCGCCGGTCATCTCGGCGAGCTCGTCGGCCGCGGGCGGTCGGGCGAACTCGTAGGGCACGCCGAGGGCGTCCCCGGCGGCCGTCGCGAGCAGGACGCCGGCGGCGCGGTCGAGCCGGGCGGTGGTCGATGACGTCATGGTGGAACTCCGTCCGCTTTGCGTGGATGTGCGAGAACACTAGCACCATGTTGCGCAGATCTGCGCTAACTTGGTTCCGTGAGCGACCTCGGTGACTACCCGCGGCCCCACCTCGCGGTGGACCTGGTCATCCTGACCACGGGCGCGCTGCGCCCGGAGGACGACCGCGTCTCCCTCGGCGTGCTCGTCCAACGACGTGCCGACGGTCGCGCCGTGCTGCCCGGACGCTTCGTCCGCGAGCGCCACACGGTCCTGGAGACGGTGCGCGAGCTGCTCGCCGAGAAGCTCGACTTCCGGCCGCGCCGCGACGTCCACCTCGAGATGATCGACCTCTACGACGCCCCCGAGCGCGACGAGCGCGGCTGGGTCGTCTCGGTCGGCCACCTCACGACGTTGCTGCCCGACGACGTCGAGCGACTCTCCCCCGACCTCGTCGAGGTGCTGCCGATCACGGGGAACGCCGCACGGGGCCGCCGCGTGACCCGGGAGTCGCTGGCCCACGACCACGACGCGATGGTGACGACCGCCGTCCGGCGCGCGCGCCGCCGCTACGAGCGCTCCCCCGACCCGCTCCGCCTCGCACGGGCGCCGTACACGCTCAGCCAGCTGCGCCACGTGCACGAGGCGGTGCTCGGGGAGCCGCTCAAGCGCGACACCTTCAACCGGCGGATGCAGCCGTTCCTCACGGCCGCGACCGGTCCTCGCGGCGACCTCCTCGTCTCCGACACCGGCGGCCGCCCGGCCCAGCTGTTCCGGCCGACCACCGCGAGGGACCGCGACCCCGAGGCCGGCCCGTTCCCGCTGCCACGGACGGCGTCGCGATGAGCGGCCACCTGTTCGTCGCGCACGGCGACCTGACCCGGCTCGCCTGCGACGCGATCGTCGTCCCGTGCGACGGCGCCGGCAACGTCTCGGACTCCTGGGCGGCGCTGCTGCCGCCGGACCTCCCGCGAGGAGACGGCCCGGGCTGGTTGCGGGTGGGTTCCCCGGACGCCGCGGGCGCCGTCGACCTCGGCACGCACGCGGGGCGGCGCGTGGTCGCCCTCGACACCGTCAGCGGTGCGCCCTCGCCCGCCGACCTCGCCGCGCGGACCTGGGCCGCGGTGGACCGACTCGGCCCCGGCCTCACCGCCCGGGACGGGCGTCGGCAGCCGCTGGTCGCGCTCCCGCTGGTCGGCACCGGCGACGGCGGGCTGGCCGGGCGCCGCGGCGAGGTGGTCGCAGCCCTCCTCGAGCGTCGACGCGAGCGGACGCCGTCCGTCGACGTCGCGCTCGTGCTCCGCGACCGGCGCGACGTCGCCGCCGTCCAGGCGCGGCGGGTGGACGCCGACTGGGACTGCCTCCCGCCGCACCTGCGCGGCGAGGCGGACCGGCTCGGGACGTTGGCCGGCGAAGGCCGGCTCTCGCTCTTCCTCGGCGCGGGTGTCTCGATGCCCGTCGGCCTGCCGGACTGGTGGTCGCTGCTGGGGTCGATCGCGGCCGAGGAGCCGGTCGTCGACCTCGCCGGTGTCGACGACCCGCTGGACGCCGCCAGCCGGCTGGTGCGCTCGCGCGGCGCCGAGCCGTTCCTCGACGCGGTGGTGGCCCGGGTCAGCACCGACCGTCACGGCATCGGCCACGCCCTCCTCGGGGGGCTCGGCGTCCGGCAGAGCGTGACGACGAACTTCGATGCCTGCTTCGAGACCGCGTTGCACGGCGTCCGCGGCGACGACGTCGACGTGCTGACCCGCAGCGTCGCCGACGGCAGCCGCCCGTGGCTCCTGAAGCTGCACGGCGACGTCGCTGTGCCGTCGTCCCTGGTGCTGACGAGCGAGCAGTACGCCGTCCACGCCGCCGATCACCAGGCCCTCGACGGCGTCGTCCAGGCCCTCCTGCTGACCAGCCACCTGCTCTTCGTCGGCTTCAGCCTCACCGACGCCAACTTCCTGCGCCTCGCGCGCCAGGTGGACGTCGTCCGCGCCGAGAGCGCCGGTGCCCGCACCACCCCCAGCGGCACCGCCCTCGCCCTCACCACCCGCGACGTCACGGCCGCCGGCTACCAGGGCCTCACGATGCTCCCGATGAGCCCGGGCCTCGACCGGCCCGCCGCCGGCCGGGTCCTCGAGATCTTCCTCGACCGACTCGCCTGGACCGCCGCCCGGGCCCACGACCTGTCCTCGGAGTACCTGCTCGACGAGCGGTACGCCTCGGGACTGTCCGCCGCCGACCGCGTGCTCAAGCAGCACCTTCTCGCCTTGGCCGCTCGGCCCGGGGTCACCGACAGCGAGGCGTGGCCGGAGGTGCGCAGGTTGTTGCACCGACTCGGCGGCGGTGCTGACGAGCGGTAGCCGAAGACGTCGCGACCGACACCTCGGGACACGGATGCGGGGACCGACGAACGGCCGGACACCCGAAGGGTGCCCGGCCGTTCGTGTTGCCGCTGGATCAGCTGCAGCCGCTGGTGCTGCCGCAGCCCTCGCACACGTAGCAGGAGCCGGCGGGACGCATCTTGGTGCCGCAGGTCATGCAGAGCGGGGAGTCCACGGCCGTGCCGGTGAGCTGCTCGAGCAGCTCGGCGGAGGTGTGGGCCTTGGTCGTGGTGACCTTGGCGGGGACCTCGCGCTGCTCGGCCCCGTGGGTGTCCTTGGTCTCGACGACCTCGGCCTCCGCGGTCACGGGCTGGGGCGAGACGAGCTCGACGCCGGACTCGATGAGCTCGGAGGCGTTGCCGGTCTCCTCGGGCGGGAGGTCGTAGGAGCCGGTCTCGAGGTGGCGCTGACGCTCGCTGGCCGAGTAGATGCCGAGCATCGAGCGGGCGTCGAAGTCGAGGTAGTCCAGCGCGAGCCTGCGGAAGACGTAGTCCATGAGCGACTGCGCCATCCGGACGTCGGGGTCGTCGGTGAGGCCGGCGGGCTCGAAGCGCAGGTTGGTGAACTTCGAGACGTAGGTCTCGAGCGGGACGCCGTACTGCAGGCCGATCGAGACCGCGATCGAGAAGGCGTCCATCACGCCGGCCAGGGTCGAGCCCTGCTTGCCGAGCTTGAGGAAGACCTCGCCGAGCTCGCCGTCGTCGTGGGCGCCGGAGGTCATGTAGCCCTCGGCACCGCCGACGGTGAACGACGTGGTGCGCGAGACGCGGGACTTCGGGAGGCGCTTGCGGGTCGGGGCGTAGATGACCTTCTCGATCACCTTGGTGGGCGTCTCGTCGGCCTCGGCGTCCGTGGCGAGGTTGGAGTCCTTGCCCTTGTTGTCGCCCTTGCCGTCGGAGAGGGGCTGGCCGACCTTGCAGTTGTCGCGGTAGACGGCGGTGGCCTTGAGGCCCAGCTTCCACGACTGCAGGTAGACGTCCTCGATCTCCTCGACCGTGGCCGACTCGGGCAGGTTGACGGTCTTGGAGATCGCGCCGGACAGGAACGGCTGGCAGGCCGCCATCATCCGGACGTGGCCCATCGGCTTGAGCGAGCGGGCGCCCATCGCGGTGTCGAAGACCTCGTAGTGCTCCAGGCGCAGGCCGGGGGCGTCGATGACGTGACCGTTCTCGCCGATGTAGGCGACGATCGCCTCGACCTGCTCGGGCTGGTAGCCCATCTTGCGCAGCGCGCGCGGGATGGTCTGGTTGACGATCTGCATCGAGCCGCCGCCGACGAGCTTCTTGAACTTCACCAGCGAGAAGTCGGGCTCGATGCCGGTGGTGTCGCAGTCCATCATGAAGCCGATGGTGCCGGTGGGCGCGAGCACCGAGGCCTGCGCGTTGCGGAAGCCGTTGGCCTCGCCGAGCTTCTGGACCTCGGCCCAGGCCTGCGTGGCCAGCTTGTGGACGCCGCTGTCGGCGATCGCGAGGGTGCGGATCGTGTCGTTGGCCGCCTGGTGCTTGCGCATCACGCGCTTGTGGGCGTCGGCGTTGCGGGCGTAGCCGGCGTAGGGGCCGACGACGGCGGCGAGCTCGGCGGAGCGCTTGTAGGACTGGCCGGTCATCAGCGAGGTGATGGTCGCCGCCATCGCGCGGCCACCGTCGGAGTCGTAGCCCAGGCCCATGGCCATCAGCAGCGCGCCGAGGTTGGCGTAGCCGATGCCGAGCTGGCGGTAGTTGCGGGTGGTCTCGCCGATCGGCTCGGTCGGGAAGTCGGCGAAGCAGATCGAGATGTCCATCGCGGTGATGATGAACTCGACGGCCTTCGCGAACAGGGCGGCGTCGAAGGTGTCGTCGTCCTTGAGGAACTTGAGCAGGTTCAGCGAGGCCAGGTTGCACGAGGAGTTGTCGAGCGACATGTACTCCGAGCACGGGTTGGACGCCGTGATCCGGCCGGTCTCGGGGTTGGTGTGCCAGTCGTTGATCGTGTCGTCGTACTGCAGGCCCGGGTCGGCGCAGGCCCACGCGGCCTCCGAGATCTTGCGGAACAGGCCGCGGGCGTCGACGCGCTCGATCTCCTCGCCGTTCTTGCGACCGCGCAGCGCGAAGTCGGTGCCGTCCTCGACGGCGCGCATGAACTCGTCGGAGACGCGGACCGAGTTGTTGGCGTTCTGGTACTGCACGGAGGTGATGTCGGCGCCGCCGAGGTCCATGTCGAAGCCGGCGTCGCGCAGGGCGCGGATCTTGTCCTCCTCCTTGGCCTTGGTCTCGACGAACTCGACGATGTCGGGGTGGTCGACGTCGAGGACGACCATCTTGGCCGCGCGGCGCGTGGCGCCACCGGACTTGATGGTGCCGGCGGAGGCGTCGGCGCCGCGCATGAAGGAGACCGGCCCGGAGGCGGTGCCGCCGGAGGAGAGCAGCTCCTTGGAGGAGCGGATGCGCGAGAGGTTGAGGCCGGCGCCGGAGCCGCCCTTGAAGATGAACCCCTCCTCCTTGTACCAGTTGAGGATCGAGTCCATCGAGTCGTCGACGGAGAGGATGAAGCACGCCGAGACCTGCTGCGGTGAGGCGGTGCCGACGTTGAACCAGACCGGGGAGTTGAACGAGAAGTACTGGTTGACCAGGAGCCAGGTGAGCTCGTGCTCGAAGACCTCGGTGTCGGCGTCGGTGGCGAAGTAGCCGTGGTCGGCGCCGGCCTTGGTGTAGGTCTTCACGATCCGGTCGATGAGCTGGCGCAGGCTCTGCTCGCGCGCCTCGGTGCCGACGGCGCCGCGGAAGTACTTGGTCGTGACGATGGTCGAGGCGTTGACCGACCAGGTCGAGGGGTACTCGACGCCGCGCTGCTCGAAGACGGTCGCGCCGGTCTTCCAGTTGGTCTGGACGACGTCGCGACGCTCCCAGGTGACCTCGTCGTAGGGGTGGACGCCGGGCGTGCTGAACACGCGCTCGACGGTCAGTCCCTTGCCGTGCCCCTTGCCGTTCGTGGTGCCCTGGGTCGAGCTGCTGGCGCCGCTGACGGTCTCGGTCATGGGGGTGTCTCCTCTGGTCAGTACCTGGTCTAGATGCAGTGTTGCGGCCGCCACCGACACGACGTCGTCGTCGGTGGGGCTCGGCGATCGGGGGTGGAGCGGTGGAGCTCGACGGGGAGGGGTGGTGCGCCCGGCAGGTAGCTTCCCCACTACCTGCCGGGCGGTCTGGGTCAGCCGGTCGGTGCCGGCTGGGTCGCGAGCGACGGGGTCGACTCGGCGTGCATGGCCGCGATCTCCTTGATGAAGTCGTCGGCCGACTCGAAGGAGCGGTAGACGCTGGCGAAGCGGAGGTAGGCGACCTCGTCGAGGGCCCGCAACGGACCCAGGATGGCCAGGCCGACCTCGTGGGCCGGGACCTCGGCGGCACCGGTGAGGCGCAGGGTGTCCTCGACCTCCTGGCCCAGGCACGCCAGCTGCGCGTCGCTCACCGGACGGCCCTTGCACGCCTTGCGCACGCCGGCCACGGCCTTGTCGCGGGCGAAGGGCTCGCTGGCACCGGAGCGCTTGCGGATCGAGAGCTGCATGAGCTCGACGGTGGTGAAGCGACGCTCGCACGACGAGCAGGTGCGACGGCGGCGGATCGAGCCGCCGTCGTCGGCGACACGGGAGTCGAGAACCCGGGTGTCGGTGCCGCGGCAGTACGGGCAGTGCACAGTGGTCCTCCTCTCCGGCGCGCTCGAACAGACCCGTCAGGGCCTGTGGACAACTTCCGGTCTCCTGGGGAGAACACCGGCCAACCTGTGGGTCTTCCGCATCCGGCTGTGAACTAGATGTGGATAACTACACCGTTGTAAGTACTAGATGTTGTGTGAACCGTACGCGCGCGGCGCACGACGCGCAACCTGAACGGGCAACTTTCACGCGGTGGTCCGGACGGCCCCGTGAAACCGCAGGTCAGAGCGCCAGGGCGGCCAGGTCGCGCCACCAGGCCAGGCGTGTCGGGCGCCCGTCGTAGTCGTGGCGCTGGTTGGCGCCGCTGACCCCGGGGAGCACGAACACCTGGGCGCCGCCGAGGTACCAGTCGCGCGGTCCGAGCCCCGGACGGCGCACGCCGTCGGCCCGGGCAGCCTCGGCCGCGACCCCCTTCGAGGTGAACGCGATCCACTCGGGCCGCCAGGTCTCGAGCTTGGCCACCAGCGCGTCGAGCTCGACGCTGCGCGGGTCCCAGTGCCCGACGAGGTCGGTCAGCCCGAGACCGAGCTCGGCCACGAGACGGTCCTCGTCGGGTCGCAACCGGCGCGGCGAGAACCCGCTCAGGTGCAACGACTCCCAGAAGCTGTTGCCGGGCGTCTCGTAGTAGTGGTCGCGCAGCTTGGTGCTCGCGGCGCCCGCGAGACCGCAGAAGACGACCCGCGGCTCCGCGGCGACGATGTCGGGCAGCACCTCCATGCCCCCACCGTCACACACCGGGTGCCCGCGGCGTGTCGCCCGCCCAGGTGACCTGCGCGGCTCGCCGGGAGTGGTTTGGTGTCGCCATGGCCGACCTGCGCGGGGTCCTCGGACTCGCCGTCCTGCTCCTCGTCGCGTGGCTGCTCTCGAAGGACCGCCGCGGCGTCTCGTGGCGCACCGTCGGGGTCGCGCTCGCCCTCCAGGTCGGCTTCGCGGTCCTCGTGCTGCGGTGGGGACCCGGGGAGCGGGCGTTGGGCTGGGTCTCGGAGCGCGTCGAGTCCCTGATCGGCTACGCCAACGAGGGCACGGCGTTCGTCTTCGGCCCGCTCCTCGACGTCGGCGAGGAGGGCTCGACGATCTTCGCGCTGCAGGTGCTGCCGGTGATCATCTTCCTCGGGACCCTGATCGGGCTGCTGTACTACCTGCGCGTCATCCAGTGGACGACGTACCTGGTCGGCGGGGCGCTCTCGAAGCTGCTCGGCATCGGCAAGGTCGAGTCGCTCTACGCCGGCACCGTCGTCTTCCTCGGCATGAGCGAGGCCCCGTTGATGGTTCAGGGCTACCTCGGCCGGCTCCGGCAGGGACAGGTCTTCGCCATCATGACCGCCGGGTTCGCCGCCGCCGCCGGCTCCACGCTGGTCGGCTACTCCCTGCTCGGCGCGCCGCTGGAGTACCTGCTCGCCGCCACGGTGATGAACGCGCCGGCCTCGATCCTGATGGCCAAGCTGATGTGGCCCGACAGCGTCGCCGACCCCGACCCGGACCCCGACCCGGACCCCGACCCGGACGCCGACCAGGAGGCGCACGGCGACCGCGACGGCGCCGAGGAGATCGACGTGCGCGACGTCCGCGACGAGGAGTCGGCCAACGTCATCGACGCCCTCGGTCGCGGCGCGATGGCCGGCGGCAGGATCGCGGTCACGGTCGGGGCGCTGCTCATCGCCTTCGTCGCCGTGATCGCCCTCGCCAACGGCATCCTCGGCGGCGTCGGGGGCTGGTTCGGCGCGGAGGACCTCACCTTCGAGAAGATCCTGGGCTGGGCGGTCGCGCCGCTGGCCTGGCTGCTCGGCGTGCCGTGGTCCGAGGCCGCCGACGCCGGCTCGTGGATCGGGCAGAAGACCGTCCTCAACGAGTTCGTCGCCTACGCCGACTTCGGACCGCAGGTGGGCGACCTCTCCCCCGTGACCGTCGCCGTCGTGACGTTCGCGCTCGCCGGGTTCGCGAACTTCTCCTCCATCGCGATCCAGATCGGCGCCCTCGGCTCGCTGATGCCCGAGCGCCGCGCCATGGTCGCCCGGCTCGGGCTGCGGGCGCTGCTGGCCGGCAGCCTCGCCAACCTGGCGAACGCCGCCATCGCCGGCGTCGTGGTCGGCCTCTAGGACGCCGCCGGCGAGGTGCCGGCCCGGACACGCCCACCCGAGCACGGCGCCACCGCACGACGTCACGCACAATGACCCCGTGGCACACGGCAAGCGCGCAGGGGCGAGGACCAAGCGGCGTCTCCGGCCTGCCCTGCTCGGCCTCGCGCTCGGCGTGACGCTCGCCGTCGTCGCCTGGGGCTACCTGGTCTACGCCGCCATCGACTTCGGGACCTCCGCCCGGGCCGGCGACTCCACCGCGTGGTGGTTCCTCGCGCTGGCCGCCCTCGGCGCGGTCGCCTGCCTCTTCCTCGGTCTGGTGCTGGTGACGCGGATCAGCCGGGCGGTCGGCCTGACGCGCGGACCCGACCCGCGGACGCCGGCGACCCCCGCCGAGCCGGCCGGACCGACCGCAGCGCCCGGACCGGGCGGAGCACCGCCGACGCCCGGCGGGCGGCGCGCCGCCCGCTGACCCGCCGCCGATCCAGGTCCGCCCCGGTCCTCGACGCCCGGGGCTCCGTCGGCGCTCGCTGGCGCTCGCCTGCCGGCCTCCGGCGGGTGCTGACCGTCCCGGGGGGGCCGCGCCAGACCGATCCGGCCCGGCGCTTCACGGCGATCTCCCTGTCGGCCCGGCCCCGCGGCACCTACGCTGCCTCCAACGAGGAGGCCGAGGCGGAGCGGTGGCAACCAATCACGACGTGCGGGTCACGGGTGCGAGCGTCCTCGACGGGCGCTACCGCACCACGTGCGCCTGCACGTGCGGGTGGACCGGCGAGTCGGACGAGGCCCGGCAGGCCGGGGCCCTCGCCGCGGCCGCCAAGATCCGCGTCGACCACCTCCTCGAGGCACACCCGCGGCAGGCGCCGTCCTCCTTCTTCCGGCCCCGGGCCGCCGCGCGCTACCGGCACCCGCGCTCATTGAGCGCCGCGACGCAGCAGCAGCGGCGGTGGGTCCGGTACGCCGGGTGCGCCTGCGGCTGGACCCACACCGTGCACGGTCGTTCCGCCGCTGCGACGGCCCGGGTCGCACGGGCCCACCACCTCGAGCACGTGAACCTGCAGACCGGACGCGCGCCGTGGCGCGACTACGTCGTGCTCGTCGCGCTCCTGGTGCTCGGCGTCGCGGTGGTCGGCGTGCTGGCCGCGATCGCGATCAGCAGCGGCGGCGGCGACCCCCGGGACCTCGGCTCGCTCTTCGGCTGACGTGCCACCCCACGACACCCGGGCCGGCGTCGTGCGGACGCGGAACGGGGGCGAAGCCGTCTTCCCTCGGCTCCGCCCCCGGTGTTCCCCTTGATGAATCGCCCGCCGGGGTCGAAGCGGCGGACGACGTCGGTGCGGTCTCAGTCGACCGGGACCTCCAGCCGCTGACCCGCGTCGAGGGACACCTCGGCGAGGTCGTTGAGCTGGACGAGGTGGTTCATCGTGTCGCGCACGTCGTCGCCGTCACTCACGTCGGAGGCGATGCTCCACAGGGTCTCACCGGGCGCGACCACGATCGTCTCGGTGGCCTCCCGCTCCGCGGTGGCCATGGAGTTGCCGGCGAAGGCGACGCCGACGGCGGCCAGGACCAGCAGCGCCAGCACCAGCACCACGAGACGTCCGCGGCGGGTCAGCCGGTAGTCGGGCACGCGAGGAGCCGACAGGGCGGTGGGTGCGATCGTCGTGGTGCTCATGGGTGCCTCCTGGGGAAGTGGCCGTGCTGGTGGAGCCGAGGATGTTGCTGACGATTCGATGTCTAACGGGAGGCACCGACAGTCCTGCTGGTGCACCGCTCTCGATCAGACATTCGATCGAACACATGAGCGAGACTAGATCAGGTGTTCGAACGATGCAACCCCCGAGTCGAACGCGTGTTCCCACGACCCAGCTGACCTGGCCGCCCGGATCGGGCGCGACACGCCGTTCGAACACCTGTTTGAACACGGTGGCGATCGGTGGCACGCTGCAGCCATGCCCCGGACACGTACTGGCACCCCGAAGATCACCGAGCTCCCGGACGGTCCCGCCGACGCGACCGGCCTGACCCCGCGTCAGCAGCGCGTCCTGGCCACCATCAAGGACAGCATCGAGCTGCGCGGCTACCCGCCGAGCATGCGCGAGATCGGCGAGTCCGTCGGGCTCACCAGCACCTCGAGCGTGGCCCACCAGCTGCGCACGCTGGAGCAGAAGGGCTTCATCAAGCGCGACCCGAACCGTCCCCGCGCCCTCGAGGTGTTCCTGCCCGAGGTGATGGCCGCGCGGCGCTCGCTGGGCAGCAGCGACGACTCCTCGATCGACGAGACCGGCATCGGCGACACCGCCCCGCCGCCCACCAACGTCCCGCTCCTGGGCCGGATCGCGGCCGGCGGTCCGATCCTGGCCGAGCAGACCTACGACGACGTCTTCCCGCTCCCCCGCCAGCTGGTCGGCGACGGAGAGCTGTTCATGCTCGAGGTGTCCGGGGAGTCGATGATCGAGGCGGCCATCTGCAGCGGCGACTACGTCGTGGTCCGCCAGGCCCAGACCGCGGAGAACGGCGACATCGTCGCGGCGATGATCGACGGCGAGGCGACGGTCAAGACGTTCCAGCGCAAGGACGGCCAGGTATGGCTGCTGCCGCACAACCCGGCGTTCGACCCGATCGACGGCACCCACGCCTCGATCCTCGGCATCGTCACCGCGGTGCTCCGCAAGGTCTGACCCCCGGCCCGTCCGCAGGCTTCGCACGACCCCGAGACCGCCACCGGCACGACGCCGGTGGCGGTCTCGTCGTCCCTGTCCCGGCGGCTCGGCAACTGTCGGTGCGCCGGGTTAGGTTGTGGCCCCACTCACGAACGGAGCCTCCATGCGCTTGCGCACTCGTCCCCGAACCCAGGCCAGCGTCCGCGCGCTGGTCGTGCTGGGCGCCGTCGGCGCCCTGCTGATCGGCATGCTCGCGGCCCTGGCGGGTCCGTCGGTGGCCCGGGTCCCCTCGGGTGACACCGACTCCAAGCAGGCCACGGCGACCGACCCGTCGGTCCGGCAGGCCTCCCACGCGCTCCGCCGCGCCGAGAGCATCCGCGAGGACGGCGCCGCCGGCCGCGACGCCACCATGGTGCTGCGCGACCTGGCCAACACCCGCGCCGACCTCCCCGACGCCGAGCGGGCGGCCGCCGATGCGCTGATGAAGCGCCCGACGAGCTCCGGCGGCGACGGCTACCTCAACTACGGCAGCGTCGAGGAGGAGACCCCGGTCTGCACCGCGACCCTGTGCGTCCACTACGTCACCAGCGGCCAGCACGCCTCGACCCCGGAGTACGTCGCCACGGCGGTCGACACGCTCACCAGCGTCCAGCAGGCCTACCTGACCTCCGGCTACCGCGCGGTCAAGAGCGACGGCGGGCTCGGCGGCAACAGCCTGCCCGACGTCTACCTCGGCAACATCGGGGTCAACGGCCTGTACGGGTACTGCACCTCCGACGACCCGAGCAAGAGCACCCAGCGCTGGGACCGTTGGGCCTACTGCGTGCTCGACAACGACTACAGCGCCTCGGAGTTCCCGACGAACACCCCGACCGAGAACCTCCAGGTCACCGCCGCTCACGAGTACTTCCACGCCATCCAGTACGCCTACGACCGCTACGAGGACTCGTGGCTCCTCGAGGCCACGGCGGCCTGGGTCGAGGACGAGCTCTACGACGGCGTCGACGACAACCTGCAGTACCTGCGCAGCAGCCAGCTCCGCTCGCCCGGCACCCCGCTCGACACCTTCGACCCGAGCACCGGGTTCCACTACGGCACCTGGAGCTTCTTCCGCTTCCTCTCCGAGCGGTTCCCCGAGAAGAAGGGTCTGCTCCCGCGGATCGTGCTCGACGTCTTCTCCAAGGCCGACGGCGGCCCCGGCGGCCCCGACCAGTACTCCTGGAAGGCCGTCAACTCGGTCCTGAAGAAGAAGAAGACCTCCGGCGCGGCCATGCTCGGCGCCTACGCCGTCGCCAACCGTCGTCCGGGCCAGTCCTACGACGAGGGCGCGGCCAACCGCTACCCGAAGGCCCCGGCCGGCAAGGTCACGCTCGCGGCCGGCAAGGCGCGCACGGTCAAGGTCCGCCTCGACCACCTCACCAGCCGCACGACGCGACTGACCCCGAAGCGCCTGGCCACCAAGAAGGCCAAGGTGCGCCTGACCTTCGACCTGAGCCCGCGGGCGACCGGCGCCTTCGCGCTGATCACCACCACGCTGCGCTCCGGCAAGGTGCGCACGGTCAAGGTCAAGCTGAACAAGAAGGGCAACGGCGCCAAGGCCGTGCCGTTCAGCTCCAGGAAGGTCGACAACGTCGAGGTCACCCTCGTCAACGGCAGCGGCCGGTTCAAGTGCTGGCAGCAGAGCTACTTCTCCTGCCAGGGTCGCCCGCTCGACGACAACGCGGCGCAGCAGTTCACCGCGAGGGCCGTCAAGCGCTGACCTGACGCCTCGCTCGCTCGACGCCCATCCCGCTGCACCACGGCGGGGTGGGCGTCTCGCACTCCGCTGCTGTGACGCTCAGCCCGCGTCGGCGAGCCGGGCCAGGGCCTTGCGCACCACGGCGGGGTCGGAGGTGGTCCACATCGGCGGCAGGCTCGCCCTGAGGAAGCTCCCGTAGCGGGCGGTGGCCAGTCGCGGGTCGAGGACGGCGACGACGCCGCGGTCGGTGGTGGTGCGGATCAGCCGCCCGGCGCCCTGGGCCAGCAGCAGCGCGGCGTGGGTGGCCGCGACCTGCATGAACCCGTTGCCGCCGGCGCGGTCGGCAGCTCTCTGGCGCGCACTCATCAGCGGGTCGTCGGGACGCGGGAACGGGATCCGGTCGATCAGGACCAGCTGACAGGTCTCCCCGGGCACGTCGATGCCCTGCCAGAGGCTGAGCGTGCCGAACAGGCAGGTGTGCGGGTCGCCCACGAACTGGGCCGCGAGCTCGGGCAGCTGGGCGTCGCCCTGGGCCAGGGTGGTCAGGTGCGGCAGCCGGGTGCGGACCTCCTCGGCGGCCGCCTCGGCCGCCCGGCGGCTCGAGAAGAGCCCGAGGGTGCGCCCCTCGGCCGCGTCGACCAGCTCGACGATCTCGTCGAGCTGGGCCTGGACCAACCCGTCGCGACCCGGCGGCGGCAGGTGCCGGGCGACGTAGAGGATCGCCTGCCTGCCGTAGTCGAACGGCGAGCCGACGTCGAGCCCGACCCACGGCAGGACGGTGTCGCTGCGCTCGGGGGTGGCCTCGTCGTGGGCGCGCTCGCTGGGCTTGAGGCCGACGCTGGTGGCGACCGAGCCGAAGTCGCCGCCGAGCATGAGGGTGGCCGAGGTCATCACGACGGTCTTGTCGGAGAGCAGCTTGTCGCGCATCGGGCCCCACACCTGCAGCGGCGCGACACAGAGCCGCGGCGGGATCCGCTCACCCCCCTCGGTGAGCCAGAGGACGTCGCCGTCGGAGCCGGCCGCCATCCGCTCGGCGTGGGCGAAGACCTCCTGCACGGTGCCGCGCGCCTGGGTCATGCCGGCGTCGGGCTCGTCACCGCCGCCGCCCTGGGCCTTGGGGTAGGCGGAGAGACAGGCGCGCGCGGCGTCGCGCACCAGCTCGAGGGCGTCGGACAGGTCGGCCGGCACGGTCTCGAACCGGCCGGGCCGGGCCTCGGTCATGGCGTCGCGCAGCGCGTCGGCGGCGTCGGCGAGGTCGTCGGCCTCGGGCCCGTCGACGTGGCGCTGCGAACGGCGGGCGGCGCGCTCGACGTCGGGCGCGCTGAGCTCGTCGGTGGCGGCCTGGGTGACCCGGGCGACCAGCTCGTGGGCCTCGTCGATGACCGCGACGTCGTAGTCGGGGATCATCGGGACGCCCTCGATCGCGTCGATCGCGAGCAGGGAGTGGTTGGTGATGACCAGGTGGGAGCGGTGCGCCTTCTCGCGGGCCACCTCGACGAAGCACTCCTGGCCGAACGGGCACTTGCTCGCACCCAGGCAGTCGCGGTGGCCGACGCTGACCTGGCGCCACTCGCGGTCGGTGTGGCGCGGCGCGCTGTCGCGCTCGCCGGAGCCCTTGGCCTCCGCCTGCTTCTCGGCCCACGACCGCAGCTCGAGCACCTTGCCGGCCATCGAGCCCTGCGGGACGTCGACGAGCACGCCCTGGTCGTCGGGCACGCCCTCGCGGATGCGGTGCAGGCAGGCGTAGTTGGAGCGCCCCTTCAGCACGGCGTAGGACGTGTCGAGGCCCTCGACACCCCGGACGGCCTCGATCAGCCGCGGCAGGTCGCGCTCGACCAGCTGGTGCTGCAGGGCGAGGGTGGCGGTGGCCACGACGACCCGCTTGTCGTGCACCAGCGCCGGCACGAGGTAGGCCAGCGACTTGCCGGTGCCGGTGCCGGCCTGCACGAGCAGGTGCGCCTCCCCCGACAACGACGCCGAGACCGCCTCGGCCATGGCGACCTGTCCCTCGCGCTCGCTGCCGCCCAGGGCCGTGACGGCACGCTCGAGCACCTCGCGGACGGCGGGCGCAGCGGTTCTCGGCACCCGAGCACCCTAACGACGGCCGCCGACACCCGTCGGACCGCCCGGCCCACCTGTGGACGGCCGCGGAGCGCAGGCCACCACGTCGGGCGGCGATCAGCTTGATTCTCGTGAACAGGCCACCGAGAGAAGCGCGTGACCGCCAGTTCCACGTGAAGGACCGACGAGGCCACCGGCGACCTGAGCGACCTCGGCACCGGCGTCGTCGACTTCGCGCGGATCTTCCGTCGCCACCGTGTCGACGAGTCGACCACCTGACCTTCTGGTCGGGTCGTCGCCGCGCGGCCGGGTCCCCGACCGCGCGGCCACGTGGTGGCGCTGCGTGCCTCAGACGGCGTAGGGGGCGAGCTCGCCGGCGAGGTCGGCGTTCGCCCGGCCGCGCACCACGGTGCCCTCGCCGGTGTGCTCCATCGCGTCGATCTCACCGTTCTGGTGCAGCCGGTTGACGAGGTCGCCGCGCTCGTAGGGCAGCAGCACGTGGAACTCCACCCCCGGTCGGGGCAGCTCGCCCTCGATCATCGCGAGCGCCTCAGCGATGCCCTCACCGGTGCGGGCGCTGACGACGACCGAGTGCGGCTCGTGCGTGCGCAGGCGGGCCAGCACGAGCGGGTCGGCGGCGTCGGCCTTGTTGACCACGACGATCTCCCGCACGCCCGCGGCGTCGATGTCGGCCAGGACGGCGCGCACGGCGGAGAGCTGGCCCTCCGGGTCGGGGTGCGAGCCGTCGACGACGTGCACGATCAGGTCGGAGTCGGCGACCTCCTCCAGCGTCGAGCGGAACGCCTCGATCAGCTGGTGCGGCAGGTGCCGCACGAAGCCGACGGTGTCGCTCATCGTGTAGACCCGACCGTCGGCGGTCGTCGTGCGCCGCGTGGTCGGGTCGAGCGTCGCGAAGAGCGCGTCCTCCACGAGCACCCCGGCGCCGGTGAGCCGGTTCAGCAGCGAGGACTTGCCCGCGTTGGTGTAGCCGGCGATGGCGACCGAGGGGATCTGGTGGCGGTGCCGGTCGGCCCGCTTGGTGTCGCGGGTGCCCTTCATGTGCTTGAGCTCGCGGCGCAGCTTGGCGATCTTGTCGTTGATCCGCCGCCGGTCGGTCTCGATCTTGGTCTCACCGGGGCCACGACCGCCGATGCCGCCGCCGTCGGCGCCGACCCGGCCACCGGCCTGGCGCGACAGGTTGCCGCCCCAGCCGCGCAGCCGCTGCTTCATGTACTGCAGCTGGGCCAGCTCGACCTGCGCCTGGCCCTCGCGGGACTTGGCGTGCTGGGCGAAGATGTCGAGGATCAGCGCGGTCCGGTCGACGACCTTGACCTTGACGCGGTCCTCGAGGTTGCGCAGCTGGCTCGGGGCCAGGTCGCCGTCGCAGATCACGGTGTCGGCGCCGGTCGCGGCGACGATCTCGGCGAGCCCCTCGACCTTGCCGCGCCCGATGTAGGTGGCGGGGTCGGGCGTCTGTCGGCGCTGGTAGATCGCCTCGAGCACCTCGGAGCCGGCGGTCTCGGCGAGCGCGGCGAGCTCGGCCATCGAGTTCTCGGCGTCCTGGACGCTGCCGTCGGTCCAGACGCCGACGAGGACGACCCGCTCGAGCCGCAGCTGGCGGTACTCGACCTCGGTGATGTCCTCGAGCTCGGTGCGCAGCGAGGCCACGCGGCGCAGCTGGTGGCGCTCGGCGAGCTCCATCGCGCCGACGGTGGGCTCGGCCTCCTCCGGGTCGGGCTCGTCGGCGTAGCCCGACACGAAGTCGTCGGACTCGTCGGTCGCGTCGGTGTCGTTCTCGTCCCAGCCGTCGGTCTCGGAGAGCTCGGCGTCGAGGGTGAAGTCAGGTGCGTTCGTCATATGCCTCCAGGGTAGTTCCGTCTCAACGCGCTGACGAGCGGCTTTCATCCTCGCGGCCCTGGTGGAGCTCATGGCTCCTTCCTACCCGAGGCCCGCGCCTGCGCCTTCCCCCTACGGTGGGGCCATGGAGGTCCCAGCCGTCCCACCCGTGCCCGCCGTCCGGCTGCTCGGGCTGACCGGCGCACCCGGCGTCGGCAAGTCCACCCTCGCCGCGACGCTGGCCGCCGGGGCCGGCGCCGCGATCGTGCCGATGGACGGCTTCCACTACGCCGACGTGGAGCTGGCCCGCCGGGGCCTGCTCGACCGCAAGGGCGCCCCGGAGACCTTCGACGCCGAGGGGTACGCCGCCCTCCTGGCCCGGGTCGCCGCCGGCGGGCCGGACGAGCCCGACGTGGTGGCGCCGGCGTTCGACCGCGAGCTCGAGCAGCCGCTCGCCGGGGCGATCGCGGTGCCGGCGTCCGGGCCGGTCGTGACCGAGGGCAACTACCTGCTCCTCGACGAGCCGCGGTGGCGCGCGGTGCGCGAGCGGATCGACGTCGTCTGGCACCTGCACCTCGACCCCGACGTCCGCCTCGAGCGCCTGGTCGCCCGCCACGTCGCCTTCGGCAAGTCCCCCGCCGAGGCCCGCGCCTGGGTCGCCCGCGTCGACGAGCCCAACGCCCGCCTGGTCGAGGCCGCCGCCGTCCGCGCCGACCTGGTGGTCGACCTCTCGCCGCGGTAGCCCCCGGGTTCACCTCGGCCCGATGACCGACGTCGCCGCAGCAACCGCGGGTCCGCACCATGTGCGCGTCCGCAGTTTGTGCGGTACCGTGGGCGCATGAGTCCCGACCCGCACGCCCTCGACGCCGTCCGAGCCTCGCTCGACGCGGCGGTCGGGCTGGAGCCCGACGCCGCGCTGCCGCACCTGCGCGAGGCGGCCGAGCGACTGACCGGCCTCATCGACGAGACGATGGCCGAGGCGGTCGTGCGCGGCGGTTCGTCGCTGCGCTCGGCCGGGATGAGGGCGGGGCTGTCCGAGAACGCCGTGGGGCCGCGCCTGGCCCGCACGGCGGCGCTCGGCGCCTACGCCAACGACGACGGCCGGGTCACCGCCGCAGCCGTCGAGCGCGCCCGGTACGACGCCGAGACGGGCGCACCAGCACCGGCGAAGCCCCCCGCCGCACCGATGCGGTTCAAGGCCCGCCGACCGACGAAGGGAACCAGCTGATGACCGACCAGACCCTCACCCACGTGTACTTCCTGCTCGACCGGAGCGGCTCGATGCAGTCCATCAAGACCGACACCGAGGGCGGGTTCGCGGCGTTCATCGACGAGCAGCGCGCGGCGCCGGGCACCTGCCGGGTCACCCTGGCGCAGTTCGACAACGTCTACGAGGAGGTCTACCGCGACGTCGACGTCGCCGACGTCGCGCCGCTGGTGCTTGCCCCGCGCGGCAGCACCGCGCTGCTCGACGCGATCGGCCGGCTGGTCAACGACGCCGGCGCCCGTCTCACCGCGCTCCCCGAGCACGAGCGGCCGGGCACCGTGGTCGTCGCGATCATGACCGACGGCCTCGAGAACGCCAGCCGGGAGTGGACCCACCCCGCGGTCAAGGCGCTCGTGGAGCAGCAGGCGGCGCAGTACGGCTGGGACTTCATGTACATGGGCGCCGACCAGGACGCCGTCGAGGTCGGCGCCTCGATCGGGGTGTCCGCCGAGCACTCCCTCACCTACGGACGCGGTCGCAGCCGCGAGGCGATGGCCACGAAGGGCGGGAAGATCCGCGCCATGCGCTCGGCGCGGATGACCGACGCGGCCGCGCCGATGCCGTCCTACACCGCCGAGGAGCGCGCGGGCCTGGCCGACTGAGCCCCCGCCGACCCGTCAGTGATCACTGACGGGTCGATCACTTGGGGGGCATCCGGATGCCGCCGTCGAGGCGGACGGTCTCGCCGTTCATGTAGGAGTTCGTCAGGCACTCCACGACCATCGAGGCGAGCTCGTCACCGGTGCCGAGGCGCCGGGGGAACAGCACGCTCTCGCCGAGCTTGGACTTGAACGCCTCGGCGTCCTCGCCCTCGCCGTAGATCGGGGTGTCGATGAGGCCGGGGGCGACGGTGTTGAGGCGGATTCCGGACGCCGCGAGGTCGCGGGCGACCGGGAGGGTCATGCCGACGACGCCGCCCTTGGACGCCGAGTACGACGCCTGGCCGATCTGGCCGTCGAAGGCCGCGACGCTGGCGAGGTTGACGATCGCGCCGCGGCAGCCGTCGGCGTCGGGCTCGTTGCGGCTCATCACCGACGCCGCCTGGCGGACGACGTCGAAGGTCCCGACGAGGTTGATGTTCACGACCCGCTTGAACCAGTCGAGATCGTGGGCGGACTCGACCTGGCCGTCGCGGCCGATCGTGCGCTGGGCGAAACCCACGCCGGCGGAGTTCACGACGGCGCGCAGCGGCGCGATCTCGGCGGCGGCGTTGACCGCCGCGGTGATCTGCTCGGTGTTGGTGACGTCGACCTGGGCGAAGACGCCGCCGATCTCGGCGGCCAGGGCTTCGCCCTTCTCGGCCTGGAGGTCGGCCACGACGACGGTGCAGCCGAGGGCGGCGAGGCGGCGCGCGGCCGCGGCGCCGATGCCCGAGGCGCCGCCGGTGACGATGGCAGAAGATCCGGTGAGGTCCATGCTCGCGAGCATAGGCCGATGGTTGGGGGCCCGAGCGGTTGGGCCCACCTGCTGAGTCAGTCGACTCAACTCGCATCGGGGCCGGGTCGGGCCGGGGTCGGGTGCCGGGTCGGAGGCTGGGTCAGAGGGTGGTGGTGCCGCGGGCGACCACGACGGCGGGACCGGTCATCAGCACGCGGCCCTCGGCGGTCCACCGGATGGTGACCGTGCCCCCGGGCTGCTCGATCGCGAGGTCGACGTCGCGCTCGAGGCCGAGCACCTCGGTCGCCGCGACGGCCACGGCACACGCCCCGGTGCCGCAGGCCTGGGTCTCCCCCGAGCCGCGCTCGTGCACCCGCATGGCCAGGTGCGCCGGGCCGCGGCGCACGACGAACTCGACGTTGACGCCGCGCGGGTACGTCGCCGCGTCGTGCGTCGGCGCCGAGGTCAGTGCCCCGGCGTCGGCCAGGTCGTCGACGAACGCGACGGCGTGCGGGTTGCCCATGTCGACGTGCGTCGCCGACCAGGTGCGCTCATCGACCCCCACCGTCGTCGCGCCGAGGAGCCGGGGCGGACCCATGTCGACCTGCACCCGGCCGTGCTCGCCGGGGCCGTCGAGGACGACGACCCGCTTGGTGCCGGCCCGGGTGTCGATGTCGAGCGGCCGCCCGGCCTCGACCAGGCCCTCGTCGACGAGGTGCCGGGCGAAGACCCGGATCCCGTTGCCGCACATCTCGGCGACCGACCCGTCGGCGTTGCGGTAGTCCATGAACCACCGCCCGCCCTCGGACCCGGCTCGCCGGACGACGCGCAGCACCCCGTCGCCACCGATACCGCCGCGCCGGTCGCAGAGCGCACGGACCCGCTCGTCGGCCAGGTCGCCGTGCACCGTGCCGTCGTGGTCGGGCAGCAGGACGAAGTCGTTGTGCGTGCCGTGGCCCTTGAGGAACGGGTAGCCGTCGGGGGCGCGGTCATGCATACAGCCCCCGCTCGTAGTTCTCCGGCCGGTAGTACTCGTCGAGCTCCGCGACGCTCTGGCCGGTCGGCTCGACCTGCTCGGCGATGACGGCACGCCGCGGCACGACCCCCTCGGGGTCCCAGGTCTCCGGCTTCCACAGGCCCGAGCGCAGGAACGCCTTGCCGCAGTGGAAGAAGAGGTCCTCGACCTCCACGACCAGGGCGAGCACCGGGCGGTGGCCCTTGACCACCAGCGCGTCGAAGAAGGGTGCGTCGGCGACCAGGCGGGCGCGCCCGTTCACGCGCAGGGTGTCGGTACGCCCCGGGATGAAGAAGTTGAGCCCGACGTGCGGGTTGGCCAGCACGTTGCGGTAGCCGTCGACGCGACGGTTGCCGGGACGCTCGGCGAGGGCGATGGTGCGCGCGTCGAGCACGTGGACCAACGAGCCCGCGGGGTCGCCCTTGGGCGAGGCGTCGCACCGACCGTCGGCGTCGGCGGTCGCCAGCACGCAGAAGGGCGACGCCGCCAGCCAGGCCCGGTCGACGTCGAGCAGCGCCGGTCGGCTCTTGTCGCGCGCCCGCTGCGTCGGCTCGCCGAGCAGCGTCACCAAGGCCTCGACCGAGGTGATCTCGGTCCAGGCGTCAGCGCCGGCGGGGGTCTCGTCCACGCCTCCACGGTACGGCGTGCGCGCTGCCCCGCGCCGCCCGCGTCTCGGCGTGGTGGGTCGCTCAGCGGGGCGAGACGACGCCGGCAGCGCCCCCGCCGCGCCGGACCGGCTCGGCGACGACCTTGATCCGTCCCTCCGGTCCGAACTCGATCGCGGTGGCCGCCCCGATCTCGGCGGCGCTGGTGAACGCGTCGCCGGCCGGCACCAGGTCGTGGCCGAGTGCCTCGAGCACCGACTCGAACCGCTCGAGGAACAGCGGCTCGGCGCTCACCGTGGCGCTGTTGCGCGGCGAGGCGCGGGGTGCGCGCACGGCCTGGGGCAGCGTCATCCCGCGGTCGATCCGGTTGTGCAGGATCTGCAGCACGGTGGTGATGATCGTCGAGCCGCCCGGCGACCCGAGCGCCAGGAACGGCTTGCCGTCGCGGAGCAGGATCGTCGGCGCCATCGAGCTGCGCGGCCGCTTGCCGGGCTCGAGCCGGTTGGGGTCGGCGGGGTCGTAGGTGAGGCTGAAGTCGGTGAGCTCGTTGTTGAGCAGGAACCCCCGGCCGGGGACGACGATGCCGGAGCCGCCGGTCTGCTCGATCGTCAGCGTGTAGGCCACCACGTTGCCCCAGCGGTCGGAGACCGTCAGGTGCGTGGTCGAGATGTTCTCGTGGTCCTCGAGCGAGGTCGGTCGCGGCGCCGCGGTGGCGCAGTCGCCGTCGTAGTCGTCGACGTCGCCGGCCGGGACCGGCTTGGGGGCGGCCTGGGCCGGGTCGATCCCGCAGGCCCGCTCGTCGGCGAACTCCTGCGAGAGCAGGTCGTCGACCGGGACGTCGACGAAGGCACCGTCGCCGACGTAGGCGCCGCGGTCGGCGAAGGCGAGCGCGCCGGCCTCCAGGTAGTGGTGCAGGGCCTGGGCCCGGCTCATCCCGCGCAGGCGGTAGCCCTTCATGATGTTGAGCGCCTCACCGACGGTGGTGCCGCCGCTGGAGGAGGGCGCCATCCCGATCACCTGGTAGCCGCGGTACCTCGAGCGGGTCGGCGCCTGCACCTCGGCCTCGTAGCGACGGAAGTCGCCCGGGCGCAGGTAGCCCTTCGGCACGGGGAGGTCGGTGACGCGCGTCGTCGGAGGGGTGCGCACGGTCCGGGAGATCTCGCGCGGCACCGAGCCGCGGTAGAAGAGGTCGGGGTTTCGCGCGAACGCGCGGTAGGTGGCGGCGAGGTCGGGGTTGCGGAACCGCGACCCGACCTTCGGCAGCTTGCCGCCCCGCAGGAAGAGCTTGCGCGTGGTGGTGAAGGCCGCGAACCGCTCCCGGTTGTCGTCGGTCTGCGAGCGGAAGGTGGGGTCGACCACGAACCCGCGCTCGGCGAGCCGGGCACTCGGCACGAGCACCTGCGACAGCGAGCGGGTGCCCCAGCGCTCCAGCGCCGTCGTCCAGGTGGCCGGCGTGCCGGGCACGCCGACGGAGACCCCGCTGGTGACCAGGTCGGGCGTGAACGGGTAGGGCTCGCCGGTGGCCGGGTCGACGAACGCGTCGCGCGGGATCGCCCCCGGGGCGGTCTCGCGGCCGTCGATGGTCCGGGTCTTGCCTGTCCTGGCGTCGTGGAAGACGAAGAACCCGCCGCCGCCGACCCCGGCGCTGTAGGGCTCGGTGACGCCGAGCGCCGCGGCCGTCGCCACGGCGGCGTCGACGGCGTTGCCGCCGCGCCTGAGGATCCGGAGGCCGATCCGGGTGGCGTCGGGGTCGACCGAGGTGACGCCGCCCCCGCGGCCGGTGGCGGTGGCCTGCTTCGGCACCTGGGGATCGCGCTCGGCGACGGCGCTCGGTGCAGCACCGGGTGCGGCACCGGCCGCGACGCCGGGTCGCGGGGCGGCCGAGCCGGGTGCGACGACGAGCAGCGCCGGCGCGAGGGACAGGGCCACCACGGCGGCCAGCGGACGAAGGGGACGGCGCATGGATCCTCCCGAGGACGAGTGCTTGCCCCGCACCCTGCCACACCTCACCGACAGCAGCCCTCGCCCGACGAGGGGTGATGGGCTCAGGAGCGCCGACCCGTCGCTGATCAGCGACGGGTCGGCGAGGTGACGGTGGCGCGAGGGGGCCCGGTGCGTGAGGGTGGGGTGACCACTCACTCCATCTCGGGAGGTTCCACATGCGTCCACCACGAAGTCGCGCGGCCGTCGCCGCAGCGATCGCCCTCGGCGTCGTCGCCACCCTCGGCGGCGCCACCGGCACCCTCGGCACCGCGGCCGCGTCGCCGTCGGTGCTGTCCGAGCGCGACCAGCCACGACCGTCCGGGGTCAGGGACGAGGACAGCCGGCGGTTGCAGCAGGCCGTGCGCACGCGCGCGATCATGAAGCACCTGGAGCAGCTCCAGATCGTGGCCGACCGCTACGGCGACCGCGCCGCCGGGCAGCAGGGCTACGCCGCCTCGTCGCGCTACGTCGAGCACGTGCTGCGCGAGGCCGGCTACCAGCCGAAGCGGCAGTACTTCCCCTTCACCTACACGCGCGTCAACGCCAACACCCTCACCGCCGGCGGCGACGAGGTCGCCAACCACGTCCTGACCGGCTCGCCCAGCACCCCGGCCGGCGGCGTCGTCGGCGAGCTCGTCGCGCCGGCCGACCCCCTCGGGTGCACCGCGGCAGCCTGGTCGGGGATCGATGCGACCGGCAAGATCGCGCTGGTCAACCGGGGCACCTGCCCGTTCGCCGACAAGTCGCGGGTGGCCAGGGCGGCCGGCGCGCTCGGCGTCGTCATCTGGAACAACGCCCCCGGCGAGTTCACCGGCGGCACGCTCGGCGAGACCACCGACGACCTCGCGCCCACCACCGGCATCAACCAGGACGTCGGCCAGGCGCTCGTCGCCGACCTCGCGGCCGGACCGGTCCAGGCCACGCTCGACCTCGACATCCTCGTGGAGGAGCGCCAGACCTGGAACGTCGTCGCGGAGACGAGGAGGGGCCGCTCCGGCAACGTCGTCATGGCCGGCGCCCACCTCGACGGCGTCCAGGACGGGGCCGGCATCAACGACAACGGCTCCGGCAGCGCCACCCTGCTGGAGACCGCCGTCCAGCTGAAGAAGATGGAGGGCCGGCTCAGGAACAAGGTGCGCTTCGCCTGGTGGGGCGCCGAGGAGCTCGGCCTCTTGGGCTCGACGCACTACGTCAACGACCTCGTCGAGAACCGGCCCGCCGCGCTCGACGACATCGCGACCTACCTCAACTACGACATGGTCGGCTCGCCCAACTACATCGTCGGGGTCTACGACGCCGACGAGTCGAGCTTCGAGGCCAGCGCGCCCGTCCCGGCCGGGTCGATCGAGACCGAGCGCGCCTACCGTCGCTACTTCCGCGCCGTCGGTCAGCCGGTCGTCGACACCGCCTTCTCCGGACGGTCCGACTACCAGGCCTTCATCGCGAACGGCGTCGCCGCGGGCGGCCTGTTCAGCGGCGGCGACGGCGTCAAGACCCCCGAGCAGGCCCGGCTCTTCGGCGGCACGGCCGGCATCACCTACGACCCGAACTACCACACGCCGGCCGACGACCTCGCCAACGTCAACCGGCGCTCGGTGACGATCATGTCCGACGCGATCGCGCACATGACGATCAGGCTCGGCAAGAGCACCGCGGTCATCGACGTCCCGGGCGGGAGGTCGACACCGAAGCGGGTCGTCGTCCCGCGCACCGACGAGCCCCGGCGCTGACCCGCCGGCCCGGGCCCGCCGCCGTCAGTGGACGGCGGTGGGCGCGGGCGCCTCGTCGCGGCTCGGCAGCCGCGACGGCATGAGGAACGCCAGCACCAGGACGACGACCGCCAGCACCGCTCCGACACCGAAGCCCCAGCGCATCCCGCCCACGTGGGCGGCCACCGCGTCGGCGCCGCCGGCGAGCAGCGAGTCCTCGCGGGCCGAGAGGACCGCGACGACGATCGCGGAGCCCATCGCGGCCGCGACCTGCTGGAGGGTGCCGAGCATCGAGCTGCCGTGCGAGTAGAGCTGCGGCGGCAGCGCGCCGAGGCTGAGGGTGAAGACGGGGGTGAAGACCGCCGCGAGCGAGACCATCAGCAGCACGTGCACCGGGAGCAGCGCCCACACCGGGCGGGTCGCGTCGACCTGGGTGAAGAGCGCGAGCGCGACCAGGACGCCGACCGAGCCGGGGATGACCAGCGGCCGGCCGCCGTAGCGGTCGAAGGCCCTGCCGACCTGCGGGCCGAGCAGCCCCATCGCCAGTCCCCCGGGCATCACCAGGAGGCCGGTCTCGAGCTCGGAGAGCCCGCGCACGCCCTGCAGGAACAGCGGCAGCAGGATCATCGACCCGAGCATCGCCATGAAGGCGACCGACATCAGCAGCAGTCCGGTCGCGAAGGTGCGGTGCCGCAGCACGCGCAGGTCGAGCAGCGGGCTGCCCGAGCGCTGCAGCGAGAGCTGCCGGACGACGAACGCCGCGATCGCTCCCCCGCCGACGGCGAGCATCGCCCAGGGCAGGTACGCCGGGCCGCCGTCGGCACCGAGCTGCGAGAGCCCGTAGACGAGCGGGCCGAAGCCGAGGGCCGCGAACACCACGCTGGTCCAGTCGATGGCGCCGGGCCGCGGCTCCACGACGTCGGTGAGCCGGCGGAGCCCGACCAGCGCGATGACGACGGCGACCGGCAGCACCAGCCCGAACATCCAGCGCCACGAGGCGACGTGCAGGATCACGCCGGAGACGGCCGGGCCCATCGCCGGCGCCACGGACATCGCCAGCGTCACGTTGCCCATCACCCGACCCCGGTCGGACTCGGCGACGATCGTCATCAGCGTGGTCATCAGCAGCGGCATCATCACCGCGGTCCCGGCCGCCTGCACGACGCGGGCCAGCAGGAGCGCCTCGAACGTCGGCGCCAGCGCGGCGATCAGCGTCCCGGTGCAGAACACCGCCATCGCCGTGCCGAAGGCCTGGCGGGTGGTGACGCGCTGCAGGAACCAGCCGGTGATCGGGATGACGACGGCCATCGTGAGCATGAAGCCGCTGGTGAGCCACTGCGCGGCCCGCTCGTCGACCTCGAACTCGGTCATCAGCCGCGGGATGGCGTTGACCATGATCGTCTCGTTGAGGATCACGATGAAGGTGGCGGCGACCAGCCAGCGGAGCACGCCGTAGTCGGCCTGGTCGGCCTCGGCGCTCCGGGCGGTCTCGGGAGTCGTCGTCATGGCGGGATGGACTCTGTCACCGTCGAGGACTCATCGGCGACCGGATTACCGCCGACCCGTGGTCGGCGCGGGGGCGGGTCACCACTGCGTCGGCGGGCCGACGACGTCGTAGGTCGCCACGGCGAAGCCCCCGTTGCGGCCGAGGTCGGTCAGGCGCAGCGCGAACCGCCGCGGGAACAGCGGCCGCCCGGACCCGAGCGTGACCGGCGCGATCGAGACCAGGACGTCGTCGAGCATCCCCGCCTCGGCGAAGTCGGCGGCGAGCGCTCCCCCGCCGACCATCCAGACGTCCCGCGCCCCGGCGGCCTCCTCGATCGCGGCGCGGTGCTCGGCGGGGGTGCCCTGCACCAGGGTGACCTGCTCGCCGAGCGGCTCGAGGTCGCGGTGGGTGAAGACGAAGCACGGGACCTCGTAGTCCCACGCCTCCCCGCTCGTGCGCAGGTGCTCGCCGATCCAGGCGTACGTCGTCGCGCCCATCACCATCGCCCCGATCCCCGCCATGAACGCGCCGTGGGAGCCGGGGCCGTCCTCGTCGTGGTCCTGGACGAGGAGCCAGGCGAGCGAGTCGTCCTCGTCGGCGAGGAACCCGTCCAGGCTGGCGGCGGTGAAGTAGCGGTAGCGGGTCACGCGGAGGGTCCTTCCTGGTCGTGGCCACGGCGCAGCCACAGGATCGGGTCGCCGGCGGCGGGGTCGGCGCCGAGCAGGGTGCGGGCGAGCTGGCGCCGGTGGGCGGCGTAGGTGACGACGTGGGCGAGCACGCTCGCGAGCTGGAAGCTCTCCGGCGGCTCGCACAGGGCGTCGACGACCCGGTCGTCCCAGGCGCCGCGGCGGTCGACGTCGCGCCAGGTCGCGAGCCACCGCGGCGCGACGGCGTCGTGGCGCTCGAGCAGCGCGGGAGGGTCGTCCGCGCGGGCCGGTGGGACGTCGTCCCCGACGAGGGCGGCCAGCCACACCTCCTTCGACCGCACCAGGTGGTCGAGGACGGCGGCGAGCGACTCCTCGGGACCGTCCCACTCCAGCACGGTGTGGCCGGGCATCCGGGCGCGCCGGTAGTCGTCGTCGGGCAGGCGCGCCGCGGCCTCGAGCAGCGTCCGCGTGTCGTCGAGGTCGTGACCGACCAGCTGCTGGGCGAGCGGGTTCACGGCGTGCTCCTGGGAGTCGATCCACAGCGAGGTGGGAGGGTGGAAGTGGATGCCGTTCGGTGAGGGCAGCCACGACGACCGCCCGGCCTCCGACCGGGCGGCGGCGACGCTCGGCGGGTGGCCGTAGGCGCGCCCGAAGGCCCGCGCGAAGCCCTCGACCGACTCGTAGCCGGCCGCGAACGCCGTGTCGGTGACCGAGGCTCCGCCACGCAGCTGCCAGGCCGCGCGCTCGAGCACCACGCGGCGCCGCAGCGACACCGGGGGCTCGCCGGCGTCGCGGCGCACCCGGCGGTTGAGGTGGAACGGCGAGGAGAAGGCGTCACCGGCCATGTCGCCGAGCGTGGCGTTGTCCTCGTCGAGGACGGCGTCCAGCAGCTCGCGCAGGCGGTCCCGTCCGGTCTCCATGCCTCCAGTCTGGACGGCGCGCGCCGCCCGCGCCCGACCGTTCTTGCCCTCCCCGGGCCGCTCGGCGATGAGTCGGGCGCCGGCGACCGGTCGACCTCGTCATGGCCACCGTCATTGCCGACATCTCGATCTCGCTCGACGGCTACGTCACCGGCCCCGAGCCGGACGCCGGGCAGGACGCCGGGCAGGGTTTGGGCCGCGACGCCGACGTCCTGCACGCCTGGGCCTTCTCCGACGACCCGGTCGACCGGGCCGAGCTCGACCGGGCCGCCGCGGCCGGCGCGGTCGTGATGGGCCGCACGCTGTTCGACGTCGTCGACGGCCCGGACGGGTGGTCGGGCGGCCTGGGCTACGGCGCGAGCCGCGACGCCCGGCCGCCGTTCCTCGTGGTGACGAGCACCCGACCGGCGTTGGTGCGCCTCGCCGGGAGCCACGACTTCACCTTCGTGCTCGACGGCCCGGCCGCGGCGGTCGAGCGGGCCGGGGCGGTCGCCGCCGACGGTCCGGTCGTCGTGATGGGCGGCGCCGCGGTCATCCGGGGCTGCCTGGACGCCGGCGTCGTCGACCGGCTGCGGCTGCACCTCGCCCCGGTCGTGCTGGGCGGCGGGACACCGCTGTTCGGCGCCGGGCGGGTCCGGCTCGCCCGGGCCGAGGCTCGTGTGTCGTCGACCGCCACGCACCTGACCTACGACGTCGCCCGCCGAGGCGTTCCTACGATGAGGCGATGACGTACCGGCGCGTGCTGCTCTACGGCGTCACCGGGTCGGGCAAGTCGACGGCGGCGGCGCGGCTCTCCGAGGTCACCGGGATCCCCTGGCACTCGGTCGACGACCTCACCTGGCAGCCGGCGTGGGTGGCGCTGCCCGACGACGAGCAGCGCGCGGTGTTCCGCGACATCTGCGCGGGCGAGCGGTGGATCCTCGACTCGGCCTACCGCGCGTGGCTCGACGTCGCCCTCGCCCGCGCCGACCTCGTGGTCGGCCTGGACTACCCGCGCTGGCTGTCGTTCGCCCGCCTGGTGCGGCGCACGGTGCGGCGGGCCGTGCGGCAGGAGGTGGTCTGCAACGGCAACCGCGAGCGCTGGCGCGCGATCCTCTCGCGGGACTCGATCCTGGTCTGGCACGCGCGGTCCTTCGCCCGCAAGCGCGACCGGATGCGGGCCGCGCTGGGCGACGCCGACGGACCCGAGGTGCTGCTGTTCCGCCGGCCGCGGGACCTGGAGCGGTGGCTCGGGCAGCAACCGTCAACCACGTATTGACGCGGCAGATTCGTCAAGCGATGCTTGACGCATGACCCACCTCTCCCTCGACCAGCTCATCGCCCAGGTCGACGCCGCCTCCCCCGGCGAGGACCCGGTGCGGCAGTTGTCGCTGGCGGTGCTCGGGTCGGAGGAGCTGAACCGGACCGCCGACGACCTCGTGGGCCACTACGTCGAGAGGGCCCGCGCCGCCGGCACGTCCTGGGCCGACATCGGCGCCGCCATGGGCGTCACCAAGCAGGCCGCGCAGCAGGCCGACCGCCACCGCGGCGGGCGCTCGCACGACGTCGACGAGCTCGACGGCCTCGACCCGGGGGCTCGGGCCGCGCTCGAACGGGCGCGCGAGGAGGCGCGCGGGCTGCGACACCACTACGTCGGCACCGAGCACGTCCTGCTCGGCGTGCTCCGCCTCGACGACGACCTCGCCACGAGGCTCGGCGTGACGCCCGACGACGCCACGGAGACCGCACTCGCGTTGGTCGGTCGCGGCGAGGTCGAGGTGGCGCGGCCCCCGCTGCTCACCGCCCGCGCCCGCAAGACCGTCGACCTCGCCGCGGCCGAGGCGACCGCGCTCGGGCACGACCTCGTGACCTCGACCGACCTGCTGCGCGGGATCCTCCGCGAGGGGCGCGGCATCGGCGCGCGGGTGCTCGACCAGCGCGGGGGCGGCCTGGCCCGGGTGCGCGAGGTCCTGGCGGGGATCTGAGACGTTGCGACGGGGATCCCGGTCGCAACCGATCGGGATCCCCCACGTCGGCGACCGGGATCCCCGGCGCTACCGATCGGGATCCCTCACGTCAGTGATCGGGATCCCGGACGTGAACGATCGGGATCCCGGACGTCAGCGATCGGGATCCCGGACGTCAGCGATCCGGTGCGGACGCCGTCCCCACGGCCCGCACGGCGGCGAGCGCCCGCTCGACGCGGTCGTCGGCGTCGTGGGGCACCCAGACGATCCGCGGGTCCTTGCGCCACCACGACAGCTGGCGCCGCGCGAACTGGCGGGTTGCGATGACGGTCCGCTCGCGCGCCTCGGCCAGGGTCAGCTCGCCGGCGAGGTGGGCGGCGGCCTGCTGGTAGCCGATCGCCCGGGACGCCGTGCGCCCCTCGGCCAGGCCCTCGCCGAGGAGCCGGGCCACCTCGTCGACCAGGCCGTCGTCGTACATCTGGGCGACCCGCTGCTCGATCCGCGCGTCGAGCGTCGTCCGGTCGATGTCGATGCCCACCTGCACGGTCCGCGGGTCGACGTGGACGAGCTCCGGCAGGCTCGCGGTGTAGGAGCGGCCGGTGAGCTCACCCACCTCCAGCGCCCGGACGACGCGCCGCCCGTTGTCGGCGGGGATGCGGGCGGCGGCCGCGGGGTCGGTCGCGGCGAGCCGGGCGTGCAGCGCGGCCGGTCCGACGGCGTCCAGCTCGGCCTCCCAGCGGGCCCGGACGCCGAGGTCGGTGCCCGGGAACTCGAAGCGGTCGAGGATCGCGCGGGTGTAGAGCGCCGAGCCACCGACCAGGACCGGTGAGGCGCCGCGGGCGCGGATGTCGCGGATCACCGCCCGCGCCCACGCCTGGAACTGCGCGACGGTCGCCACCTCGCGCACGCCCTGGGTGTCGAGCAGGTGGTGCGGGATGCCCCGGCGCTCGGCCGGCGGCAGCTTGGCGGTGCCGATGTCCATGCCGCGGTAGACCTGCATCGCGTCGGTGTTGACGACCTCCCCGCCGAGCCGCTCGGCGAGGTCGAGCGACAGGCCCGTCTTGCCCGAGGCCGTCGGGCCGATCACCGCCACGACGGGCGGGGCGAGAGGGTCGGGCATGTCGCTAGTCTGACAACCGAGTGCCCCGACCCGGGGGCCGACCTAGCCCAGCAGGGAGCGTGTCATGGGATTCCTGGACGACGCGAAGAACAAGCTCACCCATGCCGTCGACGACCACGGCGACAAGATCGAGGCCGGCATCGACAAGGCCGCGGACCTCGCCGACAGCAAGACCGGCGGGAAGTTCCACGACAAGATCGAGACCGGCACCGGCAAGGCCAAGGACGCCCTGGACAAGCTCGACGGCAAGAACGACGACCTCCGGTGACCGCGCCCGTGCCCGAGGAGTCCAACGAGGCCTACGACGTCACCGAGCCGCCCCCGGGCGAGCACGCGAGCGAGGCGCCGGGCGGCGCCGACGGCGACCAGGCGGCCGAGGCCGTCCAGGAGGAGAACGCCGAGACCTCCCTGGACCAGCCGTCCCAGTGACCCGGGCAGCGACCGACGTCCCCGCCCACGGACGCTTCGTGGTCGTGCCCGCGTCCTACGTCTTCCTGCTGCGCGACGGTGCCACCGCCGGCGGTGCGACCGGCGGAGCGACCGAGGTGCTGCTGCAGCTGCGGCAGGGCACCGGCTACATGGACGACCACTGGGCCGCCGCGGCGGCCGGGCACGTCGAGGCCGGCGAGACCGCACCCGACGCCGCGCGGCGCGAGACCCTCGAGGAGATCGGCGTCACCGACGTCGACCTGCGCTTCGTCACCGCGATGCACCGCACCCGCCACGACCTGGCGATCGACGAGCGCATCGACTTCTTCTTCACCGCCCGCTCCTGGAGCGGCGAGCCGCGCATCGTCGAGCCGGCCAAGTGCGCGGCCCTGCGCTGGTGCCGCCTCGACGAGCTCGACGACCTGCCGCAGCCGGTCGTCCCGCACGAACGGGTGGTGCTCGCCGGTCTGCACGACGGCACGATCGAGAGCTACACGACCTTCGGGTTCTGACCTGCCGGTCCGGACCACCGCACCACCACCACCGCCAGGAGGCGTCATGACCGAGGACCTCGGACCCCAGCCGGACCCGCAGATCGAGCCCGGCGAGCCCAACCCCGGTGGCGTGGACGCCGTCTCCCACGGCGACGGCGTCGACGGCGAGGCGACCGAGGGTGACCCCGTCGCCCGCGACCTCGACCCCGACGACAACCCCGCCGTCGAGGACGTGCTGCCCGACGAGATGCGCCAGGGCGAGGACACCTCGACCGAGGCGACCCGGGGTGACGGCAGCGACGACGGGGACGGCGAGCCCACCGAGGAGTCGCCGGCATGAGCGAGGACGCCACGCCGGCCGAGAAGTACGACCCGACCGAGTCCGACCAGGACACCGCGGGCTCGATGGGCGTCAGCAGCGAGCGCGAGGGGCCCACCGGTCCCGGGCAGCACGGCACGACCGGCACCCGTGACGTCGGCCCCGCCCGGCGCGACCCGGACGACGACGTCCCGCCCGAGCAGTCCGCCGGCGGCCCCGAGACCAACCCCGACCCGCCGGTCCCGCCGGTCGCCGGCTACTCCTCCGTCGACCCGCGCAGCGACTAGGGCAGCCGTGACCGCCGAGACACCCACGATCCTGGCGACCTCGGGCGGCGTGGTCAGCGGCGTCCGGTCGCACTGGTCGGTGGGTCCCCTGACCCACCACGCCGTCGAGCTCGCCGGCGTCACCGGTCGCGCCCCGCGCGTCTGCTTCGTCGGGACCGCGTCGGGCGACGCGAGCTCGTTGACGGCCGGCTTCTACGACATGGCGATCGAGGCCGGCTTCGCGCCGTCGCACCTGCGGCTGTTCACGATGCCCAACGTGCCCGACATCCGCGAGCACCTCCTCGCCCAGGACGTCGTCTGGGTCTTCGGCGGCAGCGTCGCCGGGCTGCTCGCCATGTGGGAGCTGCACGGCGTCGGCGAGGCCATGCGGGAGGCGTGGCAGGCCGGCGTCGTCCTCACCGGCGTCTCGGCCGGCTCGCTGTGCTGGCACGTGGGCGGCACCACCGACTCCTTCGGCCCCGACCTGCGCCCGATCACGAACGGCCTGGGCTTCCTGCCCTACTCCAACGGCGTCCACTACGACTCCGAGGACCAGCGCCGCCCGCTCTACCACCGCCTGATCGCCGACCAGACCCTGCCGGCGGGCTACGCCACCGACGACGGCGTCGGGCTGCTCTACCGCGGCACCGAGATGGTCGAGGCCATCGCCGAGCGCGACCGGGCCGGTGCCTACTGGGTCGAGCGGGGCGCCGACGGCGCCGCGGTCGAGACCGCCCTCGACGTCACGCGACTGCCGGGCTGACCCGGCGCTCGCTCAGCCGCAGGTGGGGCCGGCCGCGACCGGCAGCGGCGCGGGGACGCCGACGCCCGGCATGCCGAGCGTGACGCCGGCCGGGGCGGGCGCCGCCGTGCGGGCCTCCCAGGCGTCGCCGGAGCGGGTTCGGCGCACCGCGTGGACCCGGTCGGCGACCAGGTGGTGGGGTGCGGCGTGGGTGACCTCGACGACGGCGCGGTCGCCCGGTCGCACCGGGCCGAGCGTGTCGTCCGGCGCCACGAAGTGCACGAGCCGGTTGTCGGGCCCGCGGCCCGAGAGCCGCCGGGTGGCGGCGTCCTTGCGCCCCTCGCCCTCGGAGACCATCAGCTCGACGGTGCGACCGACGAGCGCCTTGTTCTCGCTCCAGGCGACGTCGTTGACGAGCGTGACGAGCCGGTCGTAGCGGTCGCGCAGGACGTCGGCCGGCACCTGGTCGGGCATCGTGGCGGCCGGGGTGCCGGGGCGCTTGGAGTACTGGAAGGTGAAGGCGCCGGCGAAGCGGGCCTGGCCGACGACGTCCAGGGTGGCGAGGTGGTCCTCCTCGGTCTCCCCGGGGAAGCCGACGATGATGTCGGTGGTGATCGCGGCCTCGGGCATCGCGGCGCGGACCCGCTCGATGATGCCGAGGAACTTGTCGCGGCGGTAGGAGCGACGCATCATCCGCAGCAGCCGGTCGGAGCCCGACTGCAGCGGCATGTGCAGCTGCGGCATCACGTTGGGCGTCTCGGCCATCGCCTCGATGACGTCGTCGGTGAACTCCGCGGGGTGCGGGGAGGTGAAGCGCACCCGCTCGAGCCCCTCGATCGAGCCGCACGAGCGGAGCAGCTTGGAGAAGGCCTGGCGGTCGCCGAACTCGACGCCGTAGGCGTTCACGTTCTGGCCGAGCAGGGTGATCTCGGAGACGCCGTCGGCGACGAGCGCCTCGATCTCGGCGAGGACGTCGCCGGGCCGGCGGTCCTTCTCCTTGCCGCGCAGCGCCGGGACGATGCAGAACGTGCAGGTGTTGTTGCAGCCGACCGACACCGACACCCAGGCGGCGTAGGCCGAGTCGCGCTTGGTCGGCAGCGTCGAGGGGAAGACCTCGAGCGACTCGAGGATCTCGACCTGCGCCTCCTCCTGCACGCGCGCCCGCTCGAGCAGCACCGGCAGCGAGCCGATGTTGTGGGTGCCGAACACGACGTCGACGTAGGGCGCCTTCTGCGTGATCGTCGCGCGGTCCTTCTGCGCCAGGCAGCCGCCGACCGCGATCTGCATCGACGGGTTCGCTGCCTTCACCGGCGCCAGGTGCGACAGGTTGCCGTAGAGCTTGTTGTCGGCGTTCTCGCGCACCGCACAGGTGTTGAAGACGACGACGTCGGCCTGCTCGCCCGTGGGTGCCGCGGCGTAGCCCGCGTCCTCCAGCAGGCCGGTGAGCCGCTCGGAGTCGTGGACGTTCATCTGGCACCCGTAGGTGCGGACCTCATAGGTGCGCATGACGCCGTCCAGGGTACGGCGCCCGCGACCCGCGCCCGGAATCAGTGCGGTGCCGGTGGCAGCCGCGACGCGGCCCGACGCCCCCACTCCCCTGGCCCAGCCGGGTCACGGTCGGGACTCACTCAGGTGTCGCGCGTAGCCCTCCGGACCCGGGTACCACTAGGGTCCCGCCCATGACGTTGCTGGACAAGGGTGACAAGCCCACGGGGGGCGGCCGCACGGGCGAGCCCCTCGTGGTGCTCGACGGCGTGAACAAGTGGTACGGCGACCTGCACGTGCTCCAGGACATCAACCTGTCCGTGCGGGAGCGTGAGGTCGTGGTGGTCATCGGGCCGTCCGGCTCGGGCAAGTCGACGCTGTGCCGCACCATCAACCGCCTCGAGACGATCGACAGTGGTTCGATCACGCTCGACGGCCAGCTGCTGCCCCAGGAGGGCAAGGCGCTGGCCAACCTGCGGGCGGAGGTCGGCATGGTCTTCCAGAGCTTCAACCTGTTCGCCCACAAGTCGATCCTCGAGAACGTCACCCTCGGCCCGATCAAGGTGCGCGGCCAGGGGAAGGCCGAGGCCGAGACGAGGGCCAGGGAGCTCCTCGACCGCGTCGGCGTCGGGCACCAGGCCGACAAGTACCCCGCCCAGCTCTCGGGCGGCCAGCAGCAGCGCGTCGCGATCGCCCGCGCCCTGGCCATGAACCCGAAGGTGATGCTCTTCGACGAGCCCACCTCCGCGCTCGACCCCGAGATGATCAAGGAGGTGCTCGACGTCATGGTCGACCTCGCCGAGGGCGGCATGACCATGATCGTCGTCACCCACGAGATGGGCTTCGCCCGCACCGCCGCCGACCGCGTCATCTTCATGGCCGACGGCGCGATCGCCGAGGAGAACGACCCCGAGTCGTTCTTCACCAACCCGCAGAGCGACCGGGCCAAGGACTTCCTCGGCAAGATCCTCAAGCACTGATCCACCGCCACAGACCGACCCGCACCACTCGGAACAGAAGGAGAAGTACATGCGGCTCACTCAGACCATGCGCAAGGCGGGGGTCGTCGCCTCCGGCTTCGCACTCGCGATCGGCCTCGCCGCCTGCGGCGACGCCGGGAGCGACGACGAGGGCAAGAACGTCGACGCCGAGGAGGTCGAGGAGGGCAAGTTCGAGGCCGGCACCCGGATGGCCGAGCTCGCCGAGGCCGGCACGATCAACGTCGGCGTCAAGTACGACCAGCCCGGCCTGGGCTTCAAGGGCGCGGCCGACGACCTGCCGAGCGGCTTCGACATCGAGATCGCCAAGCTCCTGGTCGCCGACCTCGGCATCGACCCGCAGGACACCAGCAAGGTCAAGTACGTCGAGACGATCTCCGACAACCGGGAGCCGTTCCTGCAGGAGGGCACCGTCGACCTCGTGCTCGCCTCCTACTCGATCACCGACGAGCGCCGGCAGTCGGTCGGCCAGACCGGGCCGTACTTCGTCACCGGCCAGCAGCTCCTGGTGCCCGAGGACTCCGACGTCGAGTCGATCGAGGACCTCAAGGGCAAGGAGATCTGCTCGGTGACCGGGTCGACCTCGATCGACCGCATCAACGAGAACGGCGCCAAGGGAGTCGGCTTCGACAGCTACTCCGAGTGCGTCCAGAAGGTGCTCGACGGCAGCGTCTCGGCGATGTCGACCGACGGCACCATCCTCGCCGGCTACGCGGCCCAGAACGAGGGTCAGCTCAAGGTCGTGGGCGAGGAGTTCTCCGAGGAGAACATCGGGGTCGGCTACAGCATCGACCGTCCCGAGATGTGCGAGTGGATCAACGGCGTGCTCGAGGAGTCCTTCGACAACGGCTCGTGGGCCGAGGCCTTCGAGCGCACCCTGGGCCCGTCGGGTGTCGAGGTGCCCGACCCGCCGACGCTCGACGCCTGCCCCGCCTGATCCTCCCGGTCAGTCCTGACCACCCCCGACGGGGCGCCGCGCGGCGCCCCGTCGGCGGCCCTCTCCCGCTGGAAGGAGCGCGCTGGCAGTGAGAGCCGTCCTCGACAACTTCGACGCCTATCTCCAGGCCTTCGGCTACACCCTGTTCCTGTTCCTGGTCGCCGGCGTGCTCTCGATGCTCCTCGGCACCGTCCTGGCGGCGATGCGCGTCGGTCCGGTCGCGGTCCTGCGCGTCGTGGGCACGACCTACGTGACGCTGGTGCGCAACACGCCCCTCGTCATCGTCTTCGCGTTCTTCTCCTTCGCCGCACCCGACCTCGGGATCCGCTTCGGGTGGCTCGACGTCCACATCGGCCCGTTCGACTTCACGACGTTCTTCGGTGCCGCGGTCGTCTCGCTCTCCCTGTACACCTCCGCCTTCGTCTGCGAGGCGCTGCGCGCCGGCGTCAACGCGGTCTCCCTCGGCCAGGCCGAGGCGGCCCGGGCCCTCGGCCTGCCGTTCGCCGGGGTGATGCGCGAGGTGGTGCTGCCGCAGGCCTTCCGGGCGTCAATCCCGCCGATGGCCAGCGTGCAGATCGCCCTGATCAAGAACACCTCGGTCGCCGCGGTCTTCGGCGTCGCGGAGGCCGTGAGCCAGATGCGGTCGTTCAACAACGAGTTCGGGACGCAGCGCTACGGGATCGCGCTGGCGTTCGCCATCGGGTACGTCCTCGTCGTCGAGGTCGTCTCCTACTTCGCCAACCGCGCGGAGCGACGCTACCGGGTGGCGACATGAGCAAGACGGCCAGCATCCTCTTCGACGCCCCGGGCCCGCGCACCGTCGTCCGGCACCGGCTCTACAGCGTCGCCGCGGCGCTCGTGGTCCTCGTCCTCGTCGCGTGGGTGCTCTACCGCTTCGGCAAGGCCGGCCAGTTCGAGGGCGAGAAGTGGGAGGTCTTCACCACTCCCGAGTACCTCAGCACCCTGCTGGTCGACGGCCTGCTGAAGACCATCCAGATGGCGGCGTTCGCCGTCGCCGGTGCCGTCGTCTTCGGCTTCGTGTTCGGCATCGGCAAGATGTCGGACCACGGGTTCGTCCGGTGGCCGTGCTGGGCGGTGGTCGAGCTGTTCCGTGCCGTCCCCGTGCTGCTCATGATGGTCTTCTCGTGGTACGCCATCGGCCCGTCGACCGACAACTCGTTCCTGGCCGTCGTGGTCGCCCTGACCGTCTACAACGGAGCCGTGCTCGCCGAGGTCCTGCGGGCCGGCGTGCTGGCCGTGCCGCGCGGGCAGGCCGAGGCCGCCTACGCCCTCGGCATGCGCAAGTCGCAGGTGATGCTGCTGATCCTGATGCCGCAGGCGGTCAAGATCATGCTGCCGGCGATCATCAGCCAGTGCATCGTGGCCCTCAAGGACACCGCGCTCGGGCAGTACGTGCTGGCCCCCGGCCTGACCGCGGTCTCCAAGCAGATCTACCTCGAGTTCAACAACCGGGTGCCGACCATGCTGGTCGTCGCGCTGATGTACATCGGCGTGAACCTGCTGCTCACCGCGCTGGCCACGTGGCTCCAGCGTCGCTACGTCGGCGAGAAGAGGGTGCTCCAGGTCTCGGCCGCGGGCACCGCCGACCAGACGACGATCTGACCTGGCGCCCTGACCTAGGGCCGCGGCGTCACCCACAGCCGGATGGTGCCCTCGATGACGGTCGTGCCGTCGTCGAGGGCACCGCGGCACGTCACGGCGACCTGACGCGGGCCCTCCCCGGCCCAGTCGGCGGCGGTGGTCTCGGCGACGCAGGTGACGTCGCCGGCGGCCTTGGCGGTGTAGCGGACCTCCATGCCCTGCGGGATCCAGCGCTCGTCGTCGGCGACGGTCGCCTCCGCGAGCGCGCCCATCGCCGCCTCGAGGCCGTTGCACAGCGCGATCGCGTGGACGGTGCCGAGGTGGTTGGTCACGCGGCGCCGCCTCACGATGCGCAGCTCGGCCCGGTGCGGGCCGATCTCGGCGAACCGCGGCCGGATCGAGGCGAAGTACGGCGCCTTCCGGCTGAACGCGAGCGAGAAGACCCGCTTGCCGACGGTGCCGCCCACGACGGGGAGGCCGGTGGCGGTGCGCCACAGGGAGAGGACCTGGCTCATGCCGGGAGACCCTACCCCTCGGTAACTTGGGTGGTCGCGCTCAGGTGACGGACAGGAAGAGCCGCTCCAGCCGGTCGATCCGCTCGGGGGTGACGTCGCCGACGTCGGCCCCGGCCCGCCACTCGGCGGCGACCATCGCCAGGCCGGCACGGTCGAGGGCGCGCGAGACCGCCTTCATCTGGCCGAGCACCGCCTCGAGCTCGCGGCCCTCCTCGATCATGCGCAGCACGCCGCCGAGCTGTCCCTGGGCGCGCTTGACCCGGTTGAGCACCGCGGCGCGGTCGATGTCGTCACTCATGCCCCTCCAACGGGCGACACCCCCGGGGGTTACGCCGGCGCCAGCAGCTCGACGCGGTTCCCGTGCGGGTCGAGCACGTGGAACCGGACGTGACCGGGGAACGTGTCGCGCTGGCGGCGGTCGACCTCGCCGCCGCCGCCCTCGACGCGGACGGCGATCGCCTCCAGGTCGGCGCGGGTCGCGACGACGAGCGCCGGGTGGGCCTTGCGGGCCGGGACGAAGGGCTCCTCGACGCCGACGTGGATCTCGGCGGTGACGGCTCCCGCGTCGTCGTGGGCGCGGAACCAGGCGCCGCCGCGCGCCCGCAGCGCCTCGGGCTTGGCCACCTCGGTGAGGCCGAGGACGGTGCCGTAGAAGCGGCGGACGGCGTCCTCGCCGCCGGGCGGGCAGGCGACCTGCACGTGGTGCAGCCTCATCGCGCCCCTCCGGCGACCCGCGCCACCACGAAGACCCGCCGGAACGGCAGCACCACGGTGCCGTCGGCCCGCACCGGGTAGGCCGCGGCCAGCCGGCGCCGGAACTCGGCCTCGAAGGCCGGGCGGACGTCGTCCGGGAGCGCCTGGAGGGTCGGCCGGGCGCCCGTGGCGCTGACCCAGGTGAGGACCGGGTCGGGATCCTCGGGCGTCGCCGCGAGCACGTGGAGGTAGGTCGTCTCCCACGCGTCGACGTCGCAGCCGAGCGCGGCGAGGGCGTCGAGGTAGACGACCGGGTCGTGGCTGGAGGGCACCGCGACGCCGCCGGCCGCGGCCAGGTGCGCGGCGTACGGCTCCTCGGCGGCGAGGTCGCGGCGGGTGGTGTGGCTCGGCTCGTCGAAGTTGCCGGGCACCTGGAGGGCCAGCCAGCCGCCGGGCGCGACCGCGCCGACCAGGGCGGGCAGGAGCTCGAGGTGGTCCGGGAGCCACTGCAGGGTCGCGTTGGAGACCAGGACGTCGACCGGCTCCGCGCCGGCGACCCAGTCGCGCAGGTCGGCGACCTCGTGGACCACGCGGCCACCCAGCGCGTCGGCGGCGGCGACCATCTCCGGGCTGCTGTCGACGCCCGTGACGGCGGCGTCCGGCCAGCGCTCGGCGAGCAGGGCGGTGAGGTTGCCGGGCCCGCAGCCGAGGTCGACGACGCCCGCCGGGTCGGTCGCGCCGATGCGGGCGACCAGCTCGACGAACGGGCGGCCGCGCTCGTCGGCGTGGATGAGGTAGCGCTCGGGGTCCCACGTGTGGGCCATCACCGGATTCTCCATCTCTCTCGACGTCAAGACACTTCCACTCTGCGTGACTGATGTCTCGATGTCAAGATTCTTGACTCGTGGCTACACTGGGGCCATGCGCGACGAGGTGGACGAGCTGGTCGAGGCGTGGGCCCGGGAACGCACCGACCTCGACCTGGAGCCGGTCGCCGTCTTCTCCCGGATCTCCCGGTTGGCGCGGCACCTCGACCTGGCCCGCCGCGAGGCGTTCAGCGCCCACGACATCGAGTCGTGGGAGTTCGACGTGCTGGCGGCGCTGCGCCGCGCGGGCGACCCCTACGAGCTCTCCCCCGGTCGCCTGCTGCGCGAGACCCTGGTGACCAGCGGCACCATGACCAACCGCGTCGACCGGCTCGCCGCCCGCGGCCTCGTCGAGCGCTACCCCGACCCGGAGGACCGGCGTGGCGTCATCGTGCGGCTGACCCCGGAGGGCAAGGCCGCCGTCGACGGCGCCTTCGAGGCGCTCCTGCAGGCCGAGCGCGCGCTGCTCGCCGACCTCCCCCAGCGCGACCAGGCCCGCCTGGCCACCCTGCTGCGCACGCTACTCGCCCCGTTCGGCACCCCGCCGGGCCAGGGCGGGTAGCCGCCGGCTCGTCGGGGCCGGTCAGCCGAGGAGCTCGGCGGCCTCCAGCCACTCCAGCTCGACGTCGTCCTTCTCGGACAGCACCTGCTGGAGCTCGGCCGACAGCTCGGCGATGACCCCGTAGTCGGTGCCGGCCGCGACGATCGCGGCGTTCAGCTCGGTCTCGCGGGCGGTGAGCCGCGCCAGCTGCTTGTCGAGCCGGGCCACGGTCTTGCGGGCCGCGCGCTCGTCGGCCGAGCCGGCCCGGGCCTTCCCGCCCGGCGCGGCGTCGGCACCGGCACCGGCGTCGGCGCGCCCGGCGGCCGGACGACCGGTGGCGACCGGCGTGGTGGCCGTCGCGGCGCGCCGCTCAAGGTACTCGTCCACCCCCCGCGGGAGCATCGAGATCTGGCCGTCGCCGAGCAGCGCCCAGACCGAGTCGGTGACCCGCTCGAGGAAGTAGCGGTCGTGCGAGACGACGACCAGGGTGCCGGGCCAGCCGTCGAGGAAGTCCTCCAGGACGGTGAGGGTCTCGATGTCGAGGTCGTTGGTCGGCTCGTCGAGGAGCAGCACGTTGGGCTCGGTCAGCAGCAGCTTCAGCAGCTGGAAGCGGCGCCGCTCGCCACCGGACAGGTCGCCGAGGCGGGCGGTGAGCTTGTCGCCGGTGAAGCCGAAGCGCTCGAGCATCGAGGTCGCGGTGATCTCGCCGTCCTGGGTGACGGTGACCCGGCGGATCGACTCGACCGTCGGCAGCACGCGCCCCATCGGGTCGACGTCGTCGAGGGCCTGGGTGAGGTGCTGCAGGGCGACGGTCTTGCCCAGCTTCGCGCGGCCGGCGCTCGGTGCGAGCACCCCGGCGAGCAGCGACAGCACCGAGGTCTTGCCGGCGCCGTTGACGCCGACGATGCCGACGCGGTCACCTGGGCCGAGCCGCCACGTCGCGCCGGAGAGCAGCCGGCGCTCGCCGCGCACCAGGTCGACGTCCTCGACGTCGATGACGTCCTTGCCGAGCCGCTGGGTCGCGAACTTCTGCAGCTCGAGCCGGTCGCGCGGCGGCGGGACGTCCTCGATCAGCTGGTTGGCGGCGTCGATGCGGAACTTCGGCTTCGCCGTCCGGGCCGGCGCGCCGCGGCGCAGCCAGGCCAGCTCCTTGCGCGCCAGGTTCTGTCGGCGGGTCTCGGTGGCGTCGGCCTGGCGGGAGCGCTCGGCCTTGGCGAGCACGAAGGCGGCGTACCCGCCCTCGTAGACGTCGACGGCGCCGTCGTGGACCTCCCAGGTGTACTGGCAGACCTCGTCGAGGAACCAGCGGTCGTGGGTGACGACCACCAGCGCGGAGGTGCGCCGGCGCAGGTGCCCGGCCAGCCAGGCGACCGCCTCGACGTCGAGGTGGTTGGTCGGCTCGTCGAGGACGATCAGCTCGTGGTCGCCGATGAGCAGCGCGGCCAGCGCGCACCGCCGGCGCTCGCCGCCGGACAGCCCCAGGACGGCCCGGTCCAGCTCGACGCCGACCAGCAGCTCGGTCACCACGCCGCGCAGCGTGGCGTCGGCGGCCCACTCGTGGTCGGACCGGCCGCCGAGCACCGCCTCGCGCACGGTGTGGGTGTCGTCGAGCTCGTCGCCCTGGTGGAGGTAGCCGACCAGGAGCCCGCGGCTGCGCGAGACCCGGCCGGTGTCGGCCTCCTCGAGGCCGGTCATCACCTCGAGCAGGGTGGTCTTGCCGTCGCCGTTGCGGCCGACGATGCCGATCCGGTCGCCGGCGCCGATGCCGAGCGACACGTCGCTGAGCAGCGGGCGGACGCCATAGGACTTGGAGACGCCCTCGAGGTTGAGGAGGTTGACCACGGAAGACACCTAGACCTGACGACGACGCATGACGGCCGTACCTGACGGGTTACACATGACTGGGGACGAGGTGCGCGCCGGCGACGGCACCGTTCGCGACGAGCACGACCTCCTGCCCGGTGCGCATCAGCGCGCCGGCCAGGTCGCGGGCGTGGTCGGCGGACTCGCAGAGGAAGACCACGGTCGGCCCGGACCCGGAGACGATGCCCCGCAGCGCGCCCTCGGACTCGCCGCGATCGATGAGCAGGCCGAGCTCGGGCCGCAGGTCGACCGCCGGCTCCTGGAGGTCGTTGTGGAGCGCGCGGGCCAGGCTGACCGGCTGACCGGTGCGCAGCGCCCCGAGCAGGACGTCGGCCCCGGGCGGGGTCTCGGGGGCGTCGGGCCGCAGCCGGTCGAAGTGCCGGTAGACCTCCGGGGTCGACAGGCCCTGGCGGCTGGGCACGATCACCCACCACCACGTGCCGACGTCGGAGACCGGCTCGACGAGCTCACCGCGCCCGGTGCCGAGCGCCGTCCCGCCGACCAGCGCGAACGGGACGTCGCTGCCCAGCTCGGCGGCGATCGCCAGCAGCGCGTCGTCGGTGGTGCGCAGGTCGTGCAACCGGTCGAGGGCGACGAGCGCCGCGGCGCCGTCGGCCGACCCGCCGGCCAGGCCGCCGGCGACCGGGATCGCCTTCTCGACCTCGACGCGGCCGGTGAGCTCGCGCCCGTGGTGCCGCCCGAGCAGGACGGCGGCACGGTGCACCAGGTTGTCGCCGTCGACGGGGACGGCGCCGGCGTCGATCCAGTCGGTCGTCGTGAGCGTCAGGGTCAGGTCGTCGGCGGGGTGGGCGGTCACGTCGTCGCACAGCCCGACCGCCTGGTAGACGGTCGTGAGCGGGTGGAAGCCGTCCTCGCGCGCGGCGCCGACGCCCAGGTGGAGGTTGACCTTCGCGGCGGCGCGCACGGTCACCGGGGTCGTGCCGACGCCGATCACCGCAGGCCCGCCGCGATGGCGGCGAACTGCCCGACGTCCAGCGACTCCCCGCGCGCGAGCGGGTCGACGCCGGCGCCGGTGAGGGCGCGGTCGATCGCCTCGGGCTCGGCGATGGAGCGCAGCGCGCCGCGCAGCGCCTTGCGGCGGTGGGCGAACGCGGCGTCCACGACCGCGAAGACCTCGGTGCGCGACGCCGTGGTCGCCGGCGGCGGCCGGTGGGTCCACGCGACCAGGCCGGAGTCGACGTTCGGGGCCGGCCAGAACACGCTGCGGCCGATCGCGCCGGCGCGGCGCACGTCGGCGTACCAGGCCGCCTTGACCGACGGGACGCCGTAGGTCTTCGACCCCGGTCGCGCCGCGAGCCGGTCGGCGACCTCGGCCTGCACCATCACCAGCCCGCGCTCGAGGCTCGGCAGCAGGGCGAGCAGGTGCAGCAGGACCGGCACCGAGATGTTGTAGGGCAGGTTCGCCACGAGCGCGGTCGGCGGCGGGCCAGGGACCTCGGCGACGCGGAGCGCGTCGGCGTGGACCAGCTCGAACGCCCCGGGCCGGGCGGCCTGGTCGGGTGCGCGCTCGTCGACGGTCTCCACCAGCAGGGAGGCCAGCTTGTCGTCGACCTCGATCGCGACGACGCGTCGCGCGACCTCGAGCAGCGCCAGGGTCAGCGAGCCGAGGCCCGGGCCGACCTCCACCACGACGTCGTCGCCGGTGACGCCGGACTCCCGCACGATGCGTCGCACGGTGTTGCCGTCGATGACGAAGTTCTGCCCACGCTGCTTGGTCGGACGCAGGTCGAGTCGGTCCGCGAGCCGGCGCACGTCCGCCGCCCCGAGGAGGCGTGGGGCGGCGGACGTCATGTCGAGCAGGCTATCGGCGGCGCTCCCGGTCAGCGGGGCAGCCCCAGCTTGGCCGCGCAGCCGGGCCAGGACCCGTAGCCGCCGGTGGCGGCACGCACCCGCTCGGCGACGGCGATCTGCGCCTCGCGCGAATTGTTGCTCGGCAGGCCGGAGCCGCCGTAGGCCTGCCACGTGGGGAGGCTGAACTGCAGGCCGCCGTAGTAGCCGTTGCCGGTGTTGATGGCCCAGTTGCCGCCGGACTCGCACTGGGCGAGGGAGTCCCACACGGTGCCGCCGCCGGAGTAGTCGGGGGCGGCCTCCTCCAGGGTGCCGACGGTGACGACGGCGTCCACGGGGCGGCGGGTGACCCTTGAGCTCACCTCGCGGCGCTGCACGACCTCGCCGTTGCGGACCACGACGCGGTAGACGACGTCACGAGCGCCGGCGCGGCCCTCGGTGACGGTCTCGGTCTCGCCCTCGGGCATGGTGTCGTCCTCGCGCTCGACGGTGGAGAAGTCGATCTCCTCGCCCTCGACGGTCTTGCGGGCGACCCGGACGTCGGTGAAGACGACCCGGTCGCCGTCCTCGATCTGGGCGCCGCGCGCGGGCTTGGTCTCGTCGCTCTTGTCGAGCTCGACGCCGACGCCGCGCAGCGCCTCCGCGACGGTGAGGGCGGTGACGGTCCTGGTGACCGGCTTCCGGCCGGCCAGGCGGAAGGTGACGTCCTTGGCGGTGACGACCTCGACGGCCACGCCGCCACGGTCGATCGTCAGGCCGCGGCTGGTGGACAGGCGCGCGTCCTGGAACGGGGCGCCGATCTCGCCGAGCGCCGATGCGACGTCGGTGGAGGTCACCCAGTGGCTGGTCGTGTCGCCGTCGACGGTGAGCTCGACCTCGCGGCCGTAGCGGACGTTGATGAGGGTGCCGTCCTGGACGTCGGTGTCGAGGGCGGGCGCCACCAGGTCGTGCTCGCCGACCTCGACACCCTCGGCCTCGAGGACCTCCGCGACGGTGCCGCCCATGGCGGTGACCTCGCGCCGCTCGCCGTCGACCGAGACGGTGACCGACTTGCTGAGCGCGGTGTACCCGAGGGTGGTGCCGGCCACGGCGAGCAGGACCACCACGGCGAGCGAGACCACGACGGCCCGGCTGCGGAGGAGTCGGCCGGCGAGCCCCCGGGAGGGGGGCGTCGAGCCGGCGGTGCTGCTGACGGTGGTGCTGTCGGTGGTGCTGTCGAGAGGGGTCTGGTCTGGATGCTCGTGGGCGGGCATCGTGCTCCGAACGTCGTGATCCCCGGGCCTCGGGCGCCGGCGCCCCGGCACGCTCGAGCGGCCCCGTCCGGGACCCCTCTCGCAGCGGGCGTCGGACCCGGTGTTCGTCGTCGTGCTGGGGGTCCGACCGCGCCGGACGGGTCTTCCCGATCCCGGCCAACGCTTTCCAGAACAGCAGTGATGTGGTCGAGAATCAAGCCGGCGGACCGTCCCCCGGCTCACCGGGTGGCCGGGATCACGGCCCGATCACCCCACCGGTCACACCAGCCCCACCCGTCGCTGACCCGTCGCTGATCACTGACGGGTCAGCGTCGAAGGCCAGGTGACCCGTCGCTGATCACTGACGGGTCGCCGTCGCAGGCCCGGTGACCCGTCGCTGATCACTGACGGGTCGCCGTCGCAGGCCCGGTGACCCGTCGCTGATCACTGACGGGTCAGCGTCGGAGGCCCGCTGACCCGTCGCTGATCACTGACGGGTCGGCGTCGGAGGCCCGGTGACCCGTCGCTGATCAGCGACGGGTCAGCGGTGGGTCGGGGTTCACCAGGGGCCGCCGAAGGCGGTGGAGGTGTTGGTGTCGATGGCGCGGCAGAGGGTCTCGAGGTCGTCGCCGCGGACGTCGGCCATGGCGCGGACCGTCAGCGGCACCAGGTAGGAGGCGTTCGGGCGGCCGCGGTACGGCGTCGGGGTCAGGAACGGGGCGTCGGTCTCGACCAGCACCCGGTCCAGCGGGGTGATCGCGAGGGCGTCGCGGAGCGGCTGGGCGTTCTTGAAGGTCACCGTGCCGGCGAAGGAGAGGTGGGCGCCCCGGTCGAGGCAGGCCCGGGCGAACGCCGCGTCCCCGGAGAAGCAGTGCATCACCCAGCGCTCGGGCGGGCCCTCCTCGTCGAGGACGCGGAGCACCTCGTCGTGGGCGTCGCGGTCGTGGATGACCAGCGTCTTGTCGAGCCGCTTGGCCATGTCGACGTGGCGCCGGAACGAGGCGACCTGCGCCGCCCGCCCGTCCTCGCCGGTGCGGAAGTGGTCGAGGCCGGTCTCCCCCACCGCGCGCACCTTCGCGTGCGCGCCGGCCAGCGCCTCGATCTCGGCGAGCGCCTCGTCGAGCCGGCCCTCGGCGGCCAGGCGCGGCGCCTCGTTCGGGTGCAGCGCGACGCCGGCCACCAGCGTGTCGTGGGACGCCGCCGCCTCGACCGCCCAGCGCGCGCCGGGCAGGTCGCAGCCGATCTGCACGATGCGGGTCACGCCCACCGCCGCGGCCGCGGCGATCGCGCCGGCGGTGTCGACCCAGTCGCCGTCGGCGATGTCGAGGTGGCAGTGGTTGTCGACCACGGGGTGCGGCAGCGGCTCCGGGGACGGCGGCCGCTCGCGGTCGCGGCGGGCGCCGCTGGTCTCCTCGGTCGCGGCCCGCGAGCGGGTCGGTCCCTCGCCGGTCATGCCGACGCCGCCCTCTCCAGCACGGCCTCGGCCAGCGCCTCGGGCGCGTGCAGGGGGATCCAGTGGTCGATCCCGGCGAGCACCACCAGCTCGTAGGGCGCCCGCACGTGCTGCGGCGTCCGGTCGATGCTGGCCCCGCTGACGAAGTGGTCGCCGTCGCTCCAGACCATCGTGGTGGGCACGGTGACCGGCGAGCGGAGCAGGCCCCGGTCGGCGAACGGCAGGGCGCGGTACCAGGCCAGCGCGCCCGGCAGCGCGCCGTGCTCGACGATCTCGGTGCGGAAGCGCTCCAGCTCCTCGGCCGGCATGCCGCTCCCCCGCAGCGCCCGGTCGAAGACGCCGCCGCGGCGGGCGGCGAGCCGCTCGGGCACCCACGGCACCTGGAAGCCGGCCATGTACCAGGACCTCAGGGCCTGGGAGGAGCGCACCAGCGAGCCGAGGAAGGCCTGCGGGTGCGGCACCGAGACCGACGTCAGCGTGCGCACCAGGTCGGGCCGGGTCGTCGCGACCGCCCACGCCGCGATCGCGCCCCAGTCGTGCCCGACGACGTGGGCACGACGTCCGGCCCCACCACCGGCCCGCTCGACCAGCGCGGCGACGTCGCCGGCGAGGTGGGTGATCGTGTAGTCGCGGCGCCGCGGCGGCCGCGCGCCCGGGGAGTAGCCGCGCTGGTCGGGCGCGAGCGTGCGGTAGCCCGCGGCGTGCAGGAGGGGCGCGACCAGCCGCCAGCACGACGCCCGCTCGGGGAACCCGTGCAGCAGCACGACGAGGTCGCCGTCGACCGGTCCCTCGTCGAGGACGTCGAAGGTGAGCCCCTCGTGGTCGTAGGACGTCAGGCGCGCCGTCATCGCGGACCCGGGGTCGCGTGGACCAGGTTGTAGACGTCCCGCTTGGGCAGGCCGGCCAGCCGGGCGACCTCCACGATCGCCTCCTTGCGCTTCATGCCCCGATCCTCCCGCTCGGCGACGGCGGCCAGGAGGGTGGCCTCGTCGTGCCCGATCGCGGGCGCCGGCTCGGCGCCGCCGACGACGATCGTCACCTCGCCGCGGACGCCGTCCGCGGCCCAGGCGGCGAGCTCGCCCACCGGCCCGCGACGGACCTCCTCGTGGGTCTTGGTCAGCTCGCGGCAGACCGCGCCGGCGCGGTCGGGCCCCCAGGCCTCGGCCATCGCGGCCAGCGCCGCCGCCGTCCGGTGCGGGGCCTCGAAGAACACCATCGTGCGCTGCTCGCCGGCCAGCTCGGCCAGGCGCCGCGCCCGCTCCCCGGCCTTGCGCGGCAGGAAGCCCTCGAAGCAGAACCGGTCGACCGGCAGCCCGCTGACCGCCAGCGCCGTCAGGACGGCGCTCGGGCCCGGTACCGCGGTCACGTGGACGCCGGCCTCGACCGCCGCGACCACCAGCCGGTAGCCGGGGTCGGACACGCTGGGCATCCCGGCGTCGGTGACCAGCAGCACCCGCTCGCCCGCGAGCAGCGCCTCGACCAGCGCCGGCGTGCGCTGCTGCTCGTTGCCCTCGAAGTAGGAGACCACCCGGCCCGACAGCGTGACGCCGAGGTCGGTGGTGAGCCGCTTGAGGCGGCGGGTGTCCTCGGCGGCGACGACGTCGGCGTCCGCGAGCTCCTCGGCGAGCCGCGGCGGCGCGTCGGCCACCCGGCCGATCGGGGTCGCGGCCAGGACCAGGACTCCGGGATCGCCAGTGCTCACACCTTCGATCGTAGAGTTCCGCCTCGTGACCTCGCTCCACCCGCCCTCGACCGACGACGGGGCGACGGCACCCGGCCTGGGGCCGTCGGCGTGGCAGCGCGCGCGGGGCCGCCTCGCCGGCGTCGAGGCCCGCCTGGAGAACCGGGCCCTCGCCTGGGGTGTGGCGATCCTCGTGGCCGGGCTCGCGTTCGGGATGCGGCTGTGGCGCCTCGGCGAGCCGGACCGCTTCGCCTTCGACGAGACCTACTACGCCAAGGACGCCTGGGGGCTGCTGAACCAGGGCTACGTCCGCAACTACCAGGGCGAGGTCGACGGCAAGCTGATCGACGAGGCCATCCTCGGCGGGCGCACCCAGGGCATCTGGGGCGAGGGGCCGTCGATGGAGGTGCACCCCGAGGCCGGCAAGTGGGTGATCGCGCTCGGCGAGAAGGCCTTCGGGATGGACCCGTTCGGCTGGCGGATCTCCGCGGCCGTCGTCGGCGCGCTGATGGTGCTGGTGATGTGCCGGCTGGCGCGGCGGCTCACCGGCTCGACGATGCTCGGGGGCCTGGCCGGGCTCCTGCTCGCCTTCGACGGCCTGCACTTCGTGCTGTCGCGGCTGGCGCTGCTCGACATCTTCCTCGCCTTCTTCCTGCTCTGCGGGGTCGCCTGCATCGTCAACGACCGCGACTGGCACCGCGCAAGGCTCGCCCGGCTCGTCGGCGACACCCCCCTGGTCGACTCCGCGTGGGGACCGGTGCGCGGCCTGCTGTTCCGTCCGTGGCTGGTCACCGGCGGCGTGTGCTTCGGCCTGGCGCTCGGCACCAAGTGGACGGCTGCCTACCCGCTCGCCGCGTTCGGCGTCCTGGTGTGGGTGTGGAGCGGTGGCGCCCGGCGCTCCTTCGGCCTGCGCCACGCGCGGGTCCGGGCGATGCTGGTCGACGGCGTCCCGGCCTTCGCCCAGCTCGTGCTCGTCGCCTTCGTGGTCTACGTCGCGTCCTGGACCGGCTGGCTGGTGCACGCGGGCGAGTACGAGGAGGCGCTGTCGTCGACGCAGTACACCGGCTTCGTCTCCGAGGGCGAGTGCGTCGAGGGCGAGGACGGCGAGCTGCAGACCAACAACGTCACCGACGACTCCGCCACCTGGCCCACCGCCACCGAGAAGGACGCGAGCGGGCTCGGCGAGGTCGTGCAGTCGCTGCGGTCGCTCTGGTACTACCACCAGGACGTCTACACCTTCCACACCCACTACCTGAACTGCAGCTCCCACGTCTACCAGTCGCAGCCGTCGGGCTGGCTGGTCCTGAACCGGCCGGTCGGCGTCGCGACCGACCTCGACGTGGCGCCCGGCACCGACGGCTGCGACGCCCCGGCCGGCGACACCTGCTACCGCCAGGTGCTGCTCATCGGGACGCCGATCCTGTGGTGGGGCGGGTGCCTGGCGCTCCTCGCCGCGGCCGCCCTGTGGGTAGGCACCCGGGACTGGCGCTTCGGGGTCGCCCTCACCGGCACCCTGTCGACCTGGCTGCCGTGGCTGCTCTACGACGACCGGCCGATCTTCTTCTTCTACGCGATCGCCTGCCTGCCGTTCCTGGTGCTCGCGATCACCCTCGTGCTCGGCAAGATGATCGGGCACTCGCGCGAGCCGTCGGGGCGGCGGACGACGGGCGTGGTCGTGGCCGGGTCGTTCCTCGTGCTCGTCGTGCTCAACTTCGCCTACTTCTACCCGTTGCTCTCCTACGAGGTGATCCCGCGCGGCGACTGGATGGACCGCATGTGGTTCCACCGGTGGATCTGAGCCGGCTGCCCGAGCGTGCGAGGGCGAGCCGGCTCGACGGTCGTCGAGCAAGCGGCGCGACCGAGGGACGAGGTCGCGACCCGCGTGTCGAGACGCCTGGCCCACCGAGGCCGAGGCGAGTGGGCGGGTCTGGTGCAGCGGACCGGGGTTTCGTCGGCGCTCGCTGGCGCTCGCTTGCTCAACCTCCGGTGGTGGGGCTCGACCTCCGGTGCGGGCCGGTGGTTTCGTCGGCGCTCGCTGGCGCTCGCTTGCTCAACCTCCGTGCGGGGTGGGGTTTCGTCGGCGCTCGCTGGCGCTCGCTTGCTCAACCTCCGGTGGGGGCGCTCGACGGCCGAGGTTTCGTCGGCGCTCGCTGGCGCTCGCTTGCTCAACCTCCGTGCGGGGCGCGGTTTCGTCGGCGCTCGCTGGCGCTCGCTTGCTCAACCTCCGTGCGGGGCGGGGTTTCGTCGGCGCTCGCTGGCGCTCGCTTGCTCAACCTCCGATGGCGGGTTGCGTCGGGGCTCGCTTGCTCGACGTCGGGGGGAGGTCGGGTTCGGGGGTGGCGGATACGGTCGCGCCATGACGTCGTGGACACCCGGCTGGGACGCGGTCCCGGAGCCGCTGCTGGACTTCTGGACCGACCGGCACCTCTGCACGCTCACCACGCTGCGGCCCGACGGCCGGCCTCACGTGGTGCCGGTCGGGGTCGCGCTCGACCTCGAGCAGGAGTGCGCGTGGGTCATCACGGGGAGCGGGTCGCGCAAGGTGCGCAACCTGCTGGCCGCGGGCAGCGCGGGCGGCCCGGTGGCGGCGTGCCAGGTCGACGGGGCCCGGTGGGCGACGCTGGAGGGCACGGCGATCGTCGTGCACGACCCGGCCTCGGTGGCGCGGGCCTGCGAGCGGTACGCCGCGCGCTACCGCCAGCCGCGGGTCAACCCCGACCGCGTCGCGCTCCGGATCACCGTCGAGCGCATCGTGGCCTCGCGCGGCCTCGTCTGAGCCCCGCCTGCCGGGTGGCCCGGATGGTGGGGCTCAGTCGCCCCGCGTGACCAGGGCCTCGGTCAGCAGCGCGACCAGCGCCTCGGTCTGGATGTCGGCCGAGGAGCCGACCTCCTCGTCGGACCCGTCGAGCGCGCGGGCGGCGAGGCCGGCCTTGCTGTCGATGAGCTCGGCGACCTTGGTGTCGACGGTCTGCGCGGCGATGACCCGCCACGCGGTGACGGGCTGGTCCTGCCCGATCCGGTGCACGCGGTCGATCGCCTGGGTCTGCTCGGCGTCGGTCCACGACAGCTCGGCGAGCACGACGTTCGAGGCCACCTGCAGGTTGAGGCCGACGCCGGCCGCGGTGAGCGAGCAGACCGCGACCGCGACGTCGGGGTCGTTGACGAAGGCGTCGATGTTCTGCTGGCGCACCTTGGGCGACTGGTCGCCGCGCACGGACGCCGAGCGGATGCCGCGCTTGGCGAACAGCTCCTCGGCGGTGTCCATGACGTCGACGTGCTTGGCGAAGAAGACGACCTTGCCGACGTTGCGGGCCAGCTGGGCGGCGTAGTCGGCGGCGAGGCCGGCCTTGGCCTGCCCGATGCGGCGCATCATCGTGAAGACGTTCTCGCCGTCCTTGCTGCCGCTGGACGTGGTGTCCTCGCGCTCCCACGTGGCGACGCGGCGCACGAGGTCGCCGTCGATGCCGTCGACGACGACGCCGGAGCGACGCGTCGCGAGCGCCATGTCGTAGCGCTCGACCAGGCGGCGGGCGAGCTCGCGCTCGGCGGCCCGGATGGAGCGGCCGACCTCGCCCTCGAGCTCGACCGGGAGGTCGGCGATGCGGCGGGCCGGGATGTCGGAGGCGACGTCGACCTTGCGGCGCCGCACGATGCCGAGGTCGATGACCGCGGAGCGCGCCGCCGGGTAGAAGCCGGGGTCGATCGGGGTCAGACCGGTGTCCTCGAGGCGGTCCATCAGCTGGCCGAGGGGCTTCTTCTCGTCGATCCAGCCCAGGAACTGCCAGATCGCGCGGAAGTCGTCGATGTCGTTGATGAGCGGGGTGCCGGTGAGCGCGGTCATCAGCGGGCGGCCGGCGCGGGCGCGGATCCGGTCGGCGATCTTGAGCACGTGCTGCGAGCGCTGCGACGACTTGTTCTTGATGAAGTGCGCCTCGTCGACGACCATCCCGCGGAACCCGTGGGTGCTCATCCAGCCGACGTGGCGGTCGAGGATCTCGTAGTTGACGATCACGATGTCGGCGAAGCCATCGACGTCGTGCCCGTTGCCGTTGACGACGGTGGCCGTGCGGTGCGGCGTCCAGAGCGAGGCCTCGCGGGCCCAGTTGGTCTTCACGACGCTGGGGACGACGACCAGCAGCGGGTAGGCGTCGGCGGCCTGCGCGGCCAGCAGCGCCTGCGCGGTCTTGCCGAGGCCGGGCTCGTCGGCGAGCAGGAACGTGCGGTGGCCCGAGGCTGCCGACTCCACGACCTGGGCCTGGTGGTGCATCAGCTCGAGGCCGGCGGGCGCGCGGAAGGAGAACTCCTCGCCGTCGGGCAGCGCCATGCAGGACGTCGCCCCGCCGGCCGCGCGCTCGAACGACTCGAGCAGCGGCTCGATGAGCTCCCACCCGGACAGCCGCCGGGCGTGGGAGGGGCGCACGACGCCGGAGAAGTCCGGCACGAGGAACGGGTTGGCCAGCTGGCGCGAGACGACCGAGCGCGGGGTGACCTGGCGCTCGGGGTCGAAGGCGACCGTCGCGACGGGCTCGGGGGCGCTCTCCTCCTCCTCGGGCACCTCGACGCCGGCGGCGACGAGCATCTCGCGCTTGAGGTCGCGCCCGGCGTCGGAGAGCACGGCGTCCTCGGCGAGCAGCGCGAGCAGCGAGGTGTCGCGCGCGGTGGTCTTCGCCAGGATCGTGCCGATGCCGTCGAGCCGCTTCAGCTGCTCGGCGCGCTGGGCCTCGTTGATCTCGGTGTCGACCTTGACCCGGCCGCGCTCCTCGCGGGCGAGCTGGGCGACGACCTGGAACTTGGTGCGGCTGGTCGGCTTGACCTTGCCGCGCTGCGCGGCGCCCTCGACCTCGCGGACGGCTCGCGCGAGGATCGGGATGATCCCCTCGTTGTCGAGCTCGCGCCCACGGCGGCGCGCGCGGGTGGCGCCGTTCTGGCGCTGGCCTCCTCGAGCCAAGGAACTCCCCCTTCGGAGCTGCCCGACCGGTGCGGTCGTGGCGGTACGACGTGCGGCGACTCCTGGCGGGCCCACCGACGCAGCCCTGCGGGTGGGTGCCCGCCGGGCTGGTACGTCGCGCGTGGCCGACCGGTCGATCGCCAAGGCGTTTCGGGTGCCGTCGAGGACGGCGGTCGCCGGTCCCATACCGACGTGCCGTCAGCGTACCCCCCGCCCGGCCGATCGGGACCATCCCGGTGCGGCGGGTCCCCGACGAGGGGGAACCGGCCGCACCCGCCCACCCAGCGGCGCGGGTGCCGCCGCGAGGGCGGACGACGATATGTTCAGGGTCGGCGCGCCCCGCACGGCCGGGCCGGGCGGGTCGGCACCGGCCGCCGTCCGCAGCCGCGCCAGGACCCGAACCACCAGATCCGGAGCACCGACATGACGCTGCACCAGCCGACCGAGACCGCCACCGCCGACCGGCGCCGGGCCTTCTCCCCGACCGACCTGGCCCTGGTCGCCTCGTTCGCGGCCCTCATCTCGGCCATGACCTACCTGGGCGCGGTCCCCGTCGGCGGCGCCGGCGTCCCGATCACGCTGCAGACCCTCGGCGTGATGCTCGCCGGGTGCCTGCTCGGCCCGGTCCGCGGCACAGCCGCGGTCCTGCTCTACCTGCTGCTCGGCTTCATCGGGCTGCCCGTCTTCGCCGGGCACACCTCGGGCCCGGGGGTGCTCAGCGAGCCGAGCGTCGGCTACCTGCTGTCGTTCCCGGTCGCCGCGGCGCTCGGCGGCTTCCTGGTCAGCCGGATCGCCGCGTCGGCGCGCACCCGGGCGCTGCCGGTCTTCCTGTGCTCCATCGCGGCCAGCATCCTGGTGATCCACCCGATGGGGATCGGCGGGCTGATGGTCCGCCTCGACCTCGACGTCGTCGAGGCCTGGCGCATCGACGTCCTCTACTGGGTCGGCGACCTGCTGAAGACGACGATCGTCGCCCTGGTCGTCTCCGAGGTCCACCGCGCCTTCCCCCAGCTGCTCGACCGTCGTCGCTGACCGGCCCCGCATGCCGCTGATCGAGCTGCGCGACGTCGAGGTCACCGTCTCGACGCCGGCCGGCGACCGGGTGCTGCTGCACCCGACGTCGCTGTCGCTCACCGAGCAGCGGATCGGCGTGGTCGGCCCGAACGGCTCGGGCAAGTCGACGCTCGTGCGGCTGCTCAACGGCCTCGTGACGCCGACGGCCGGTGGCGTCCGCGTCGGGGGCGTCGACGTCGTCGCCCACCCGGCGGCGGCGCGCCGGGTCGTCGGCTTCTGCTTCACCGACCCGGCGGCCCAGCTGGTGATGCCGACCTGCGTGGAGGACGTCGAGCTGTCGCTGCGCCGGCACGAGAAGGACGCCGCGACCCGGCGCCGGCGCGCGCTGGAGGTGCTGGAGGAGCACGGCCTCCTCGCCCACGCCGACCTGAGCGTGCACGCGCTCTCGGGCGGCCAGAAGCAGCTGCTCGCGCTGGCCGGCGTGCTCGCGGTCCGGCCAGGGGTGCTGGTCGCCGACGAGCCGACGACCCTGCTCGACCTGGTCCACACCCGTCGGGTGGGCGACCTGCTGTTCTCGCTCGAGCAGCAGCTGGTGCTGGTCACCCACGACCTCGACCTGGTGCGCCGCTGCGACCGGGTGCTCGTGGTCGACGACGCCCGGGTCGTCTTCGACGGGCCGGCCGGCGCCGCCGTCGACCACTACGTCGCCTCGGTCACCGGGCGGTGAGCCGGTGAGGGGGCCGGGGCCCCGGTCGGTGACCGTCGGGCTCCACCAGCCCGGCGACACGGTGCTGCACCGGCTGCCGGCCGGCGCGAAGCTGGCGGGGCTGTCGGTGATCAGCATCGGCACCGTCGTGGCCCACGCGCCGGCGGTGACGGTCTCGGTGTTCGTGCTCGCCGTGCTGCTCGCGTGCCTCGGCCGGGTGCCGCTGGTGTCGCTGGTCCGCTCGCTGCGCCTGGTGCTGGCGATCGCCGTGGTGGCCGCCGCCCTCCAGTGGTGGTGGTACGACCTCCCCAAGGCCGTCGAGACCCTGGTGGACCTGGTCTCGCTGGCCCTGCTGGCCGTCGTCGTGACGGTCACCACCGCGGTGACGGCGATGCTCGACACGATCGTGCGGCTGCTGGGCCCGCTGCGCCGGGTGGGCCTCGACACCGAGCGGGTCGCGCTGGCGGTGGCGCTGGCGATCCGCGCCCTGCCCGCGACCGTCGACCTCGGCCGCGAGACCCGCGACGCGGCGCGGGCCCGGGGGCTCGGGCGCGACCCGCGGGCCCACCTGACGCCGTTCGTCATCCGCGTCGTCGCGCAGGCCCACCTGACCGGTGACGCGCTCGTCGCGCGCGGCATCGGCGACGACGACCTCGTCGGGCCGGCCGACGCCGCGCCGGGCCCCCAGCCGCCGCCGTAGCCGACGACGTGGACCCAGCGGCGCGGCGCGGCGTCCCGGGCTCAGCCGGTGGCGAGCCGCCGCTCGACGCGCAGGACGTCGACCTCGTGCTCGACGTCGCCGGTCATGGCGTGGGCCAGCCGCAGGTGCGGCAGCGCCTCGCGCAGCCGGGACTGGCGCTCGAGCGTGCGGCCGAGCGCGTGGCGGGCCCACACGTCGCTCGGGTCGTCCTCGACCAGGGCGCGCAGGTCGGTCTCGGCCGGGCCGAGCGAGGCGCGCATGAAGTGGGCCCAGGCGCGCAGCGTGCGCAGCCCGCGGTTGCCGGGGTCCTGCTCCAGGGCCGGGGCCAGGACGTCGAGCGCCTCGCGCGGGGCACGGCGCTCGAGCAGGTCGTGGGCGACCCGGTGCGCGGACTCCACGCCGCGCTGGCCGGGGAAGACGATGGCCGGGACGGCGATCTCAGGCAGCTCCTCGATGTTCACACCGGTGCAACGCGACGACGCCGATCGCGATTCCTGACCCGGCGCCGGGTAGTTTTCGGCGGGTGTCCGACAGCCGCCCCCGCCGTACCTTCGCGGTCATCAGCCACCCCGACGCCGGCAAGTCCACCCTGACCGAGGCGCTCGCGCTGCACGCGCGCGTGATCACCGAGGCCGGGGCCGTGCACGGCAAGGGCGGGCGCCGCGCGACCGTCTCCGACTGGATGGACATGGAGAAGGCGCGCGGGATCTCGATCACCTCGGCCGCGCTGCAGTTCACCTACCGCGACCACGTCGTGAACCTCGTCGACACCCCCGGCCACAGCGACTTCTCCGAGGACACCTACCGCGTGCTCTCGGCCGTCGACTCCGCCGTCATGCTCGTGGACGCCGGCAAGGGGCTCGAGCCGCAGACCCTCAAGCTGTTCCGCGTCTGCGCGCTGCGCGGGATCCCGGTCATCACCGTCATCAACAAGTGGGACCGCCCCGGGCTGTCCGCCCTCGAGCTGATGGACCTCATCGAGCAGCAGATCAAGCTGCGCCCGACCCCGCTGACCTGGCCGGTCGGCGAGGCCGGCGACTTCCGCGGCGTGCTCGACCGGCGCACCGGCGAGTTCGTGAAGTACACCCGCACCGCCGGCGGCGCGACCCGCGCCCCGGAGCGGCGGATGCCGGCCTCCGAGGTCGACGCCGCCGACCTGCCCGTGTGGCAGGACGCCGTCGAGGAGCACGAGCTGCTCGAGGCCGACGGCGCCGACCACGACCAGGAGCTGTTCCTGGCCGGCCGGACGACGCCGGTGATGTTCGCCTCGGCGCTGCAGAACTTCGGCGTCGCCCAGCTGCTCGACCTGCTGCTCGACCTGGCTCCCGCCCCGCACGCCACCGAGGGCGTCGACGGGTCGGTGCGCGAGCCCGCCGACGACTTCAGCGCCTTCGTCTTCAAGGTGCAGTCGGGCATGAACGCCGCGCACCGCGACCGGCTCGCCTACGCGCGCGTCGTGTCCGGCACGTTCGAGCGGGGGATGGTCGTCACCCACGCCTCGACCGGGCGCCCCTTCGCCACCAAGTACGCCCAGGCCGTCTTCGGCCGCGAGCTCTCCTCGATCGAGGAGGCCTCGCCCGGCGACATCATCGGCCTCGTCAACGCCCAGGCCCTGCGGGTCGGCGACACCGTGTACGTCGGCGACGCGATCGAGTACCCGCCGGTGCCGACGTTCGCCCCCGAGCACTTCATGACCGTGACGGCGGCCGACGTCGGTCGCTACAAGCAGTTCCGCAAGGGCATCGACCAGCTCGACCAGGAGGGCGTCGTCCAGGTCCTGCGCTCCGACCTGCGCGGCGACCAGAGCCCGGTGCTCGCGGCGGTCGGACCGATGCAGTTCGAGGTCGTCGAGGAGCGGATGGAGAACGAGTTCAACTCCCCCATCCGCCTGTCCCGCCTCGACTACCAGGTCGCCCGCCGCACCGACGCCGACGGGGCGGCCGCGCTGTCCGGCAAGCGCGGCGTCGAGGTGCTCCAGCGCTCCGACGGCACCCACCTCGCGCTGTTCGTCGACAAGTGGCGCGCCGACGTCACCGCCCGCGACAACCCCGACATCATGCTCGAGGCGCTGCCCGCGGGCGGCGCGGCCTGACGGCTGCCCGGGCCGCTCGCCGGCCGGGCGGCGCGACGAGGAGGTCCCTGCCGCCCGGGGGCCGGGCTCTCGCGGAGCGGCACCCGGACGCCAGGGACGTCGAGGGGTGGGGCGCAGACGTCAGCCGCGCGCGACGCGGAGCATCTCCTCGCGCGCGACCACCTTGATCCGCTCGCGGCCGGCGGCCTCGCCGAGGGCGACCTCGTGGGCGTCGAGACGGCCCCAGCCGTCCCAGGTGACGACGTCGACGCCGCGGTCGGCCAGGTGGGCGACCAGCCCGTCGGGGTCGGTGTCCTCGGGGACCGCGAGGGCGGCGACGTCCTCGAGCAGGTGCGCCACGGTCTGGGCGGCGTCGGACTTGGTGTGGCCGATCAGGCCGACCGGGCCGCGCTTGATCCAGCCGGTGACGTAGGCGCCGGGCACGGGGACGCCGTCGAGGTCGACCACCCGCCCGCCGTCGTTGGGGATGACGCCGGCGGCCTGGTCGAAGGGCAGGTCGACGAGCTGGGTGGAGAGGTAGCCGACCGCGCGGTAGACGGCCTGGACGGGCGTGTCGACGTACTCGCCGGTGCCGCGGGCCGTGCCGTCGCCCTGGAGCTCGGTGATCTCGGTGCGCAGCCCCTCCACCCGGTCGGTGCCGAGCACCTCGACCGGCGCCTGGCACAGGTGGATGTGGATCCGGCGCGAGGCGCCGGTCGGCTCGGCGTCGACGTGCTTGAGGAGGGTGTCGACGACCAGGCGGACGCCCTTGCTGGAGCTGATCGCCTGCTGGCTGGCCTCGTCGATCTCGAAGCCCTCGGGGTGCACGACGACGTCGACCTCGGGCGAGTGCGACAGCTCGCGCAGCTCCATCGGCGTGAACTTGATCTGGGCCGGGCCGCGGCGGGCGAAGACGTGGATCTCGCGGGCCCGGTTGAGCGACAGCCCCTGGAAGACGTTGTCGGCGATCTCGGTGCTCAGCTGCTCCTCGGCCGGCTTGGCGAGCATCCGGGCGACGTCGAGGGCGACGTTGCCGGCGCCGAGGACGGCGACCGACTCGGCCTCGAGCGGCCAGTGCGCGGGGACGTCGGGGTGCCCGGCGTACCAGGACACGAAGTCGGCCGCGCCGTGGCTGCCCGGCAGGTCGATGCCCGGGATGTCGAGCGGGCGGTCGGCCATCGCGCCGGTCGCGAAGACGACGGCGTCGTAGAAGCGCTGGAGGTCGTCGAGCTTGAGGTCGGTGCCGTACTCGACGTTGCCGAGGAAGCGGATGTCCTCGTGGCCCAGCACCCGTCGCAGCGCCTTGACGATCTCCTTGATGCGCGGGTGGTCCGGCGCGACGCCGTAGCGCACCAGGCCGTAGGGCGCCGGCAGGCGGTCGAGGAGGTCGACGCTGACCCGGACCCCGGCCTCGTCGGCCTCCTTGGTCAGGATGTCGGCGGCGTAGATGCCCGCCGGGCCGGCACCGACGACGGCGACGCGGATGTGGCGCATGAGGAGGTACTCCTGGGGATCTCGAGGGGCTGCTGCTCCAGCCTGTCGTGGGGGCAAGGTCATGGGTACCCGCCACATTCCTGTGAAGCCACAGGAACGGCCTGTGAGTCTCGACACGACGGATAGATTCACCTCGATCGCCCGACACCTGCAGGAGGACCCGTGAGCGCACCGACCATCGACCAGAGCAGCGTCGCCCAGGAGCGCCGTCTCGTCACCGCGCTCCCCGGCCCGCGCTCGGTCGAGCTGATGGCCCGCAAGCAGGCCGCCGTCGCGGCCGGCGTCGGCACGACGATGCCGGTCTTCGCGGCCCGTGCGGGCGGCGGGATCGTCGTCGACGTCGACGGCAACCACCTCATCGACCTCGGCTCCGGCATCGCGGTGACCACGGTCGGCAGCAGTGCGCCGCGCGTGGTCGCGGCCGTGCAGCAGCAGGTCGCCGAGTTCACCCACACCTGCTTCATGGTCACGCCCTACGAGTCCTACGTCGCGGTCGCCGAGGCCCTGAACCGGCTGACGCCCGGCGACCACGAGAAGCGCACCGCGCTGTTCAACTCCGGTGCCGAGGCGGTCGAGAACGCGGTCAAGATCGCCCGCACCGCGACCGGTCGTCCCGCGGTCGCGGTCTTCGACCACGCCTACCACGGGCGCACCAACCTGACGATGGCGATGACCGCGAAGGTGATGCCCTACAAGCACGGCTTCGGCCCGTTCGCCTCCGAGGTCTACCGCGCGCCGCTGTCGTACCCCTTCCGCGACGGGCTCGACGGCCCCACGGCGGCCGCGCGGGCCCTCGACCTGCTGGAGAAGCAGGTCGGCGCCGACAACCTGGCCGCCCTGGTCATCGAGCCCATCCAGGGCGAGGGCGGCTTCATCGAGCCCGCGCCCGGCTTCCTGCCCGCGCTCGCCGCCTGGTGCCGCGCCCACGGCGTCGTCTTCGTCGCCGACGAGGTGCAGACCGGCTTCGCCCGCACCGGCGACCTGTTCGCGTGCGAGCGGGAGGGCGTGGTCCCCGACCTCGTCGTCTCGGCCAAGGGCATCGCCGGCGGGCTGCCGCTCTCGGCCGTCACCGGTCGCGCCGAGCTGATGGACGCCGCGCACGCCGGCGGCCTCGGCGGCACCTACGGCGGCAACCCGCTCGCCTGCGCGGCGGCCCTGGCCGCGATCGAGACGATCGAGGCCGACGGCCTGGTGCAGCGTGCCCGCGACGTCGAGGACCTGCTGCTGACCCGGCTGCGGGCGCTGCAGGCGGTCGACCCGCGGATCGGCGACGTGCGGGGCCGGGGCGCGATGGTCGCCGTCGAGCTGGTCCGCCCCGGCGGCACCGAGCCCGACCCCGCCCTCGCCCGGGCGGTGGCGGCCGCCGCGCACGCCGAGGGCGTGATCGTGCTGACCTGCGGCACCCACGGCAACGTGCTGCGGTTCCTGCCGCCGCTCGCGATCAGCGACGCCCTCCTCCACGAGGCCTTCGACGTCGTCGAGCGGGCCTTCGCCGCCTCGGACACCACGGCGGGCTGAGCGGGCCCCGACCGCCGGGTCAGGCGCGCACCCAGCCGTCGCCGTCGCGGCGCACCAGACCGAGCTCCTCGAACGCCGTCAGCCAGCCGCCCATCGGCCACCGGCCCCACCGGGCGTGGAAGAGCCGGCCGTTGCGGAGGATGGCGTCGAGGTGCTCGACCGGGGGCGAGCTGACCGGGTGGTGCTGGTGGTAGGCGCGGGCGGCGCCGACCCACCACAGCTCGACGCCGGCCGCGGCGGCGCAGCGCCCGAGGTCGGTGTCCTCGCCGCCGTAGCCCACGTAGTCCTCGCAGAAGCCGCCGACGGCCGACCACGCCGCGGGGGTCGTGGCGAACGACAGCGACCAGAACAGGTCCGGGTCGCCGGCGGGGGCGACCTCGCCGGCGGCCGGCGCGGGGCGGGCGGGGTGCGGGGCGTCGAGGTCGTCCAGGGCGGCGAGGTCGTAGCCGGTGGCCGGCGGGGGCCGCAGGTAGGTGACCGGACCCGACCAGAGCCGGTCCGGGTGGGCGGTGACCACGCCGGCGTACCCGGCGACCAGGCCGGGGCCGGCCAGGCAGTCGACGTCGAGCAGGACGACGACGTCCGCACCGTGCTCGACGAGGTCGGCGACACCCTGGTTGCGGGCGGCCGCGAGCGGCAGGCCGAGCGCCGTGGTGTCGATGCGGGTCACGCTGCGCTCCAGCCCGGCCACCGTCGCCGGCTCGATCCCGGGGTCACCCATGGCGACCACGGTGTAGCGGTCGGGCCGCCGGGTCCCGAGGGCGAGCGAGCGGTGCTGGGCCTCGAGGTGGTCGTGGCGCCCGTGGGCGATGGTGACGACGCCGACGCGGGTCACCCGCGCTCCCCCGTCCCGGTGGTCGCGCTGGTCCCGGCGGTCCCGGTCACGACGGCGGCGAACCGCTCGACGGCGCGCCCGTCGCACCACTCGGCCCACGCCCGGCCGTCCAGGCCGGCCGCGCGGTCGAGGTCGGCCGCGTCGCTGGGCCACTCCCGGCTGACCACGGCCGGCCATCCCCCGGCCAGGACCGAGCCCGCGGTGGCCTGCTCGGCGTGCGGACGCGGCTGCGGCACCACCACGGCCGGACGGCGGGCGGCGGCCACCTCGGCCACGGCGTTCTGCCCGGCGTGGGTCACCACGACGTCGGCGGCGCGCATCGCCGCGGACGGGTCCTCGACCCAGCGCTCCGGGGTCCCGTCGAGCACGGTCCACGTCCAGCCGCGCACCCGCTCGGCGGCGCGGGTCGCGGCGGCCGCCGTCGCCGCGTCGCCGCCGGTGCCGAGCAGCAGGAGGGCGTGCCGGCCGCCGGCCGCCGGGGGCGGCGGGCCGTCGTCGACCGGCAGCCGCGACAGGGCACCGAGGCGGTGGACCCGGGCGGCCACCGCGTCCGGGACGCCGCGCAGCATGCCCTCGGCGCGCGGCGGCCAGAACGCGACCAGCGCGTCGGCGACCTCGAAGCCGAGCAGGTGCGCGGCGTCGTCGCGGTGGCCGGGCAGCACGACCCCCACGGTCGGGATCCCGTGCAGCCGGGCCAGCAGCAGCACCTCGACCGAGAGGTCGACGACCACGACGTCCGGCCGCGCGCGCTCGATCCAGGCCGAGATCGCCGCGGTGCGCGACCGCAGGCCGGCGTGCCCCAGCGGCGCCCAGTGGAGCCGACCGCCGGCGGTCGGCCGCACCGGCTCGCCGTCGTCGTCGCGGGCCAGGTCGACCCACTGGCCCGGCCAGTCCGAGGGGCGCTCCAGGGACGACAGCGCGGTCACCGCGCCCTCCCCCGTCGCCGCCAGGTGCGCGGCCAGCGAGCGGGCGCGCTGGAGGTGGCCGCGGCCGACGTGGTGGACGTAGTACCCGACCGTGCAGGGGGCGCGGCTCATGCCGCTTCGTCGTCGAGCTCGAGCAGCTCGTGGTAGCACCGCTCGTAGTCGTCGACCATCCGCGTCAGCGAGCACGTCGCCTCGGCGTGGGCGCGCACCGCGCGCCGGTCCAGCCGGGCGGCGGCGAGGACGGCCGCGGCGAGGGCGTCGACGTCGTCGGCGGGCGCCAGCACCCCGCCGAGCGCGCCGACGACCTCGGGCAGCGCGCCGCGGACGTACCCGGCGACCGGGGTGCCGCAGGCCATCGCCTCGGAGGCCACCAGGCCGTAGGGCTCGTCCCAGGCGGGGGTGACCACGGCGACCGACGCCCGCCGCAGCAGCTGCCCGAGCTCGGCGTGGTTCAGGTGGCCGGCGTACTCGATGCCGTCGCCGAGCCGCGGCTCGAGCTCGGTGCGGAAGTAATCCCGGTCGTGGGCCGGCCCGACCAGCACCAGCGGGACGCCGGCACGGCGGCAGGCGTCCATCGCGGCGTGCGGCGCCTTCTCGGGCACGAGGCGACCCGACCAGACCGCCGGTCCCCCGCCGTCGCCGGCGTACCAGCGGGTGAGGTCGATGCCGTTGTGGACGACGCCGGCCGGCACCGCGTGCGCCCACGCCTCGGCGGTGAACGCGCTGACGGCGGCGAACGTCGAGCCGAGCGGGTCGAGCGAGATGGCCGACTCCACCAGGGGCAGCGGGGGCGTGTGCAGGGTCGTGAGCATCGGCACGCCGACGGCCGACGCCATCGCGACCGGGAGGTGGTGGAGGCTGTTGTTGTGCACCACGTCGTACTCGGCGGCGCCGGTGCGGGCCAGGTCGAGCATCAGGCCGAGGTAGGCGTGGTGCTCGGCGACCCAGCCGGCGCTCGGGGCGTTGCGGTCGGCGAGGGCGGCGGCGCTCGGCTCGAACCCGGCCGGCACGAGCAGCCGGACGGGCAGGTCGACGTCGGTGCCCGGGCCGGCGAACAGCGTCACGTCGTGGCCGCGGGCGGCCAGCTCGCCGGCCAGGACGTGGGTCATGGCCTCGAGCCCGCCGGCGAAGGGCTCGCGGATCGGGAACCGGCTGGAGGCGATCAGGCAGATCCGCACGGTCACCTCCCCGCGAGCGCGTCGGCGTACAGCGCGGCGTGGGCGGCGGCGAGCGAGCGGCGCTGGGCGCGCCGCTCCTCCACCGTGGCGGCGAGGTCCGGCCGGAGCTCGTGGGCACCGCGGACGGCGACCGACAGCGACGCCGCGTCGAAGTGGTCCTCGTCGTGGGCGTAGGTGAGCACGGGGCCCTGGTCGGCGAAGTAGCCGCACGACGGCGCGACCACGGTCGTGCCGAGGTCGCGGCAGGCCTCGAGCCAGCCCGAGTGCGTGCCGAAGCGGTACGGCAGGACCGAGACGTCCAGGGCGGAGAGGTAGCGCCAGAGGTCGTCGTCGGAGAGGTAGTCGTGCACGTGGAGCTCGATCTGTCCGGCCGCCTCGAGGCGCCGCAGCGTCGCGGCCAGCCCGGCGTCGTGCCGGGCGCCGCCGGCCTCGAGCACGTCGCGGTGCGCGTTGACCTGGAGGACGGCGTCGGGCAGGTCGGCGAGGGTCTCGGCGAGGGTGGTGATCACCGGGAGCGGGGCCATGCTCGCCCGCAGGCTCTTGACGTGGACGCCGACGCGGAACGGGCGCCGCGCCGCCGCGCGTCGTGCGACCTCCCGCATCGAGCGGGCCGCGCGCATGGTCTCGAACGGGACGACGTGCGGGTGCGGCAGCACCACGGCCTCGCGGTCCCAGCGCCGGCGGATCTCGGCCGCGGCGCCCTCGGTGAGGGTGACGACGCGGTCGGCCGCCGGCACCAGCACGTCGAGCTGGGCGTCGTGGAGGGCGCGGGACTCGTGGTGCGGGTTGCGCAGGTCGTGCGCGGTGTAGACCAGGGGCGTGCCCCGGCGGCGCAGGACGTCGACGAACGCCTGGAGGTCGCGCGGCTCCCGGGCGTCGAAGCCGAAGTGCACGTGGAACAGGTCGACGTCGGTGGCGGCCTCGGCCCAGGCCGGGTCGAGCATCACCGGCGGCCACCACCGCTGCGTCGGCGCCGCGGCGCGGCCGTCGGGGCCGCCGTCGGGGTCGGGGTCGGGCATCCGCACCGGGCCGCCGCCGCCCTCGGGGGCGAGGTGACGGACGTAGACGTGGCCCGACGGGACGGACGCGACGACGGGCGGCGCGGCGGCGTCCGCGGCGGGGGGCGGGTCGCTGGCGTGGTGCTCGGAGAGTCGGGTCGTCACGAGGAGTGGTGCCCACGAGCGGACCGCCGCACGCACCGACACGCCTCAGACACCTGTCCGGGTGACTGCGCGATCGTCACCCGACGGGTGTGCCGACATCGGGGCTCGCGGTGGTGACCGGGGGCTCAGTGGTTGCGCAGGGCGTCGACCAGCTCCGACTTCGTCATCGACGACCGGCCCGCGACGTCGAGCTCACGGGCGCGCTTGCGCAGGTCGTCCACGCTCCACTCGTCGTAGGAGCCGGCGCGACCGCCGCGAGCCCCGACCGTGCCAGCACCCTGGGCAGCGGAGGCGTTGGCGATGCGGGCCGACTTCTCCTTGCTGTTGCCCTCGCGGCGCAGGGCCTCGTACCTCTTGTCGTCCTTGACGCTCGGCCCGGGCTTGTCGTCTGCCGGCATGACGGCCTCCTTCGGCGTGGTCGCGCCCCTCACGCTAGGCAGGACCGCACGGCCCCCACGGCACCCGCGCGGGTGATTGTGGGCCCGGACACCCCTGGAGGTGGGAGCCCGCGGTCCCGGCGCTGACTACGTTGATGAAAGAACCTGCGGCCGCCCTGCTGCCTCCGACTCCTCGTCGTCGAGGCCGATCGGCGTTCGCCCGACCGATCCTGAAGGCGGTTGCCCATGCTCGTCGAGGTCCTCGACCCCCATGACGTCCACCCCGACCCCGAGCTCTCCCGCACCGGTCGGTCCGAGCTGACCCACGACCTCCTCACCCGCGCCCACGCCACCGACGACCCCGTCGAGCGCGAGCGTCTGCTCGACGAGGTCATCGTCGCCAACCTCCGCGTCGCGCACGCCGTCGCCGCCCGCTACCGGGGCCGCGGCGTCGCCCTCGACGACCTCGAGCAGGCCGCCTGCGAGGGCCTCGTCAAGGCCGTGCACCGCTTCGACCCCGCCCAGCGCCACGACCTCCTCAGCTACGCCGTCCCCACCATCCGCGGCGAGGTGCTCCACCACTTCCGCAACCACTCCTGGACCCTGCGGCCGCCCCGCCGCATCCAGGACCTGCAGTGGCGCATCAACCGCGCCGCCGACGACCTCAGCACCAGGTTGGGGCGCGAACCCCTCACCGCCGAGGTGTGCGAGGCCCTCGAGATCACCCCGGCCGAGCACGACGAGGCGGTCGCCGCCTTCGGTTGCTTCCAGCCGACCTCGCTGGACCAGGAGATCGGCGGCACCGAGCAGCTGACGCTCGGCGAGAGCATCCCCGACGCCACCGACCACCACGACGCCACCGAGGCGCGCACCCTGCTCAGCCCGGTCGTCCGCCGTCTCTCCGACCGCGACCGCCGCATCCTCTACCTGCGCTTCTTCGAGGACCAGACGCAGCAGGAGATCGGCGAGGAGCTCGGGGTCCCGCAGACCCAGGTCTCGCGCTGGCTGGGCCGGATCTGCCGCGACCTGCGCAGCCAGCTCGCCGGCTGAGACCGGCGGGCCCGCTCCAGCCGTCGGCCGGAGCGGGCACGCCCGGTTGCGTCAGGGCCGGAAGACGGTCTTGACCATGCCGTCGCCCTTGTCGCGGAACGTCTTGTACGCCGCCGGCGCGTCCTCCAGCGGGAGGTGGTGGGTGGCGAAGGTCTCGACGCCGAGCACGTCCTCGTCCCGGTTCAGCAGGTCGAGGATGTCGTCGCTCCAGCGGTGGACGTTGGCCTGCCCCATGCGCAGCTGCAGCTGCTTGTCGAAGAGCTGGAGCATCGGCATCGGCGAGGCCGCGCCGCCGTACACCCCGGAGATCGAGACGGTGCCGCCGCGGCGGACCGACTCGAAGGCCGTGTAGAGGGCGTCGAGCCGGTCGGAGCCGGTCTTCTGCATCAGCGCGCCGGCCACCTTCTTGGGCAACAGGCCGAGGGCCTTCTGCGCGGCCTCGGCGACCGGGGAGCCGTGCGCCTCCATGCCCACGGCGTCGATGACGGCGTCCGCGCCGCGGCCGTCGGTGAGGTCGCGCACCCGCTCGGGCACGTCGTCGGAGTCGACCTCGCGCAGGTCGACGGTCTCGCCGCCGCGCTCGGTGATCCGGGCCAGCCGCTCCGGGACCGAGTCGACGACGATGACGCGCAGACCGCGGTGCTTGGCGATCCGCGACGCCATGTCTCCGATGGGGCCGGCCCCGATGACGAGCAGGGTGCCGCCCTCGGGGGTGTCGGCGTACTCGACGGCCTGCCAGGCCGTGGGCAGCACGTCGGAGAGGTACAGGAAGCGGTCGTCGGGCGGGCCGTCGGCGACCTTGATCGGCAGGGTGTTGCCGAACGGCACGCGCAGGGCCTCCGCCTGCCCACCGGGCACCTGGCCGTAGAGCTTGCTGTAGCCGAAGAGGCTCGCCCCGGTTCCCTGGTCGCGGTTCTGGGTGGTCTCGCACTGGCTGTGCAACCCGCGGGCGCACATCCAGCAGGTGCCGCACGAGACGTTGAAGGGGACGACGACGCGGTCGCCAACCTTCAGCGCGCTCACCTCGGGGCCGACCTCCTCCACGACGCCCATCGGCTCGTGGCCCACGACGTCGCCGGCCGTCATGAACGGCGTCAGCGGGTCGTAGAGGTGCAGGTCGGAGCCGCAGAGACCCGTCGAGGTGATCTTGACGACGACGTCGGTCGGCTCCTCGATGCGGGCGTCCGGCACGTCGACGACCTGCATGTCCTGCCGGCCCTGCCAGGTGACGGCCCTCATGCGGCGCACCCCGCAGGAGTGGTGGTGGCTGGTCGGTGGGTTCGGTGGGTCATGGCGACCGGTACCCACCCCCGGTGCTGCCTACGCACCTGCATGGGTGGGCCCGGATCGGGGCACTGAGGGTCATGGCGACGAACTCACGCATCGTGAAGGCCCCGCCCGACAAGATCTGGGCCGTCCTGGAGGACGGCTGGCTCTACCCGCTGTGGGTGGTCGGCGCCTCCCGGATGCGCGAGGTCGACGACGACTGGCCGGCGGTGGGCTCCCGGCTGCACCACAGCGTCGGCTCGTGGCCCCTGCTCATCGACGACACGACGGAGTCGCTCGAGGTCGTGCCCGACACCCAGCTCCGCCTGCGCGCCCGGGGCTGGCCCGGCGGGGAGGCCGAGGTGCTGGTCACGCTCGAGCCGCACCCGGAGGGCACCCGGGTCGTGATCGAGGAGGACGCCGTCCGCGGCCCGGGCGTGCTCGTGCCGCGTCCGGTGCGCTCGCCCCTGATCGGCTGGCGCAACGTCGAGACGCTGCGCCGCCTGGCCCTGCTCGCCGAGCGCCGCTGAGTGGCGCACGACGCGGTCGTCGTCGGGGCCGGGCCGAACGGCCTGGTCGCCGCCAACCTGCTCGTCGACGCCGGGTGGTCGGTGCTCGTGCTCGAGGAGCAGCCGACGCCGGGCGGTGCGGTGCGCAGCGACCGCGAGCTGCACCCGGACTTCGTCCAGGACACCTTCAGCGCCTTCTACCCGCTGGCGGCGACGTCGAGGACCATCCAGGGGCTCGGGCTGGAGGCGCACGGGCTGGAGTGGGTGCACGCCCCCGCCGTGCTGGGGCACCCGACCGACGACGGCTGGGCGGTGCTGCACCGCAGCCGCGAGGACACCGCGGCGGCCCTGGCCGCCTCCCACCCCGACGACGGCGAGCGGTGGCTCGATCTGTGCCGCACCTGGGACGCGGTCGGTGGCCCGCTCGTGGACGGGCTGATCTCCCCCTTCCCGCCGGTGCGGGCGGGGGCCTCGCTGCTGACCCGCGTGCCGCGTGCCGGTGGCCTCGACCTCCTGCGCACCTTCGTGACGCCGGTGGCCGACCTGGCCCACCGCTTCTCCGGGCCGGGCGCCGGGCTGCTGCTCGCCGGCAACGCCGGCCACGCCGACCTGCCGCTGCACTCCGCGGGCTCGGGGCTGTTCGGCCTGATCATGACCATGCTCGGCCAGACGGTCGGCTTCCCGGTGCCGCGCGGCGGCGCCGGCGAGCTCACGGCGGCGCTGGTGCGCCGGTTCGAGGCGGCCGGCGGCGAGCTGCGCTGCGGCACCCGGGTCGACGCCGTCCGCGTGCGCGAGCGGCGGGCGGTCGCCGTCGAGACCGCCGGGGGTGAGCGCCACGAGGCGCGCCGCGCGGTGGTCGCGGACGTCTCGGCCCCCGCCCTGTTCAACCGGTTGCTCGACCCGGCCGACGTGCCCGCCGGGGTGACCCGCGGCATGCGCTCCTTCGGCCTCGACCCCGGCACGGTCAAGGTCGACTGGGCCCTCGACGGCCCGGTGCCCTGGACGACGCCGCCCCCGGTCGCCCCGGGCACGGTGCACGTCGCCGACTCGGTCGACCAGATGGCCGAGGCACTCGGCGAGGTCGCGGCCCGGCGGATCCCGGCGGCGCCGTTCCTGCTGTGCGGGCAGATGACCGCGTCCGACCCGACCCGCTCCCCCGCCGGCACCGAGTCGCTGTGGGCCTACACCCACGTGCCGCAGCCCCACCCCGGCGTCCGCGACGCCGCCGGCGACGGCCCGGACGCCGTCCGGGGCACCTGGGACCGCGACGACTGCGAGCGCTTCGCCGACCGCATCCAGGCCCGGCTCGAGCGGCACGCACCCGACCTGGCGTCGCGGATCCTGGCGCGCCGGGTGATGGGGCCCCGCGAGCTGGAGGCCCGCGACGCCAACCTGGTCGGTGGTGCCATCAACGGCGGCACCTCCCAGATCCACCAGGAGCTGTTCTTCCGGCCGGTGCCGTCGATGCGCGGCCGCCCCGAGACGGGCGTGCGCGGGCTCTACCTCGGCTCGGCCTCCGCCCACCCCGGCGGCGGCGTCCACGGCGCCCCCGGCGCGAACGCCGCCCGCGCCGCGATCTGGCACCACCGGCTGCGCCTGGGGCGCTAGCCCGCCCGGCCCGCCGGCGCCGGTGGCTCGGCGAACTGGCGCCGGTAGCTCGACGGCGGCACCGCGAACTGCGCCACGAAGGCCTGGCGGAAGGTGACGGTGCTGGCGAAGCCGCAGGCACCCGCGACGCGGCCGATGCTCCAGGTGGTGGTCTCCAGCAGCACGCGGGCCTCGTCGAGGCGGCGCGAGAGCACCCAGCGGGCGGGGGTGGTGCCGGTGACGCGACGGAAGTGCCGGACGAAGCCGCGCCGGCTCATGTGGGCCTGCTCGGCGAGCCGCTCGACGGGCAGCCGCTCGTCGAGACGGGTGAGGGCCCAGGCCATCACCCGGCTCACCGGGTCGTCCTCGGCGGGTCCGGCGACCGGACGCTCGATGTACTGCGCCTGCCCGCCCTCGCGGTGCGGGGCGACCACGAGGGCGCGCGCGACCCGGGCGGCGGCGGCGGCCCCGAGGCGGGTGCGCACCAGGTGCAGGCACGCGTCGATCGAGGCGGCCGTGCCGGCCGAGGTCAGGACGTCGCCGTGGTCGACGTACAGGGCGGTGGCGTCGACGACGGTGGCCGGGTGCTGCGCGGCGAGCTGGTCGGTGGCCAGCCAGTGGGTGGCCGCGCGGCGTCCGTCGAGCAGCCCGGCCGCGGCCAGCGGGAACGCGCCCAGGCAGAGCCCCACCACGACCGCGCCCCGCGCGTGGGCGGCGACGAGCAGGTCGCACAGCCGGGGGTCGACCGGGGCCGGCGGCGGGTGCCACGACGGGACGACGACGACGTCGGCGTCCGCGACCACCTCCGGCCCGGCGACCGGGCCGAGCCGGTAGCCCTCGGCGGTGCGCACGGAGTCGCCGTCGAGGGCCCAGAGCGTGGTGACCCAGTCGGTGGCGGCGTGCTGCCGGCCCACCTCGCCGAAGACCAGCTCGGGGGCGGCCAGGTGGAACGTCGTCACGCCGTCGAAGGCGAGGACCGCGATCCGCACGCGTCCCTCCTCGGTCGTTGGCCCAGATCCATCACAAGTATGCATCCGGGCCACTCACGGACGCCGGTGCGTCCGCGCCAGGCTGGGGGCACCGACGGTCCCGCCGTCCCCCGACACGAGGAGAACCCCATGAGCAACCCCCGCCGCGCCCTCGTGGTCGTCGACGTCCAGCAGGAGTACTTCGACGGCCCGCTCACCATCCAGCACCCGCCCCGGGCCCACGCGCTGGCCCAGGTGCTCCGCGTCATCGGCGTCGCGCGGGAGCACGGACTGCCGGCCGTCGTCGTGCAGCACGCGACGGTCGAGGGCGCCCCGGCCTTCGCGCCCGGGTCCCCGGGGTTCGAGAACCACCCGGACGTCGAGGCGGCCGTCGACCCCGGCTGGAAGCGGGTCACCAAGCAGTTCGGCAGCGTCTTCGCCGGCACCGACGTCGCCGACTGGCTGCGCGAGGTGGGCGCGGACACCATCACCGTGGTCGGGTTCATGACCAACAACTGCGACCTGGCCACCGCCGTCGAGGCCGAGGGCCTCGGGGTGGCGGTCGAGGTGCTCTCGGACGCCAGCGGCGCCATCCACCTGGCCAACTCCGCCGGCACGGTGGCCGCCCGCGACCTGCACGAGACCCTGATGACGCTGCTCAACTCCAACTTCGCCACGGTCGCGACCACCGCGCAGTGGGAGCAGGCCGTCGCCGCCGGCACCGCCCTGGACACCGGGAGCGACCTGGGCTCCTCGGCCATGGCCGGGCGCGCGGCGTTCGACGCCTGAGCCGGGCCGACCACCGGGCCGACCGCCAGGTCGACCGCCGGGCCGGCCGCCGGGCTCAGGGCCCGCCGGTCGCCACCGGTCGGTCGAGGTTGCTCCACTGCGACCACGAGCCCGGGTAGAGCGCGACGTCGTCGTGCCCCGCGATCGCGAGCGCGGCGACCTCGTGGGCCGCGGTCACCCCCGAGCCGCAGTACACCGCCGTCGCGACGCCCTCGCGGACGCCGAGCGCCTCGAACCGGGCGCGGAGCTCGGCGGACGGCCGGAAGGTCCCGTCGGGCAGCAGGTTGTCGGCGGTCGGCGCGCTCACCGCCCCGGGCACGTGCCCGGCCCGGGGGTCGACCGGCTCGACCTCGCCGCGGTACCGCTCGCCGGCGCGGGCGTCGAGCAGGGTGCCGGCGTCCGCGAGCCCGGCCACGTCCTCGACGTCGAGGGTGGCCATGCCCCCGCCGGGCAGGACGACGTCGCCGACAGCCGGGACCACCTCGTCGTCGTCGAGCGGCCGGCCGGCAGCGACCCAGGCCGGCAGTCCGCCGTCGAGAAGGCGGACGTCGGTGAACCCGGCCCACCGCAGCAGCCACCACGCCCGCGCGGCCGCGAGGTTGCCCGTGGCGTCGTAGGCGACGACGGTGCTCCCGGCGCGCACGCCCCACCGTCGTGCGGCGGCCTGCAGCCGGTCGAGCCCGGGCAGCGGGTGGCGTCCGTCGGTGGGCCGGCCGTGCGCGGCGAGCTCGGCGTCGAGCGGGACGAAGACGGCGCCGGGCAGGTGGCCGCGCCGGTAGTCGTCGTGCCCCGGCGGCCCACCCAGCGTCCAGCGCACGTCGAGGAGCACCAGGTCGAGGCGACCGGCCCGGGCGTCGTCGACGAGCCCGACCAGCCGGTCTGCGGTGACGAGGACGTCCTGCGCGGTCATCGCGCCACCGTAGACGCCGTCAGGACCGCTTGCGCGACACCGCGTCGAACACCGGTCCGACCATCCGGTCGTAGAGCCCCGGCGCGAGCCGGAAGGCGGCCACCAGGCCGTAGTTGAGGTAGGCCGTCTGCACCTCGAAGCGCCGCGAGCCGATCTGCCGCAGCACCACCCGCGCCGCCCGCTCGGGGCTGATCGTCGGCGGTGGGGCGGTGTTCACCCCGCCGGCCGCGTCGAGGGCCGAGTCGTAGATCGGGGTGTCGACGCTGCCCGGCGTCACGTGCGAGATCCGCACGTCCGGCAGGTCGCCGTTCTCGATCTTCAGCTGGCGCGCCAGGGCGCGCACGCCCCACTTGCTGACGACGTACGGCGTCATCTCGGGCACCGCGACCAGCCCGAGCAGCGAGCCGACGAGCACGAGGTCGCCGCGCTCCTGCCGGCGCAGCACCGGGACGACGTGGCGGGCCACCGACGCCGAGCCGAGCAGGTTGGTGCCGACCACCTGGGCGAAGTCCTCCGCGGAGGTGTCCTCGGTGCGTCCGTAGGTCACGACGCCGGCGCAGTGCAGCACCGCGTCGATCCGGCCGTGCCGGGCGAGCGTGTCGGCGACCACCTGCTCGACGGCCTCGTCGTCGGAGACGTCGGCCACCAGCGGTGTGGCCGAGGCCGCACCACGGGTCCGGCACTCCTCGGCGACCTCCTCCAGCACGTCGGCGCGACGGGCCACGAGCACCACGTGGTCACCGGCCTCGGCGGAGAGCAGCGCGGTGGCGCGGCCGATCCCGCTGGAGGCGCCGGTGACGACGACGACCCGTTCCTCGGGCCGGCGGCCCGGCGCGCCGAGGAGACCCGGCAGCCGCGGGAGCAGCCCGCGCGTCAGCACGAGCAACCCCCTCGGGTGAGGTCACTCGGGGCGGCGGCGCCGTTAGCGTCGAACGCATGAGCATCAGCAAGGGAACCAAGGTCCACTGGAACACCTCTCAGGGGAAGACCACCGGCAGGGCCGTCGAGAAGCGGACGAAGCCCTTCCAGCACGACGGGCAGAAGTTCAACGCGAGCGAGGACGAGCCGTACTGGATCGTCGAGTCCGAGAAGTCGGGGGCGAGCGCGGCCCACAAGGAATCCTCGCTCGAGCAGGCCTGAGGCGTGGGAACCACGCAGCCAGCAGCGCCGCGAGCGGTGCTGGTCGTCGGGGCGAGCTCCGGCATCGGGCTGGCCGTCGCGCAGCAGCTGAGCGAGCGCGGTGACCGGCTGGTGCTGTTCGCCCGCGACCAGGGCCGCCTCCGGCAGGTCGCCGACGCGCTGCCCGGCCCGGTCGAGGTGGTGGCCGGCGACGTCGCCGACGCGGACGCCGTCGAGCGGGCCGTCGCCGCGTGCGTGGCCGCCTACGGCCGGTGCGACGCGGCGATCAGCACGGCCCAGGCGATGGCCTACGGCACGGTCGAGAGCCTGCCGCCCGACGTGCTGCGCCACCTCGTCGACGTCGCCGTCGGCGGCACCGGCAACCTGGCCCGCTCGCTGCTGCCCCGCTTCCGCGAGCAGGGCGGCGGCCACCTGGTCGTGGTCAGCTCGCTGCTCGCCGAGATCGCCGTCCCCTCGATGGGCGGCTACTGCGCCGCCAAGTGGGGCCAGCTCGGCCTGGTCCGCACGCTGCAGGCGGAGGTGCGCCGCGAGCGCGGCGTCCACGTGAGCGTCGTGCTGCCGGGGGCGGTCGACACGCCGATCTACCGCCAGGCCGCGACGTACGCCGGCCGGCTGGGCTCCGCGCCGCCGCCGGTCGTGGCTCCCGGGCGCGTGGCGCAGGCGTGCCTGCGCCGGCTCGACCGGCCCCGCCGGCTCGACCACGTGGGGCCGGCCAACCTGCCCGCCGTCGCCGCCTTCCGCACCGTGCCCGCGCTCTACGAGCGCCTGGCCGGTCCACTGGTCGACCGGGTCGTGCTGCGGGGCCCGCGCTCCGAGGACCACGCCGGCAACGTGCTGGAGCCGGTGCCGGCGGCCGAGGGGCTCCGGGGCGGCTGGACCACCGGCGGGCGGCTGCGCGGCCGTACCGGACGAGCTCGGTGGCGTGGATGAGGGCACGGCCACGACGCTAGCCAGCAGCCGGGCCGGGCACGTCACCCGAAGGATTCCGAGCCGCCACCCGTCCGGGGGGCGACCGCGACGGGCGGGGCGGGCAGCATCGGGGGCATGACCGACGACGCAAGCACCTCGCAGGACTCCAGCATGCTCGAAGCCGTCCAGGGCGTGGTCGACCGCGTGAGCTCCTACCAGGACGGCGCCCCGGAGGGCACGGTCCGCCACGAGCTCCTCGCCGGCCTCGACAGCGCCGGGATCCGCCTCGAGGACGCGGAGGTCACCCGGCTCGCCGACGCGATCGAGGAGCAGCACGGCGCCGTCGACGCCGCGAGCGTCCTGGGCGGCTGAGCCCGGCCTAGTCGCCGACGGCGTCGCTGCCCCGCTGCACGACCAGCGGGTCGGGGTCACCGACGACGTCGTCGTCGCGGCCCTCGTAGTCGAAGCGCGACAGGAAGTGGCGCATCGCGTTGACCCGCGCCCGCTTCTTGTCGTTGCTCTTCACCGTCGTCCACGGCGCCCACTCGGTGTCGGTGCGCCGGACCATCGCCTCCTTGGCGGCGGTGTAGTCCTCCCACTTGTCCAGCGACTCCAGGTCGATCGGTGAGAGCTTCCACTGCCGCACCGGGTCGACCTGGCGGATGATGAACCGCGTGCGCTGCTCGGACTGCGTCACCGAGAACCAGAACTTCGTCAGCGAGATCCCGCTGTCGACCAGCATCCGCTCGAACAGCGGCGCCTGGGCCATGAACTGCTCGTACTCCGGCGGCGAGGCGAACCCCATCACCCGCTCCACGCCGGCGCGGTTGTACCAGGACCGGTCGAACAGGACCATCTCGCCGGCGGTCGGGAGGTGCTGGACGTAGCGCTGGAAGTACCACTGGTTCTGCTCGCGGTCGCTGGGCTTGCCGAGCGCCACGGTGCGCGCGTAGCGGGGGTTCAGGTGCTCCATGAAGCGCTTGATCGTGCCGCCCTTGCCGGCGGCGTCGCGACCCTCGAAGAGCAGCACGTGCTTGCTGCCGGTGTCGGCGGCCCAGCGCTGGAACTTCAGCAGCTCCACCTGCAGGCCGTACTTCGCGGCGTCGTACTCCTCGCGCGACATCCGCTCCTCGTAGGGGTAGTTCTCGCGCCAGGTGTCGACGGCGCGGCCGTCGGGATCGATGAGCACGGGGTCGTCGTCGTGGTCCTCCCCGATCGTGTGACCACCGATGTGCAGCCGGTCGATGTACTCGCGCACGTCCCTCAACATGGGTGGGACCGTAGCGATCCAGCATGAACAGCCGGGTTCGGGGCTACCGTGACCCATGGCCGAGTCCGAGAGCGGCGCCGATGAGCCCCGACGAGGGGGGTCACCCCCGTCGGTGCACCGGGACGTCGAGGAGCGCTACCGCTCCCTGTTCGACAACAATCCGCAGGCCGTCTTCCGGCTCGACGTCGAGGGCCGGTTCACCGGTCTCAACCCGTCCGCCGGAACGATCAGCGGCTACTCCGCCGCCGACCTGGTCGGCCGGCACTTCCGCGACCTCATCGTCCACGACGACCACGACCGGGCGGCGACGGCGTTCGCCCGGGTGGTCGAGGAGGGCTCCCAGCAGGTCAACCTCACCATCCGGCGGGCCGACGGGCAGGTCGTGGACCTGTTCGTGACCGGGATCCCGTGGCGGACCGACGGCGAGACCCGGGGCGTCTACGCGGTCGCCGCCGACCTCACCAGTCGCAACGACGCGGCCCGGGAGCTCGACGCCACGCGGCGCTTCGCCACCCAGGCCGCGCGGGCCAAGACCGACTTCGTCGCCCGGATGAGCCACGAGGTCCGGACCCCGCTCACCAGCATCCTGGCGGCGGTGGAGCTGCTGGCCGCCACCGACCCGACCACCGAGCAGACCGAGCTCATCACCACCCTGCAGCGCTCCGGCGCCCGGCTGCTCACGCTCGTCGACGGCGTCCTCGACTTCGCCGACGCCGACGCCGCCAGCGCGCAGGCCACCGAGGAGTTCGACCTGCACGCGCTCATCGACGACGCCGTGGCGCTCGTGGAGAAGTCGGCGAGGCGCAAGGGCCTGCGGCTCGACCTCGACCTCGGCGCCGACGTCCCACGGCGGATCAGGAACCACCCGACCTGGACGTCGCAGATCCTGGTCAACCTGCTGAGCAACGCCGTCGAGAACACCGAGACCGGGGCCATCGAGCTCGCGGTCAGCACGACGGTGACCGCGACGTCCGACCCGGCGATCCTCTACCGCGTCTCCGACACCGGCGTCGGCATCGACCCCTCCCGCCACGAGCAGATCTTCGAGCCCTTCAGCCGCCTGCCCGCCCCCGGGTCGCCCGGCCCCCGACGGCCCGGGCTCGGCCTCAGCATCGTCAAGCAGCTGGTCACCGTCAGCGGCGGCACCATCGCCGTCGACAGCGCCCCCGGCCGGGGCAGCACCTTCTTCGTCCTGATGCCCACCGGCACGGCCCACGACCCCAACCCCAACCCCCCACACTGACCCGTCGCTGATCACTGACGGGTCACCGCGTTGGCGGCACTGACCCGTCGCTGATCACTGACGGGTCACCGCGTTGCTGGCGCTGACCCGTCGCTGATCAGCGACGGGTCAGCGGGGGTTCAGCGCCAGGGAGTCACGAGGTCGGTGAGGGACGGCGTGAGGGCCTTCATGAGGAGCGGGCCGAAGGTGATGCGCTGGACGCCGGCCGCCCTCAGCTCGGCGAACGAGCCGGACGGCGCGCCGTCGACCGGGTGGGCGGTGACGTTGACCGGTCCGGAGAGCTCGGCGAGCAGGGTGCGCAGGGTCGCGGCGTCGGGCACCTTCACGGGGTAGACGCTCCGGGCCCCCGCGGCCTCGCAGGCCTGCAGCCGGCGCAGCGCCTCGGCGAGCGGGTCCTCGAAGGTCACCGTCGAGCCCAGGAAGGCGTCGGTGCGGGCGTTGACGACCAGCTCGACGCCGGCCTCGTCGGCGGCGGCGCGCAGCGCGCCGATGTAGTCGGCGTGCTCGGCGACCTCGCGGAGCCGGCCCTGGCTGTGCACGGTGTCCTCGACGTTGATCCCGGCGACGCCCGCGGCGAGGACGCGCTCGACCAGCTCGGCGGCCGGGGTGTCGTAGCCCGACTCGACGTCGGCGGTCACCGGGACGTCGACGGCCGCGGTGATCCGCGCGATGCCGTCGAGGGCGTCGTCGAGGGTCATGCCCTCGTTGTCCTGCTGGCCGCGGGAGTCGGCCAGCGGGTGGCTCCCGACGCTGAGGGCGGGGAACCCGGCCTCGACGACGGTCCGGGCCGACCAGGCGTCCCAGACCGTCGGGAGCACCAGGGTCGACCCGGTGTGGTGCAGGCGGAGCAGCTCACTGGCCCTGGCGGCGACGTCACTCATGGGTCGAGGATGCCACGCGTCGGGTCAGACGCGGGCGCCCTTGTTGCGACCCGACAGACCCTCGGCCACGCCGATCAGCAGGACGGCGGCCACGATGGCCACGATCGCGCCGAGGATGTTGAGCTCGAAGATGTCGCCGGTGCCGAGCGCGCTCGCCACGATGCCGCCGATGACCGAGCCGGCGAGACCGAGCAGCAGCGTCGCGACCAGCGACAGGTTCTGCTTGCCGGGCTTGATGAGGCGCGCGAGGACGCCGACGACGAGTCCGAAGACGATGAAACCGATGATGGCGAACATGTGGGGTACCTGTCTCTCAACCGGCGCCTCGACCGCTTCCGTGGCGCGGTCGAGCGCTGCCGGGGCTTGCCCGTACCACTCCACCGTCCCGCGGCCCGCCACGGGTCGCCTCACCCGCGGGGGTCACCCCGGCGTGAGGTGGGACTCAGTGCGCCGTCACCGCTCGATCCCCCCGGGTTCGCTCCCCCGGGCCCGAACAGCTCCACCAGCGGGGCCGCCCGCTCCAGGGCGGCGTCGAGCATCTCGGGGCGCTCGCGGTACCAGGCCAGGTGGGCCGCGGTCACCGCCTCGGTGGTGACGGTGCGTCCCTCGATCGTCCAGTCGCTCGTGGGGACGACGTCGAGCCGGTGCGCGGCCACCACCGGGGGCAGCACCGGGGCGTGGATGGAGGCCAGGAGCGGCCGGTCCACACCCGGTCCGCGCGGCTCGAGCCCCAGCGCGTCCCGGAGCCGGGCGGCCACGGGGACCAGCACGGCGTTGCCCGGGTGGTTGATCGTGCGCATCGCGTCGGCGTCCGGCTCGGCGAACAGGTCGCTCACGACCACGGTGCCGTGCTGGCGCTCGCGCCGGGCGAGCTCGGCGACCGAGGCGGCCGCGACCGCTCGGACGACGTCCTCGGTGAGCTCGAGCGGCGGCCGGACCGGCCGCCCGGCGCGCAGGTCGTCGGCGAGCAGCGCGGTGCGCAGGTCGTGGTACGGCACGACCGGCGGGTCCGGGCGCTCCAGGCCGGGCGGGTGCACCAGCAGGTGGAACGGGTGCAGCCCGGAGTAGCGCAGGCTCGGCACCAGGGCCACCCGCGCGCCCGGCGGGAGGACGGCGCGCAGCTGGCGGGTCCCGACCGGGAGCCCGCGGTAGTCGTCGGAGGTCGGCTGGGCCACGAGCAGGTCGGTGCGGGCGAGCAGCTCGCGCAGCGCTGCGGCGTCGGCGGCGGTGAGCTCGTGCAGGGCCGGCGTCCGCACGGTGCGCACGTCGCCGGCGTCGAGGAGCAGGCGGAACGACTCCGCCTGGCAGTTGCCCACGACCACGAGCAGCGGTCGGTCCTCAGCCACCGGCCCACCCGCCCAGCCAGGACTCGAGCGTGACGTCGTCGGACCACGGCCGCGGCCCGCTCTCGAGGGGAGGTCCCGCCGGGGCCAGGTCGGGTCGCCCCCAGCGGGCGGCCCGGCGCAGCAGCCGCAGGTCCTGCAGCTCGGCGGCGCCGCCGGCCACCGCGCGGGTGGCGGCGGAGCCGTCGTGGCCCGCGAGCAGCGCGGTCCACGCCGCGGCGTCGCCGGTGAGGCCGTGCCGCACGTCGAGGTGCAGGCGCGCCGAGGCGGCCACGGGCTGCTCGAGGCCCACGACGCGCGGGTCGGTGCCGACCAGCGCCCGGTGCTCCGCGCCGAGCCGGACGACGGCGCGCGGGAGCGCCGCGAGCAGCGAGTCGAGCGTCACCAGGACCTCGGTCGCCCCGAGGCCGGGGTCGCACGTGACGACGACGTCGGCCGGGCCGCGCCACAGCCCGCGCCACGTCGTGCCCGGAGCCGAGGTCCGGTCGGCGACGGCGACGGTCTCGGAGCGGTGGGCCTCCGGGCTCCGGCCGCGGGCGCCGGCGTCAGGACCGTCGTGCCAGGCGACGGCGTCGGCCCGGTGCGCGAGCAACCCGCCCGCCGTCCACGACCGGTGGGCCAGCTCCCAGTCCTCGCCGCCGTAGGCGGTGAACGTCTCGTCGAAGCCGCCGAGCTCGTCGTACCACCACCGGCTGCAGGCCAGCACGGCGCCGATGGCGAACCGGTGGCCGGTCTCGTCGGCGTCGAGCAGGTCGCGCGTCGCGTCGTAGGCGGTGCGCAGCCAGGCCGGCTCGGGCAGGGCGAGCGCCGGGGCGACGCGCTCGACCGCCTCGCCCGGTCCGGTCGCCGCGAGGTCGGCGTGCCGGCGGCGTCCGACCACGAGGGTCTCGGGGAGTGCCTCGGGCAGCGCGACCATGCGCGCGACGAAGTCCGGCTCCGGGGTCGTGTCGGCGTCCAGGAGCACGAGCAGCTCACCCGTGCTCGCGGCCACGCCGAGGTTGCGGACGGCGGCGAGGCGGAACCCGTCGTCGTCCTGGCGCACCAGCCGCACGCCGGGCGGCACCACCGGCGCCTCCCGCGAGCCGTCGTCGGCGACGACGACCTCGTCGGGGGGACGGGTCTGGCGGCCGAGCGCGGCCAGGGTCCGCTCGAGCTGGGCCGGCTGCTCGTGGTGGGCGAGCACGACCGACACCGTCCGCCGGGGCACGTCGGCCGGGGCCAGGTCCCACCGGTTGCCCGGGACGCTGGTGCCGTACGGCGGCGCGGTCACCGGTCCACCGAGGCCCACCACGCGCGGTAGGCGGCGGCGGTGTGGGGCAGGCGGGGCCCGAGGTCGGTGCCCGGTGCGGTCCACGTGGTCTCGGGACGGCGCAGCGCGGCCCCGACGCACCGGCTCAGGGACGCGTCGTCGAAGAGCGTGATCGTGCCGGGGCGCAGGGCCGCCATCTCGCGGGCGTAGGCGCCGTCGCGTACCAGGGGACGCCGACCCGCGGCGATCCACGAGTTGAGGCTCCCGGACGCCGACACGTTGCGGTGGGCGACGACCGGCACGGCGACGGCACGCAGCGCGCGGCCCAGGTCGTGGTCGGGGACGCGGCCGGTGACCTCCACCGGGACGTCGCGCGCCCAGCCCATCCGCTGGAGGTCCTCGACCTCGTCGTCGTGGCCGGGGGCGGCGGCGCCGAGCACGCACACCCGCACGGAGGTCCCCCCGCGGCGCAGGGCCGCGGCGGCACGGAGGACCTGGCGGTGGCCCTTGCCGGGGTAGACGAACCCGAACACGCCGAGCGCCGGGGCACTCCGGACCCCTGCGTCCTCGGCCTCCTCCGGGAGCGCCGGCGACTCGATCACCGGGAGCGGGATCACCGCGCCGCGCGGGTCGGCGACGCACCAGCGGCCCACGAGCGCGTGCTCGTGCCAGGAGTTGGTGACCCAGGCGTGGCTGGCCCGCACGATCCGGCCGTACGCCGCCGCCCGCGCCTCGAACCCCGGCCCGTCGGTCGGCTGCGGGACGTCGTGCAGCGTGACCGTGAGCCGGACCCGGCGGGCCAGCGCCTCGACGGCGGCCGCCGCGGCGGCGGGGTCGCGCGCCAGGAGCCGGTCGGTCACGTGGAGGTGGGCCGGTTCGCCCGGCCCGAGCCGGTCGGCGTCGCGGACGACCGGGGCGCCCGCGGCAGCGGCGACCTCGCCGGCGTAGCGGGTCACGCCGTGCGTCTCCGGGCCGAGCAGCAGGTGGTGCGGCAGGACGAGGTCCGTCGGTGGCGGACGGGTCGGGGAGCGCAGCACCCACGCATCCTCGCCGCCGGCGGGGACGCCCGACTCCCCCCAAGGAGGAGGCGGTCCACGGGTCAGGCAGGATTTCTCCATGTCCTCGCCCGTGCCCCCGCCCGTGCCCCCGCCCGTGCCCGCACCCCGCTGGAGCCCCGAGACGCTCGCGCGCGCCGGCGTGCAGCGCGACTGGGTCGACGCCGACGACCGGCCGCACCGCGTGCCCGAGGCCACCATCGAGGCCGTGCTGGCCGTCGTCGGCGAGCCGCCGGCCGACCTCGCCGACCGGGCACCCGTGGTCACCCGCCCGGGCCGGCGCACCGGTCTGGCCGGCGAGGTGCTGCTCGAGGACGGCGGCACCGCCCGGCTCGACGACCTGGTGCCCGACGACTTCCCGCTCGGCTACCACCGGCTCCGGGTCGACGGCGGCGCCGAGCGCCGGCTCGTCGTCTCGCCCGGCCGCTGCTGGCTGCCGCCCGAGCGCACGTGGGGCTGGGCGGTCCAGCTGTACGCCGCCCTGTCGACCACCAGCGCCGGGATCGGCGACCTCGGCGACCTCCGCACGCTGCGGGAGTGGACCGAGCGGCGCGGCGGCGGCTTCGTGGTCGTCAACCCCCTGCACGCCGTGGCGCCGGTGCTGCCCCTGGAGGCCAGCCCCTACCTGCCCGCCACCCGACGCTTCCGCAACCCGGTCTACCTCCGGGTCGAGGGGTCCCCCGACGGCGGGGGCGACCGGCCGTCGCCGGCGACCGTCGACCGCGACGCCGCGTGGGAGCACAAGATGCGGGTGTTGCGGACGACGTTCGCGGACCGCGGCGAGGAGCCGGCCTTCGACGCCTGGCGCGCCGAGCAGGGCGCGGCGCTGGAGGAGTTCGCGACCTGGATGGTGCTGGCCACCGAGCACGGCGGCGACTGGCGCGCGTGGCCGGCCGGCCTGCACGACCCCCACGGCGAGGAGGTGCGCCGGGCGGCGGCCGAGCGCCGCGACGACGTCACCTTCCACGCCTGGCTGCAGTGGCTGCTGTCGGAGCAGCTGCGCGAGGCCAGCGGTGACCTCATGGTGATCCAGGACCTGCCGATCGGCGTCTCCGGCGGCGGCGCCGACGCGTGGGCGTGGCAGGACGTGCTGGCCCGCGGGCTCACCGTGGGCGCCCCGCCCGACGCCCTCAACTCGGTCGGCCAGGACTGGGGCTCTCCCCCGCTCGTGCCGTGGCGGCTGCGCGCCGCCGACTACGAGCCGTTCGTGCAGTCGGTGCGGGCCACCATCGCCGGCGCCGGCGGGCTGCGCATCGACCACGTGATGGGGCTGTTCCGGCTCTGGTGCATCCCCGAGGGCGCCTCCCCGACCGAGGGTTGCTACGTCCGCTTCCCCGCCGACGACCTCCTCGACATCGTCTGCCTCGAGTCGCACCGGGCGCGCGCCGTGGTGGTCGGCGAGGACCTCGGCACGGTCGAGCCGGGGGTCGCCGAGGCGCTCGCCGAGCGCGACGTCCTCACCTACCGCGTGCTCTGGTTCGAGCCCGACGACCCCGCGACCTGGCCGGTCGGCTCGATGGCGACCGTGACCACCCACGACCTCCCCACCGTGCCGGGGCTCTGGACCGGCAGCGACGTCGAGGACCAGCTGGCCTCCTCCACGATGGCCGAGGACGACGTCCGCGCCGGCCGGCAGGAGCTCCTGCAGCAGCTCCTCCGCGACGGGCTCAGCGAGGAGGCCACAGCCACCGAGGCGGTCGTCGAGGCCTACACCCAGCTCGGGCGGGCGCCGTCGCTGCTGGTCTCGCTCTCGCTCGAGGACGCCCTCGGCGAGGAGCGCCGCCCGAACGTGCCCGGCACGACGGCGCCCGCCCGGGCCAACTGGTCGATCCCGCTCCCCACCCCCGTCGACCGGCTCGACGACGCCCCCGGCCCCGCGACCCTCGTCGCCCTGGTCGACGGACGGCCGGACCCCGCGTAACCCGTCGCGGAGGTTGAGCGCCCACCGCCGGAGGTTGAGCAAGCGAGCGCCAGCGAGCGCCGACGAAACCGGAACCACCGGAGGTTGAGCAAGCGAGCCCCAGCGAGCGCCGACGAAACCGAACCCCACCACCTGTGGGACCGTCGGCCCGTGCCGAACCCGCCCGTCCCCACCCCGACCGTCGTCGTCGTCGGCTCGCTCAACGCCGACCTGCTCATCGACGTCGAGCGCCTCCCCCGCGCCGGGGAGACGGTGACGGCGCTGGCCACCGCCGTGGCCTGGGGCGGCAAGGGGGCCAACCAGGCCGTCGCCGCGGCCGGGGCTCGGCGCCCGGACGATCTTCGTCGGTGCCGTCGGACGGGACAGCCGTGGCACCGAGGCACTCGACGACCTGGCCCGGGCGGGCGTGGACACGACCGGCGTCGACCGGGTGGAGCAGCCGACCGGGACGGCCCACGTGCTGCGCGACGCCGCCGGCGAGAACCTCATCGTCGTCGTCCCGGGCGCCAACCACGCGCTCTCCGCCGACCACGTGCGCCACGCCCTGGAGCACCTCCACGTCGAGGACGCCGTCGTCGTCTCGAACCTCGAGGTCCCGGACGACGCCGTGCTCGCGGCCGCCACCGCCGCCGCCGGACGCGGCTGGCGCCTCGTGCTCAACCCCGGGCCCGCCCGGGTTCTGCCGCCGGAGCTCCTGGCCCTCGTCGCGGTGCTGACGCCGAACGCCGAGGAGGTGCTGCTCCTGGGCGCGGACTCGGTCGCGGACCTGCTGGCTGCCGGCACCGGTGCGGTCGTGGTGACCCGCGGGGCCGACGGCGTCGACGTCCACGACGGCGAGCGCGCCGGCGGCCCGCGGCGGCTCCCGGCGCTCCCGGTCGACGTCGTCGACACGGTCGGCGCCGGTGACGCGTTCACCGCGGGCCTGGCCGTGGCGCTCGCGTCCGGCGCCCGCCTCGACGACGCCGCGCTGTTCGGCACGGCGGCCGCCGCGATCGCCGTCACCGGGTCGGGGGCGCGCGGCGCCCCCCTCGACCCGGCCGCCGTCCGGGCCCTGCTCGCCGACCGTGCGGCCGGGGCCTGACGGGCCTCAGCCGAGCAGGAGCAGGACGCCGCCCACCAGCAGGGCCGGCATCGTGGTGATGAGGCTGGCGAGCAGCGCGGAGCGGTGCTCGAGCACGAGCAGGGGGAGCAGGGCGTCGCCGTCCTGGCTGATGGTGTTGGCGACCAGGGTCGGCAGGGGCATGCCGCCGGCGAGGAAGATGCCGGTGAAGACGATCTGGACCGCGCACCCAGGCACGAGGCCCACGAGGGCGCCGACGGCCACGCCGGTGACGCCGAGGAGCGGGAGCTGGGAGCCGTCGAAGCCGGTGAGGTGGTTCAGCAGCGACCAGGAGAGGTAGGCCAGGGCGACCCAGGTGGTGATCAGGGCGACCTCGTGCCCACCGTCGCGTGCGACGGCCCTCAGGGACGTCGGCGGAGCCGCGACGGTCGCCCGGCCGCGGCCCTGGACCAGGGCCACCACGGCGGCAAGGGTGCCGAGGACCCCGAGGGCCAGGTAGGCGGTGCCGGCCGGGGCGAGCTGGAAGGACACCGGCACGGCCACGAGCGCCCCGACGCCGAGGACCACCCAGAGGGTGGTGCACGTGGGGCCGACCCGAGCCGGGTCCGCGCTGCCGACGTACTGGTCGCCGGCGGGCGCCAGCGAGGGTGGCGGTGCGGGCACGACGACGCGGCCACCGACCCCCACCAGCCCGGCGCTGGGCGAGCTCGCGCCGAGGGACTGGGCGTCGACCCGGCGTCGGGGCGTGATGCCGAGCGCGTCGACGACGTACCCGGTGGTGGCACCGGTCAGGAGCAGCAGGGCCTTGAGCTTCAGGGTCAGCACCGGGTCGGCGGCCAGCAGCACCCACGAGGCGTCACCCATGGTCGCCACCAGCGCGGCGACGGCGGCGCCGAAGCCCACCGCGCCCCGGGCGTACAGGCTCATCACGATGATCGCGCCGCCGCAGCCGGGCGGCATGGTGAGCAGGGCGGCGGCCGCCGGGGCGTGGCGGGCGTGGCGGGTCAGCGCGGCGGCGAGCTGGTCGCCCCACCGGTGCTGGGCCCACCCGAACGGGGCGACGAGGAGCGCCACGAAGACCCCGACCTGCATGAACGCATCCGCCAGCGGACGCAGCAGGACCTCGGTCACCGCACGCTCCCCGTCACCTCGTCACCCGTGCCGGCGGATCAGGACGAGGACCCGGAACCGGCCTCGTCGGCCGCGATCAGCTCGACCTCGGCGGTCGCCTGGATCAGCGCGAGCAGCTCGGGGTCGAGGCCCGGGCTGAACTCCTCCCGGCGCTCGGGTGCGATCGTGATCGGCACGCCCTCCGGCATGATCGCCGTGCTCAGCTCGGTGCCGTCGTTGGACGGCGACGCGCCCCGGTAGAGCTTGGCGGCCTGGCTGGTCTGCTCGGGGTTGAAGGTGTACTGGACGCTCTGGAGACCGAGGTCGAGCAGCTTCTTGACCTCGGGGAACTGCTCCGCGTTGGTCTTCGGGATCGGCAGCAGCGGGCCCCAGTTGACCCCGAGCGACTCGAGCGCCTTGGCGTAGGCGTTCTCGTGGGCCTGGTCGCGCACGATCAGGTAGGCGATCGTGGAGCGGGCCGCCTTGTTGGCGGTCATCTCGTAGATCCGGCACTTCTGCAGGCGCCCGGTCGACTCCAGCATGAGGTTGTAGAGCAGGTCGAGCACGAGGTTGCCGCTGTTGTAGACGTAGGAGCCCGACCACGGGTTGCCGGCCGCGTCGACGGGCAGGGCGCCCTGGGCCGCGACGAGGTAGTGGTGGATGTTGCTGGTGTCCAGCGCGATCTTGAGCGGCGTCGCACCCTTGGCGCCGGGCTCGTCGACGGGGTCCTTCTTCTTGCCGTGGTAGTCCGGCGACCCGTCCAGCAGCCGCGCGATCGTCGTCCCGATCAGCTCGACGTGGCTGATCTCCTCGGTCCCGATGCCCTGGAGCAGGTCCTTGTAGGGCTTCGAGCTCGGGTCGCCACGGAAGTTCATCGACTGGAAGAGGTACTGCATCATCGTGCGCATCTCGCCGAACTGGCCGCCGAGACCCTCCTGCAGCGCGTTCGCCGCGGCCGGGTCCGGCTCGTCGATCTGGATCTCGTTGATGAGCTCTTCAACGTGCAGGTACATGGCGCACTCCATCTGTTGGAGTGGCTTGCGCTGCTGAACCACTGACCTCAGCGAACCACGGCTCCCGCGGCGTCCGGTTCATCCCTGGGGCTGTACGGCGGCACCAGGTCGTCGCTGCTGGTGCCCGGGATGCTGCGGACGACGTCCGCCGCCAGCTCGTGCACCTTCACGTTGCTGCTCTGGGACTGCTGCGTGAGCAGCCCGAACGCGGCGTCGGCGGGCACCCGGCCCCGCTCCATCAGGATGCCGAGGGCGAGGTCGATGACCCGGCGGTGGGCCAGCAGCGCGGTGAGGTCGTCGAGGTCGGAGGCCTGGCGACCGAGGTGCATCGCCAGTGCGAAGCCGCCGCTGACCTCCTTGGCGACGAGGTCGGCCGTGGCGCGCTGGTCGGGGGTGATGGCGTCGACCTCGCTGGCGTAGACCTTGAACACGGCGACGCACGTGTCGCCCACCAGGACCGGCACGGAGTAGCAGGACGCCGCTCCCCGGGCCGCGGCCTGCGGCCCGTAGTCGCCCCACCGGTCGTCGCCGGCCAGGTCGGGCGCGTGCAGCGCGACACCCGAGGTCAACGCCGCCAGGCACGGGCCGACCCCGATGCGGAACTGGATGCGGTCGACGTCGGCGGCCAGCGTCGTGCTGGCCGCCAGGGTCCGCGGCCGGCGCCCCTCGGCGGTGCTGACGGCCACGCCGGCGACGTCGCCGAGCCGGTCGTGGATGCCGGTGGCGCTCAGCTCCAGGAAGTCGGTGACCAGTCGCTGGACCGGGCCCTGGAGCGAGGGTGCCCCGCCCGTCACGCCTCCACCCCCGACCGGGGGTCCGGCGTCGCCCGGTGCTCCTGCGAGCGGGACCGGCGGGCCGCGGCGTAGCCCGGCCCCCTGATCCGGCGGTGCCACGGGTACACCTCGAGCCCGTCGGGCGCGGCCGACACCGGGTCGAACGTCACCGGCGCGTCGCCCGGGGTGCTTCCGTGCCGGCCGTCGAACGGCTCGAGCGTGGCGAACCGGTGCCACGTGCCCCACGGACGCGCCCAGGAGAGGTCCCACCCGCCGCCGGCGGTCGGATCCGCGCCGAGGAGGACCGGTCCGGACGGCGAGCGGAAGGGCACCAGGCACCCCAGGAACGTCGTCCGCGCGTGGCGGGCGGGCGCGAGCAGGTAGCGGGTCACGCGGCCGCGGCCGGTGCTCGAGAGCAGCACGTCGGCGTGTCCGCCGTCGTCGGTGGGCACCCGGACGGCCAGCCCGTCGACGTCCGGCCACGGCGGCGGGAGGCCGACCGAGCGGGACGTGCGCACCAGGACGTCGTCCTGACCGGGCGTGTCGAGGAACGCGGCGCCACTCACCGCGCCGCCGTACCGGCGCAGGCTGGCGGTCGCCACCGAGCCGCGCGGGTGCATCGGCTTCTCGGTGGACCTCAGCCGCGACAGGCCGGCGACGCCGCCGGCGAGGACCCGACCGAGCACCGTGGACAGCAGGTGGGGAGAAGTCACGGTCACGACCCTTCCAGCGCGCGCCGCCGGCCCGCTCCCCCGCCGCGGGTGACTCCCACCTCCGGGCCGCGCGCCACCCGGGCGTGGGTACGGTCGGCGGGTACCCCACCGAACCCCGCCCGAGGAGACCGCGATGAGCGAGACGAGCAACGAGAAGGACCAGGAGACCGGCGACGGTCGCAACGAGCAGCAGCAGGAGATCGCGGACGTGCAGGAGAAGCTGGACGCCGAGTCCGACGGCGAGGGCCTGGCCAACGAGTCGGGCCGCGGCGAGGAGACCGGCCTGTCCCAGGGCTGAGTGCGTCACGCTCGCGGGCGACGTCGAGGTTCTCCACAGGCGTTCGAACACACTGTCGATTGTCGGTGGTGACCCCTAGAATCAGGCCATGAGCAAGCACCCCGGCGACCACCACGACGGGCACCCCGTCACCCGGTTCGTCACGCTGCTCGAGACCGAGCTGACAGCGCTGGTGGACGCCCCGGCCTGGTCGCTCGACGCCCCTGCGACGGCTGATCTCGTGCCGCGGCTGGCCGGGTTGGTCGCGGGGGTTCAGGAGCTCGAGGCCCGCGTGGTCGGCCATGCCGGGGTGCTGGACCTGCCGGCATCGATCGGCGCCAGGTCGCTCGCGGCGTGGCTCGCTCGGGTCACCCGGGTCACGGGCGCGGAGGCTGCGCGGAAGGCTCGGTTGGCTGGCGATCTCGCCGCCCACGAGGCGACCCGGATCGCGATGGCCGAGGGACGGGTGCACGGCGAGCAGGCCAAGGTCATCGCCACCGTGGTCGACGACCTGGACGGTGACCACCTTGCCTGGCGCGGGAAGGCCGAGGCCCACCTGCTCGACGAGGCGGCGCACCACGACGCGCACGACCTGAAGACCCTCGGCCGCCGGATCCTGGAGACCCTCGACCCCGACAAGGCCGACGAGCACGAAGCGCGACTGCTGGAGGCCGAGGAGGCCCGAGCCCGCAAGCGCACTGCGTTGACGATGTGGGACGACGGTGAGGGTCTCGCCCACGGCCGGTTCACCCTGCCGTCGGCGCAAGCCTCGATGCTCCGGAAGGCGCTCACCGCGATCGCGGCTCCCAAGCACGTCCGGGCCACCGACGGTGCGGGCTCCTACGACCACGAGAAGCCGACACCCGAGCGGCCTGGGCAGGCGTTCGGCGAGTACGTCGAGCGCTACCCCGCCGACCAGCTGCCCGCCATGGGCGGGACCCAACGCCACCGTGGTCGTGACGATGACTCTCGACACGCTCAACGGTGGGCTCGCAGCCGCCCACCTCGACACCGGTCTCGCGCTCTCCCCCACCCAGGCCCGCCGACTGGCCTGCGAAGCAGGCATCATCCCCGCCGTCCTCGACGGCGCCGGCCACGTCCTCGACCTCGGCCGCAAGCGCCGGTTCCACACCCCAGCCCAGCGCCTCGCCATCACCCTCAAGCAGCAGCACTGCCAACACCCGGCCTGCACCACACCAGCCGCCTACTGCCACACCCACCACGGCATCCCATGGCCCCGGGGTGGCAGCACCGACACCCGCGACGCCGTCCTGCTCTGCCCCTTCCACCACCGCCAGACCCACGCCACCGGCGAGACCTACCCGCTGCGGCCCTGACGCGACCGGCGGATGGACCTCGGGCGGCCGTCAGACCGACCCAGCCGATCGACGTTGCCAGTCGCCGATCGAGTGAACCTCCGAGTGCGCGCCGCGTCGAGCAACCTCGTGCGGTTGGCTCGGCGGCAGCGATCCGGCCGGAAGCCGGTCCCAATCCGCGCACTTCCAGCCGTGCGACCGTGCCGCGGCAGGGCACGCCGCACCGATGAACCAGCCGTCTCCCGATGACGGCGTGCCGCTGAAGACGAGTCGGCCAGCTCGACCTTGCCTTCTGGTGCGGCCACAACCGTGGTCGGTACCGCCAGCTGAGCTACCAGGCGCCGACGCGGGCGGCGGCGGTACCGGCGGTGGCCCAGGCGGTGGGATGGGGGCCGCGAGCGACGACGTCGCCGGTCGCGCACTCGACGACCTCCCACGAGCCCCAGCGCAGGCCGCCGGTGCCGACGCGGCGGTCGGCGATCGTGACGGCGTCGGCGAGGGTCGGCGCCGCGAACGGGCCGAGGGCGTGGTCGACGACCAGGTCGGTGCGGCGGATCTCGTAGTACCGGACCGAGCTCACGGTCGTTGCCCCGGCTCGGCGACGACGACGGACGCCACGGGGGTGCTGGCCCGGCCGGGCTCGCGGGTGGTGCTCATGGGTGGCCTCCAAGCGGCTGAAGGGTGAATTCCCAGCGTCCTCCGCCGCGTCGGCGTTCTCCAGGGACGATGCCCGCAAACACCCCCACAGGTGACCCGTCGAGCGCCGTCGGCCTGGCTACGCAGCACCCGGCCGCCCAGCACCCGGCCGCGCCGCAACCCGGGCCGACCTCTCATCGGGTGAGCCGCCGGGCGGCGGGCAAACGTAGGTTTGGGGCATGCTCGCTCCGACCTCGATCCGGTCGACGCCCGCCCCCATCGGTGACGTGCACCGGGTCGACGAAGCCCTCACCCGGACCGTCGACGCCCAGGCTCGCATCCTCGTCGACGTCAGTCCCGACCTCGAGCCGGTCGCGCAGGCTGTGCGGCAGCGGGCCGGCGGCGGCAAGCGGCTGCGGGCGGCGTTCTGCCTGTGGGCGGCGGACGCCGTCGCCGGCAGCGCCGGCGCCACCGCGGGCGCCGGCGAGACCGTGACCCCCGGCGTGGTCGAGGCCGGTGCCGCGCTCGAGATGTTCCACCTCGGCGCACTCGTGCACGACGACGTGATGGACCGCAGCGACTCGCGCCGCGGCATCCCGACGGTGCACCGGGCCTTCGCGGACGGCCACCGCTCCGCGCGCTCGACCGGCGACCCCGAGCTCTACGGCCACTCCGTCGCCATCCTCACCGGCGACCTGTGCCTGACCTGGGCCGACGACCTGCTCGCCCGTGCCGCCGACGCCGCGACCGCGGCCGGCACGCCCGAGCGCGCCGCCGCGGCGCGCGCGGTGTGGGAGCTGATGCGCACCCAGACGATGGCCGGGCAGTTCCTGGACCTGCATCCGCTCGGTCGCCCCCGCACCCTGGACGACGTCGCCCGCGTCGTCCGCTTCAAGAGCGCGAAGTACACCGTCGAGCACCCGCTGCTGCTCGGGACGGCGCTGGCCGGCGGCTCGGGGGCGATGACCGACTTCTGCTCGGCCTTCGGGCTGCGGGTCGGCGAGGCGTTCCAGCTGCGCGACGACGTCCTCGGCGTCTTCGGCGACTCCCGCGAGACCGGCAAGCCCACCCTCGACGACGTCCGGGAGGGCAAGCGGACCGTCCTCGTCGCCCAGGCCGCGGAGACCGCGAGCGCGGCCCAGCTCGCCGTGCTGCACCGCCACCTCGGCGACGACGCCCTCGACGAGGCCGGCCTCGAGCAGGTCCGTCAGGTGCTCGTCGAGTCCGGGGCGCTCGACCGGGTCGAGCGCCGGATCACCACCCTGGTCGAGGACTCCCTCGCCCTGCTGGCGGCGGCGCCGATCCCGGTCCGGTCGCGGGAGGCACTGGTCGACCTCACCGAGGCGAGCGTCTGGCGCGCCGCGTGACCAGCAGCCGCGCGACGGCGGGGCGCGGGCCCGGGCCGAGCCGCTGCTGCACGCCGCGGCGGCCCCACCACACCCACCAGATCATCGACTGGGTGACCAGGGCGAAGCCGAACCAGAAGTCCTCGATCGGGGCGTGCCCGATCCGCCACCCGAGGATGGCGTCATCGTCGTAGTCGAAGACGCCCCGCGACGTCAGCCACTCGTTGGTGATCAGCTGGAAGAACAGCACGATCGCGTAGGCGACCCAGTACGCCCGTCGGGTCAGCAGCCGGGTCCGCAGGACCCAGAGGTCGAGCACGACCGTGACGGCGATGCCCAGCAGCGAGGCCTCGGTGTGGGTCACGTCGCCTCCCCCTCTACAGTGTCGCCGGCCGGCTGCTGCGGCTCGTCGCCGACCGTCCAGCCGCGCACGCTGCGCACCGCCTCCAGCGTCATCACCGACGCCAGCGGCACCACGACGAAGAACAGCACCTCCTCCAGGGGCAGACCGGCGAGCTCGAGGCCGAGGGTCTGCGAGGTGTCGAAGAACCAGTGGCCGGCCCGGACCGCGAGCAGGTCCCACACCACGAACGGCAGCCCCGCGCAGACCAGCACCAGCGCCAGCCGGCGCAGCCGCGCGTACACGCGCGTGCGCAGCAGGATCTCCAGCGGCAGGGTGGCCACGAGCACGAAGACCAGCATGGCCGCGTACGTCAGCTCCCTCATCACCCCATCCTGTCGGGTGCCTGGGTGGCGGGCGTGAACGGCGTCGCCCGGCTCCGCGGCGAGGCCCGCACGCTGGTCCGCGGCACCGGCCGGCTGCTGTCCGGGCGCGACCTGTCGGCGGCGGCGGCCACCCTCACCTACTTCTCGGCGATCGCGGTCGTGCCGTGGCTGCTCCTCGCGCTCTGGACGACGACCTGGTGGCGCGGCGACGGCGCGGCCCAGGAGCGGCTGCTGCGCCTCGAGGTCCTCGTGCCGCCCGCGATGGGCGCGCGGCCGCCGTACGAGGTGCTGGTCGACGCCGCCACCCACCTCGGCGTGGTGGGTGCGGTCGTCCTGCTGTTCCCCGCGTCGTTCTACGGCGAGGGCCTGCGCCGCGCCTGCCTGGCCATCCGCCCGGAGCCGGACCGCTTCACCGGCTGGCGCGCACGGGTGGCCGTGCTGGCCCTGGTGGTGGCGCTGCCGCCGCTGACCTGGGCCGTGCTCGGCGTCGGCGACGCCCTCGTGCCGCTCTCGCCCGACGGCGGCGGCGGTGGCCCCGGCGACCGCCTCCTGCGCATCGTGCTGGGCTTCACCGCGCTCTGGCTCGCGCTCGGGGTCCTGCTGACCTGGGTGTTCCGCGCCGTCACCCCCGGCCGACCCCGGTGGTGGGTCGCGCTGGCCGGCGGCCTCGGAACCGGCTCGTTCCTGGCCGGGTTCCTGCACGGCTTCCAGCTCTTCCTCTCCCTGCCCGTCGACGTCGGCATCCCCTTCGGCGGCCTCGGGTACGTCGGCGGCGTGGTCGCCGTCGGACTCTGGCTCTACGTGCTGCACGTGTTCCTGCTCGTCGGCTGGGCCACCACCCAGGCCCTCGAGGAGCGCGCCGCGCGGGACGCGGTGACCCGGTGAGCGTCGTGGACCTGCGGGTCTGGCGGGTCGGGTCCGCCGCCCCCGCCCTGCTGCGGATGGCGACCGGCCGGCGCCGGCTGCGCGGCGTCCCCGGGCTGCGGTTCGCCAAGCTCCTCGGCACCGGGTCCGGCCGCACCTTCACCCCGCGCGACGCCGACCCGCACCACTGGGCCCTCCTCACCGTCTTCGACGACGCCGCGCCGGCCGACGACTTCGCCGGCAGCCGGCTCGTGGCGGGCTGGGAGTCGGCGGCCCAGGAGCGCCTCCGGGTGCGGATGGTGCCGCTGTCCGCCCGCGGGCGGTGGTCGCGCACCGAGCCGTTCGACGCCTCCGGGCCGCCGTCGGCCGACGCCGTCCGGGGCGCCCCCGTCGCCGCGATCACCCGCGCCCGGCTCCGACCGGCCCGCGCCCTCTCGTTCTGGCGGGCCGTGCCGCCGGTGATCGACGACCTGGGCACGGCGTCCGGGCTGCGGATGGCGATCGGGATCGGCGAGGCCCCGATCGGGCTGCAGGGCACGTTCTCGCTCTGGGACTCCTCGCGCGACCTCGTCGACTTCGCCTATCGCAGCGCCGCGCACCGCTCGGCCGTCGACCGCACCGACGCGGCCGGCTGGTACGCCGAGGAGCTCTTCGCCCGGTTCGCCGTCCTCGACGTCGAGGGCACCTACCGCGGGCGCACGCCGTGAGCGGCCTCCGCCCGGCCGGCACCCCGGTCCGCACGGCGCGCACCGCCGTCCCGGTCCTGCTGGCGGCGGCCGGCGTCCTGGTGCAGATGGCCTTCCCGTTCACCGACGGCGGCACCCTCGCGCTCACCGTGGCCAGCGTCGTGCTCTTCGCGGGCACCGCCCTCGCCCACGCCTGGGCCAGCAGGGGTGCCGCGACGGCGGTCCTCGTGCTGGTCGTCGCCGGCGGCGGCGGGCTCGTGGCCGAGGCGGTCGGCGTCCGCACCGGCGTGCCGTTCGGCTCCTACGACTACACCGGCACGCTGGGCACCGAGGTGCTCGGCGTCCCGGTCCTGGTGCCGCTGGCCTGGGTGATGATGGCCTGGCCCGCGCTCCTGGTCGCCCGCCTGCTGGTGGGCTCGCCCGTCCTCCGGGTGGTCGTCGCGGCGTGGGCGCTGACCGCCTGGGACGTCTTCCTCGACCCGCAGATGGTCGACGCCGGCCACTGGGCCTGGGACGACCCGCACCCCGCGCTCCCCGGCGTCGAGGGCATCCCCCTCACGAACTTCGCGGGGTGGCTGCTGGTCTCGGCGGTGATGTGCGCCGTCCTCGACCGGCTCGTCCGCGACCCCGTCGACGACCGGACGCCGGTGGCCCGCGACGCCGTCCCCGTCACGGTCTACCTGTGGACCTACTTCTCCTCGGTGCTCGCCCACGCCGTCTTCTTCGGACGCCCGTCGGTGGCCCTGGTCGGCGGCGTCCTCATGGGGCTGGTCGCGGTCCCGCTGGCCGTCCGCGTGTCGCGGGAGGTGCGGCGATGACGTCCGCGACCGGCCGGTGGCTCGTGCGCGCGGGGGCCGCGCTGGCGGTGGCCTCGCTCGGGCTCACCGTCGACAACCTGCGCCGGATCCGCACCCCGTCGCCGTCCCCCGACGTCGCCGACCCCGACGACGTCGTGCTGCTGCTCCCCGTCCGCGACGAGGCCGGGCGGGTCGTGGACGCCGTCCAGGAGCTCGTCGTCGCGGCGCGGCACTGGCCGGGCCGAGCCCGGGTCGTCGTCCTCGACGACGCCAGCAGCGACGGGACCACGACGCTGCTCGCGGAGCTCGCCGGCCGCGCCGACCTCCGCGACGTCCTCGAGGTCGTCCCGGGCACGCCGACGCCGCCCGGCTGGCTGGGCAAGCCGTGGGCCTGCCACCAGCTCGCCGGGGCGGCCGGTGGCGCCGGCGTCCTCGTCTTCGTCGACGCCGACGTGGCGCTGACCGCCGACGGGCTGACCGCGACCGTCGACCTGCTCCGGTCCTCCGGCCTCGACCTGGTCTGCCCCTACCCGCACCAGGAGGCGCGCGGCCCGGCCGAGCGGCTGGTGCAGCCGCTGCTCCAGTGGTCGTGGATGAGCACGCTGCCGCTGGGTCTCGCCGAGCGCTCGCCCCGCCCCTCGCTGACCGCCGCGAACGGCCAGCTGCTGGCCGTCGACGCCGCCGCGTACCGGCGCGCCGGCGGGCACGCCGCCGTCCGCGACCAGGTGCTGGAGGACATCGCCCTGCTCCGCGCGGTGAAGGCGTCGGGCGGGCACGGCGTGGTCGCCGACGGCAGCCGGGTCGCGTCCTGCCGCATGTACGACGGCTGGGCCGACCTCCGCCAGGGCTACGCGAAGTCCCTCTGGTCGGCGTTCGGGACGCCGGCCGGCGCCGCGGGGGTCACCGCGCTGATGGTGCTGACCCACGTCGTGCCGGCCCTGGCCGCGCTGCGCGGCTCCCGCACCGGCCTGGCCGGCTACGCCGCGAGCGTCGCGGCCCGGGCGCTCGTCGCGCGCCGCACCGGGTCGCGGGTGCTCCCCGACGCGGCGGCCCACCCGCTCTCCGTCGCCCTCCTCGGCGCCCTGACCGCCGACTCCGTCCTCGCGCACCGGCGCGGGACGCTGCGCTGGAAGGGCCGGCCCGTCGAGGTGTCGCGGTGAGCGCCGCCGTCGTGGTCGGCGCCGGGATCGGCGGCCTCGCCGCCGCCGTCCGGCTGGCCGCGCAGGGCCACCGCGTGGTCGTCGTGGAGCAGGCCGCCGACGTCGGCGGCAAGCTCGGCACGTGGGCCCACGACGGGTTCCTCTTCGACACCGGACCCTCGCTGCTGACGATGCCGCACGTGCTGGCCGACCTCTTCGCCGAGACCGGCGCGCCGCTGTCCGACGTGCTGCCCCTCCAGCGGCTCGACGTCGCCTGCCGCTACCGCTTCCCGGACGGCACCCTGCTCGACCTGCCGGGCGACGTCGCCGACGTCCCGGCCGCGCTGGACGCCGCCCTCGGGCCCGGCCGGGGGGCGCAGTGGTCGGCGTTCCTGCGGCGGGCCGAGCGGATCTGGGACATCACCCGGGAGCCGTTCCTCGAGTCGCCGATCACCGTCGGCGACATGGCACGGCTCTCGCGGCGGCTCGACCACGTCGCCGCCGTCGCGCCGTGGCGGAGCCTGCGCGGCCTCGGCGCGCGGTACCTGGAGGACCCCCGGCTGCGGATGCTGCTCGACCGCTACGCCACCTACACCGGGTCCGACCCGCGGCGGGCGCCGGCCGCGCTGGCCGCCGTCCCGTACGCCGAGCAGGCCTTCGGCTCCTGGTACGTCCCCGGCGGGCTGCACCGGATCGCCGAGGCGCTGCTCGACCGTGCCCGCGCGCTCGGGGTCGAGGTCCGGACCGGGGCCGAGGTGGTCGAGGTCCTGCTCACCGGGGGCCGGGCCAGCGGCGTCCGGCTGGCCGACGAGACGGTGGTCGCCGCGGACGTCGTCGTCGCGAACGCCGACGCCGCCCAGGTCTACGGGCGCCTGGTCCCCGGTGACCGCGCGCGTCGGGCCGCCTCCCGCATCCGGCGGACCACGCCGTCGCTGTCGGGCTTCGTGCTCCTGCTGTCCCTCGACGAGGCGCCGCCCGGGCAGCCGCACCACGAGGTGCTGTTCGCGGAGGACTACGACCTCGAGTTCGACGCCGTCTTCGGACGCCGGGGCCGGGCCCGGCCGGTCGAGCGGCCGACCCTCTACGTCTCCGCGCCCGACGACCCGGCCGTCGTCCCGCACCCGGGCGCCGGCGCCTGGTTCGTCCTGGCCAACGCCCCGCGGCACGACCCCGCGGGCGGCGTGGACTGGGACGAGCCCGGCCTGGCCGACGACTACGCCGACCGTCTCGTCGCGCTGCTCGCCGAGCGCGGCACCGACGTCCGCGACCGGGTGCGGCACCGCCGCGTGCTCACCCCCGCCGACCTGGAGCGCCGCACGCTGACGCCGGGCGGCTCCATCTACGGGACGTCGTCCAACGGCGCCTCCGCGGCGTTCCGGCGCCCGGCGAACCGCTCCCCCGTGCCCGGGCTCTACCTGGTCGGCGGCTCGTCGCACCCCGGCGGCGGGCTGCCGCTGGTGCTGCTCTCGGCCCGCATCGTCGCCGACCTGGTCGGCCCGGCCTGAACGAGCCGGCCTAGGCGAGCCGGCGGCGGACGACGGCCAGCAGGTGCACGAGGCCGACGACGGCCAGCGCCGTCCCGACCACGGCCGCGCCGGTCGCGACCACGTCCCCGTCCACCCGGGGCAGGACGTCGACGCCGACCTCGCGCGCGCACCACTCCAGCCCGCAGAGCAGCGCCGCGAACGCCGCCACGATCACCCGGGTGGGGCGCTCGGCGACGGTCACCGCTCCGGGGCCGCCCATCCCGGCGGCCTGGGCCGTCGAGCGGACCGACTCGTGCAGCAGGCCGAGCGCGCCGTAGGTCGCACCGAGCCAGAGCGGCGCGCCCAGGACGACCACGGTGAGAACGAGGAGGAGGTCGGAGACGCGATCGGCGAGGGGGTCGAGCACCTGGCCCCAGCGCGACGAGGTGCCCGAGCGCGAGGCGAGCGCTCCGTCGACGCCGTCGAGGACGGCGGCCGCCACCATCACCGGGACGGCGGCCAGCGGCCAGGCGGCACCGGCCGAGGCCAGGAGCGGGACCGTCACGGCGACGGCCACGCCCGCCGCCGTGACGGCGTCCGGGGCGACACCGCGGCGGGCCAGGGGCCGCGCGCAGGCGTCGCTGAGCCGCACCCACCCGGCGACCCAGCCGGATCCGCGCGGGTCCAGCCCGCCGTGGCGCCGCGACCACTGGTCGAGGGCGTCCTCACGGCGCGGGGCTGCCATCAGACCGGGCTCGGACGCACCGAGGAGGTGGGCTCGACCGACGGGCCGGTCGAGCGGTCGCCGCGCAGCCGCTTGAGCACCAGCTCGGCGCTGATCAGGCACATCGGCAGCCCGATGCCGGGCACCGTGCTGTAGCCGGCGTAGTAGAGACCCTCGACCTTGCGGGAGGCGTTGCCGGCCCGGAAGAAGGCGCTCTGCCGCAGCACGTGGGCCGGGCCGAGCGCGCCGCCCGACCAGGAGTTGAGGTCGGCGAGGAAGTCACCGGGGCCGAGGGTGCGCCGCACGACCACCCGCTCGGCCAGGTCGGGGACGCCGGCCCACGCGGCCACCATCGCCACGGCCCGGTCGGCGATCGCCTCGACCTCCGGGTCGCCGGCGCCGTCGACGCCTCCCCGGCCGATGCCGGGGTCGGCCGGGACCGGCACGAGGACGAACACGTTCTCGGTGCCCGGAGGCGCCACCGACGCGTCGGTGGCCGAGGGCCGGCACACGTAGATCGAGGCCGGGTCGGGCACCCGGCTGGGCCGCTCGAAGATGGCGTCGAAGTTGTCCTTCCAGTCCTCGGTGAAGAAGAGCGAGTGGTGGGCCAGCTCGGGCAGCGAGCCGGTGACGCCGAGGTTCACCAGGACCGCGCCCGGCCCCGACACCGCCTTGTCCCACCAGGACTCGGGGTAGGTCTGCAGCGCGCGCGGCAGCAGGGCGGTCTCGACGTGGTGCAGGTCGGCGGCGCCGACGACGACGTCCGCGGGGCTCTCGTGCTCGGCCCCGCCGGCGTCGGTCCAGTGGACGCCGGTGACCCGGGCCGGGCGGCCGCGACGGCCGGTGCGGGGGGCGGTCGCGATGCTCGTCACCGTGCACCCCGTGCGCAGCTCGGCGCCGTGCGAGCGCCCCACCTCGGCGACCGCGGTGACGAGCCGGGTGAAGCCGCCCTGGGGGTAGCGGACGCCGTCGGCGAGGTCGAGCCAGCTCATCAGGTGGTACATCGCCGGCGCGCGGTCGGGCGAGGACCCGAGGAACACCGCGGGGTAGCCGAGGACCTGGCGCAGCCGGGGGTCGTCGAAGCGGGCGGCGACGAACGACTCGAGCGAGCGGGAGAGCAGGGTCGCCAGCCGCGGCCCGTTGCGCAGGACCCGGCGCGCGGTGAACGCGGCCGCCGACTCGAAGCTCGTGTAGAGGAACTGCTGGACGGCGAGGTCGTAGACGGCCCGTGCCGAGGCCAGGTAGTCGCGCAGCCGGTCGCCGGCCCCCGGCTCGACGGACTCGAAGAGCCGCCGGTTCGCCGCCTCGTCGGCGCCGACGTCCAGCGCCGGGTGCTCCTCGAAGAAGACCCGGTAGCCGGGGTCGAGCCGCACCAGGTCGAGCTGCTCCTCCGTGGTGGTGCCGACGAGGCGGAAGAAGTGGTCGAAGACCTCGGGCATCAGCCACCACGAGGGCCCGGTGTCGAAGCGGAATCCGTCCTGCTCCCACGACCCGGCGCGCCCGCCGAGCTCGGCGTTCTGCTCCAGCAGCTCGACGTGGTGACCGTCGCGGGCGAGCAGCGCGGCGGTGGCGAGCCCGGCGATGCCGCCGCCGACCACGACGACCCGCAGCGGCGTCCCGGGCCGGGGTGTCCGGGTCATCGCGCCGCGCTCGCGACGCGCGGGCGGCCCCCACGCACCAGCACCGCGGCCACGAGCCGGGCCTTGACCGGGTGCGGCACCCGGACCCGGGTCTCGCGCAGCACGGCCGCCGGGGTCGCGCGCAGCCGCGTCGAGAGATCGGCGAAGAGGTCGTGGGCCGCGCAGACCGCGAGCCGGCTGCTGCGCGGGAGCCGCCGGACGACGGCGGCCGCGGCGGCCAGGTCGGCGTCGATGTCGTCGAGCAGCACGTCGCGCTCGGCGTCGGTGAGCCGCCGGGGGTCGATCCCGGGGAAGTAGCTGCGTCCGAGCGTGTCGTGGTCCTCGCCGAGGTCGCGCAGGAAGTTGACCTTCTGGAACGCCGCACCCAGGCGTCGCGCACCCGGCGCCAGCTCGTCGTAGCGGCTCGCGGGGTCGGGCTCCTCCACGACGAACGCGCGCAGGCACATCAGCCCCACGACCTCCGAGGACCCGTAGACGTACTCCGCGAACGACGCGGCGTCGTGCTCGCGGCGCTCCAGGTCGGTGCGCATCGAGGCGAAGAACGGCACGACCAGCTCGGGCTCGACGCCGCACCGCCGCGCTGTGCGGGCGAAGGCGTGGACCACGAGGTTGCTGCTCTGCCCGGTGCGCATGGCGCTCAGCGTCTCCTCCTCCAGCGTCGCCAGGGCCTCGGCCTGCTGCCCGGCGGCGGCGTCGGGACGGGGGGCGTCGACGACCTCGTCGGCGACCCGCACCAGCGCGTAGACGTTGCGCACGTGGTGCCGCACCGGTTCCGCGAGCAGCCGGGACGCGAGCCCGAACGACGAGGAGTACGCGCCGATGACCAGCGCCGCGCTCGCGTCGGCCACGTCGTCGTACGTCTCGTGGGGGGCAGGTCGCACCGGGGCTCCTCGGGGTTCTGGGCGGCTCGAGATGTCTCGGCCCTCCATGGTGTGTGGAGCGGGGCGACGGCGCCCCACCCTTTCGTGACCCAGTTCGGCCCAGCGCCGCGACGCGGCGTCGAGCGTCGCGGCCAGCACGGCCGGGAGCACGGCGTCGGCGATGACGGCGTAGCCCGCGCTGGAGGGGTGGAACCGGTCGGCCGAGAAGAGCGCCGGGTCGCGCGCGAACGCCCCGGACGCGCGGTGGTCGGGGTCCCCGACCCGTCCGCCGGCGGCCAGCACGGCCGCCACCTGCCGGCTGCGGAGGTCCTCGGCCGCCGCGCGGACGACGTCGCGGAGGAAGGGCGGCACGTGCGGCACCGCGCTCAGGTCCGGGGCGGGCGCGACGACCACCTCGGTGCCGCCCGCCCGGAGCCGGCGCACGGCGTCCGAGAGGGCCTGCACCGCCGGCCCGACCGGCTCGAGGTGGGTGAGGTCGTTGGCGCCGATGACGACCACCGCGACGTCGGCGCCCCAGGGGAGGGCGGTGTCCACCTGCGCGGCGAGGCCGCGACTGCGCGCCCCGGGGACGGCCACCACGCGCGAGACGACCGTCAGGTCACGGGCCTCGAGGGCCGCGACCAGCCGGGGCGCGAGCCGGTCCTGCTCGCGCGCCGCACCCTGGCCCCACGCGATCGAGTCTCCGAGGACGACGAGCTTCAGGGTCATGCCCTCCAGCAGACCAGCCACCCCCAACGGGTGAGGTCAGGCCCGGGCCGGCAGCAGGCAGAGCTCGTTGCCCGACGGGTCGGTGAAGGAGGTCCAGGGGAGGTCGCCCCAGTCGGTGCGCAGCGGCGCGCCCCCGCGCTCGGCGATGCCGGCCGCGACCGTGTCGAGGTCGTCGCCGGCCTCGAGCCGGACGTCGAGGTGGCACCGGTTCTTGGTCGGGCCGTGCGGTGCCGCCTCCGCCACCATCTCGAGCAGCGGGCCCCGCAGCGACGGGTGCCTCAGCGACCGCGGCGCGGAACCCGTCACGTCGGTCCAGCCGGTCAGCCACGCCCAGAACGCCGCGTCGCGGTCGGGGTCGGCCGACGCGAGCGGCAGGGAGGCGACCGGACCGCTGCCGGCGTGCGCCGCACGCTCCTCCAGCACGCAGCACGGGTTGCCCTCCGGGTCGGCCAGCACCACCCACGGCACGTCGCCCTGACCGATGTCGAGGCGGCGCGCGCCCAGCGCGAGCAGCCGCGCGACCTCCTCGTCCTGGTGCGGTCCGCCGGCCAGGTCCACGTGCAGCCGCGGCGCGGGGGGAGCCGGCTCGGACACCTGCTGGAAGCACAGGTCGAGCTCCGGGCCCCCGGGGACGGCGAGCCGGGTCTCGAAGATGCCCGGCTCGTCGGTCAGCCGCTCACCCTCGACCACCGCCTCCCAGAACCGGCCCAGCCGCTGGGGATCGAGGGCGTCGATCACGAGGTTCTCGAGGTACATGCGGCCACGGTAGGTCCACCGCGCGGACCCCGTCACGCCCCGCACCGGCACCACCGGGGTGGCTGGACCGGCCGCCGACGGGGTACCGGGGACCACCACCCCCCGACCGAGAGGTACCTGACGTGCGCATCGTCATCACCGGCGCCACCGGCAACGTCGGCACGGCCGTCGTCCGCCGGCTCGCCGCCGAGCACGACCTCGTCGGCGTCGTGCGCCGTCCGCCCCACCCGCCGTCGGGGGCCGAGGAGCCGCTGGACGCCGTGCGCTGGGTGACCGCCGACCTCGCGAGCGACACCTCCGTGCCGGTCCTGCGCGAGGCCTTCGCCGGTGCCGACGCCGTGGTGCACCTCGTGTGGGCCTTCCAGCCCTCCCACCGGCTCGACCAGCTCGAGCAGACCGGGCCCGGCGGGACCGACCGGGTGCTCACCGCGGTGCGCGCGGCCGGGGTGCGGCACCTCGTGCACATGTCGTCGGTCGGTGCCTACTCGCCGCGGACCTCCGACGTGCCGGTCACCGAGGACCACCCCACCGGCGGCATCCCGGGGTCGCCCTACAGCCAGCACAAGGCGGCCGCCGAGCGGCTGCTCGACACCTTCGAGCGGACCACCACCGACCACGTGGTCACCCGCCTGCGCCCCGGCATCGTCGGGCAGCGCGGCGCGGGCAGCGCCCTGCTGCGGTACGGGCTGCCGGCGCTGGCGCCGGCCGGGCTGGTCCGGCTCGTGCCGCTGCTGCCCGTCGACCGCGGCCTCGAGCTCCCGATGGTGCACGCCGACGACGTCGCGGAGGCGATCGCGCGCGTCCTCGACGTGCGAGCGCCGGGCCCCTTCAACCTCGCTGCGGCACCGGTGATCACCGTCGAGCACCTCGCCGCCGCGCTCGGTGCCCGGCACGTGCACGTGCCCCTCGGCGTGGTGCGGGCCGCCGTCGCTGCGTCCTGGCACGCCCGGGTGCAGCCCCTCGACCCGGGCTGGATCGACCTGGCCGGCAGCGTGCCGCTGATGGACTGCTCCCGCGCCGAGCAGGAGCTGGGCTGGGTGCCGGCCACCGACGCCGTCTCGACGCTCCAGCAGGTCGTCGACGGCATGGGCGAGCGCGCGCACCTGCCGACGCCCGCGCTGCGCCCCCGGACCCTCGTGGACTCGGCCCGCCGCTTCCTCGCTGAGGGCCCGGTCTCGCGTCGCGACCGGCCCTGACCCCGGGTACCCCTAGCCGCGCGGGGGACGGCCTCCGCCCGAGGGCCCGCTCGTCCGGGCCAGCAGCCACCCGCCGACCACCAGCAGGGCGCCGAGGGCGAGGAAGCCCAGGTCCCAGGCGAGCGGGGCGCCGACGTCGTCGCGGACGTGGTGGATCCCCAGCACGTGGTGGTCGACCACGCCCTCGACGAGGTTGAAGACGCCCCAGCCGGCGAGGATCGCGCCGAGGTGGAACCGCCAGGCGGGCGCGAACCGGCCAGCGCGCCACTGTCGCATCGTCACCACGCAGGCGGCCACCACCACCAGCCACGACACGACGTGGAACAGGCCGTCGGCCAGCGTGTTCGCCTCGAGGCCGGCCACGGTGGTGGTGGGGTGGGCGTCGGTGTGGCTGACCAGGTGGTGCCACTGCAGGATCTGGTGGAGCACGATCCCGTCGACGAAGCCGCCGAGCCCGATCCCGTAGAGGAACCCGGGCAGCGCGGCGGACCGGTCGGTGCCGCCGCGTGGTTCGGTTCGCAGGGTCATCCCACCCGGTACCCCGCGGGGCTGCCTCCCAGACGCTGGCGGCGCGGTGGTCGCGAGGGCCCTAGGGGCGCAGGGTCCGGGAGCGGTCGGGCTTGAAGCCCTGCTCGGTGCCCCAGAGCACCGCCTGCGTGCGGCTCTCGACGCCGATCTTGCGGTAGAGGTTGCGGATGTGGGTCTTCACGGTGTTCATCCCGATCCAGGCCCGGCGGGTGATCTCCTCGTTGCTCAGCCCCTGGCAGATCAGCCCCAGCACCTCCGACTCGCGCGCGCTCAGCCCGTGCTCCTCACCGGGCCAGCGGCCGAACGCGTCGCCGTCGGGCTGCCCGGCGCCCGCGGGCGTGACGACCTCGCCGGCGTGGATCCGCTCGATCGCGTCGACGAGCTGCTCGGCGTCGACGCCCTTCGAGACGTAACCGCCAGCCCCGGCGGCGACGGAGCGGCGCACCAGGTCGGCGTCGGTGTTCCAGCTGAAGATGACGACCCGGGCGGTCCCGTGGTCGAGCAGGGCGTCGACGTCGACGTCGGAGCCCTGCACCTGGCCGAAGGAGTCGTAGAGGACGACGTCGACGTCGCTGACGACGGGTTGGCGGCTGTCGAGCTCCACGACGCGCACCCGCTCGGCGAACGGCGCGAGGACGGCGGCGGTCCCGGCCACGACGATCTCGTAGTCGTTGACGATCGCGACCCGTACCGGCTGTTTCGACATGCTCGGCACGATAGCCGTGTCGGCGCGCACCGTCGGGGTGAGTGACGCGGTCAGGTGAGCAGGTCGATGACGCAGCCGACCATCGCCTCGAGCGAGACCCCGGCGCGGAGGGCGGCGTCGAGCAACCGCTCGGAGCCGGCCTCGACGGTGATGTCGAGGTCGCCGGCCAGCAGCGTCGCGGCCACCGCGAGCCGGGTCGCGACGCCGAGGGCGGCCTCGCCCCTGGCCGCCGCCTCCCGGGTCGACCAGGCCAGGTCGGCGTTGAGCACCGCGCCCTCGAGCCAGGTGCCCAGGATCGAGCTGACCTCGGCGGCGCGCGTGACGAAGGCGTGGGGCGTGGAGGCGTAGAGGTTGAAGACGCCCACCACCCGGGTCTGGTCGAGCATCGGCAGCGACAGCGTGCTCGCGACCCCGCGCGAGGCGGCGGCCCTCGCGAAGTGGTGCCAGCGCGCCTCGTCGAGTGCGTCGTCGGTGACGTCGAGGTGGACCGTCTCGTCGACCTCCGCGGCGTGGACGCAGGGCCCGCCGGCCACGTACTGCACGCCGTCGAGGAGCGCGACGTCGGTGTCGGTCGAGGCCAGGGTGAAGGTGACGACCGGGTCGGTGAGCGACACGCTCATCCCCATGCACGCCGGCACCACGCGCTGCACCCGCCCGGCGAGCTCCTGCAGCCGGGTGAGGAGGTCCTCGCCGTGGAGCAGGAACGGGCCGAAGGCGTCGTCGGCACGCAGGGTGCCAGGGGTCGGTTCCACGGTCACTCCCCACGAGGTCGGTCGAGCAGCAGGTCGGAAGGACGAGCCTAGGCGCGACACCGGCCCGCCACGCCACCCCGAGGAGCGTGGTGGGGACCCGGACACCTCGGCGGGTGGTGGGCAACCGGCGAGGAATCGCGCACCGTGGTGGCCAGACCCCCTAGCGAGGAGAACGCCATGACCTCTGCCGATCGCATCCGCGCCGACGCCCTCGTGCCCGGCTCCGTGCACGCCGTGGGCCAGTGGGCCGTGGGCACGAGCAACGGCGAGCCGTTCGCGGTCTCGCGTCGCTGCCGCCACCAGCTCGCCGACCTGTCGAAGGGCTCGGTGGACGCCGACGGCTGCCTGGTGTGCCCGTGGCACCGCAGCACCTACGACGTCCGCACCGGCGCCATGCTCAAGGGACCCGACGGGTTCCTCGGCCTGCACCGGCGCATCCCGGGGTACGGCCGCCTGGTGCTCTCCTACGCGCGCCACCTCCGCCTGCGGACCCGGTCGCTGACACGTCGCGGGGACGACCTCGTCGTCGACGAGCGTCGTCCGCGCTGAGGGTCCTCCACGCCGGGACGCACGACGAGGCCCCCGGTACCGCCGATCGCTCGGCGGTACGGGGGCCTCGTGGTGGGTGCTCAGCCCTGGGCGTCGCTGCGGACGTTCTGGGCCGCGGAGGTGCCCTCGTCCTTGACCCGGCCCGTGGCCTCCTGACCGGTCTGCTTGACCTGCTCGACGGCGTCGGCGGCGTTCTCCTTGACCTGACCGCCCACCTCGGCGGCCGCGGACCTGACGTCCTCGACCAGCGGCTGGGCGTGCTCCTGGACGGCGTCCTTGACCTGGACGGCGGCGCGCGACTCGGCGCGGGTGGCCGGCACGAGGGCGGCGATCACCATGCCGAGACCGAACGCGGCGACACCCGCGGCCAGGGGCGAGCCCTGGAACTGGTCCTTGGCGGTGTCGGCAGCGTCGGAGGCGGTGCCCGAGACGCTGCCGCCGGCACCGGAGACAGCACCGGTCACGGACTCCTTGGCGCCACCGGCGCTGCCCATGACCTTGCTGCGGACGCTGCCGACGCGGTCGCGGGCGGCAGCCTTCTTGCGGTCCACGATGGCCGCGGGGCTGACCTTGTCCTGGAGCTCGTCCAGGTGGTTGGCCAGGTTGCCCCGGGTCGTGGCGATCTCCGTGCTCAGCTGGTCTGTGTCTTCGCCCATGATGCGTCCTCCTTGAGTGTCTGCTGCGTCTTCGGCAGCTGCGGGTTGGCCTTCTTCAGGTTCGAGCGGCCCAGGACCGCGAGGATCGCGGCCACCACGCCCCACACCACGGCGGTGATCAGGGCGGCGAGCTCGATCGGCATCACGTTGTCGAGCACGAACATCAGCGCCAGGGACAGGAACACCAGCACGAGGTGACCGGCCACGCCGGCACCGGCGAGCATCCCCGCCCCCTTGCCGGCCTTCGTGGCCTCCTGCTTGAGCTCGACCTTGGCCAGCTCGAGCTCCTGCTTCATCAACGTGCTGAGGTCGGCGGTGACCTCACCGACGATCTCCCCCAGGCTCCGCGTCTCGTGACCGGAACCCGCGGGGTCGTGGCTGGCCGAGGCGGTTGCGCCGTGGGGGTCCAGGGTGCTCATGCCGGTCCTCCGGGAAGCTCCTGCCCCCGGCCGTACCCGGCGGCGTCGGTTCCGAGACCGGAGCCTGGGGCCGTGGCGGGCGCGGTGACGTCGTGCGTCGGGACGGCGACCGGCGTGGGCGGTGCCGCCGCGGCCGCCGGCGTCCCGGCGGGCAGCCCGAGGGACTGACCGACCGGCTGGCCACCCGGAGCCGCCAGCTGGTCGGGGGACGTGGTCGCCGGAGCATCCGAGCCGGCGTCCTTGACGCCACGGGCGACCCGGCCGACGACAACGCCGGCCAAGAGAGCCCCCAGCAGGAACGTGCCGGGGCGGCGGCGGGCGAAGTCGCGGGCGTCGTCGAGCAGCTGGCCGGGCTCGCGGCCGTCGAGGTAGCCCGTCAGCTTCTGGGCGTGCTCGGCGACCTCACGGGCCACGTCGGCGGCCAGGCCACCGTCGGGTGCGTCGGCCATCGTGGCCAGGTCGTCGCCGAAGGTGGCGAGGGTCGCCACGAGGTTGTCGCGCTGCTGCCGGGTCTGGTCGCCGAGCTGGCCGCCGACCTGCGTGCGAGCGTCGTCGAGGACCGAACGGACCTGGGACGTCGCCTCGCTCGCGACCTTCCTGGCCTCGTCCTGGGCCACGCCGGCCACGTGCTTGCCCTCGTCGGCCGCAGTGGATGCCGCCGCCTGTGCCTTCTCGCTGGTGGGGGTGTCGGTCATGGTGCCTCCTGGGATCGGGCGGCGCGTCCGAGTCCGGACGTGTCGCTCCCCCCGGTGCCCATCCCCGGAGATCTACCGCCACCCGTGCAGGTGACTGCGGGGTGGTCTCAGGCGACGCCGTCGGCCGGCAGCACGAGGCCGGCCGGCACGGCGGGCTCCGGGCGCGCGAACGTCGCCTGGCGCTGCGTGCGCGCGACCATCGTCCAGAACTCGTCGCTCGCGTCCACCAGGACCACCCCGGCCGGCAGCCGCGACAGCAGCGCCGTCCAGTGCCGGGCGAGGACGCCGAGACCCGAGGCGTCGACGAACTCCACGCCGCGCAGGTCGACCGAGACGCAGACGGCGCCCGCGGCCACCGCCGCGTCGAGCGTGCGACGCAGGCGGGCCGCGCCGACGACGTCGAGGCTGCCGGTGACGGTGCACAGCACGTCGTCGTGAGCGGCGGTGGCGTGGTGGACGTCGATCAAGTCCCGGTTCCGATCGAGCGATGGAGAGCCGGGAATGGAGCCGCCTGACTGGCGGGACGCGAAGAACCCTCGGTAGCCAGCACGGTACGCCACGCGACCCGCGCCCGCAGCCGTTCGCCGCGATGCCCCGCCGGCCCTGCCTCAGCCCCCGACCGGTGCCACTCCCTTGCCCGCCTCGGCGTAGGAGCGCACGACCGAGGTGCTGAGCGGGAAGTCGACGGCGAGCCCGCGGAACAGCAGCGCCGAGGCCGTGGCGGCCGCCTCGACGGCCTGGGCGGCGACGGCGTCCGCCAGCTCGGCCGGGGCGTGCACGACGACCTCGTCGTGCAGGAAGAAGACCAGGTGCGGGCGGCTCTCGAGTCGTCCGGAGCCGAGCCGCCACAGGCGGTTGCGCAGGTCGGCGATCCAGCACAGCGCCCACTCGGCCCCCGTGCCCTGGACGACGAAGTTGCGGGTGAACCGGCCGTAGGACCGGCGGAGCCGGGCCTGCCGGGCGTGGGTGTCGGCGGTGGCCGGGCCGTCGTCATCGGGGTGCTCCCACACCTCGCCCAGGCCCGGGGAGCCGCGCCCGAGGAGCGTGCGGACCACCTGGCCGCGCTCGCCGGCCCGCGCGGCGTCCTCGACGAGGCCGAAGGCGTCGGGGTAGCGCCGGGTGAGGCCCGCGACCATCCGGCCGCTCTCGCCGCTGGTCGCGCCGTACATGGCGCCGAGCAGGCCGAGCTTGGCGTCGTTGCGGCTGGCCACCGCGCCGTCGTCGACCATGCCCTGGTAGAGGTCGGCGCCCCGCGCGGACCGCGCCAGCGCGCGGTCGCCGCTCATCCCGGCGAGCACCCGGGGCTCGAGCTGCGCGACGTCGGCCACGACGAGCACCCAGCCGTCGTCGGCCACGGCCGCCGGGCGCACCTGCGCCGGGATCGACAGCGCTCCCCCGCCGTTGGAGGACCACCGGCCGGTGCTCGACCCGGCCGGCTGGTAGGACGGGCGGAACCGTCCCCCACCCACCCACTGGTCGAGCCACGCCCAGCCGTTGGTGGAGAACAGGTGGGCGAGCTGCTTGTGGCGCAGCAGCGGGGCGACGGCCGGGTGGTCGAGGGCGCGCAGCGTCGAGGCCCGCGTGTCGGCGACGTCGAGGCCGGCGCGGCGCAGCGCGGCCAGCAGCTCGGGGCGCGAGTCGGGGTTGAGCGCGGGGGCGTCGAGGGCCCGGCGCACCTCGGCCACGAGCGCCTCCAGGCGCTGCGGGCGGGCACCGCGCGGCGGCCGGGGTCCGAGCAGGTCGACCAGCAGCCGTTCGTGGACGTCGACCCGCCACGGGATCCCGGCGTGGGTCATCTCGGCCGCGACCAGGGCGCCGGCCGACTCGGCCCCGAGGAGCAGGCCCAGCCGGCCGGCCTCCGCGGAGGCCGCCACGGCAGCCCGCTGCCGGGCGTCCTCGACGTCGGCGCGCAGGTGCTCGGCGGTGTCGTCGATCTCGAACAGGGCCGGGTCGGTCGGCCGGCTGGGCCCGAGCCGGTGCCAGTGCTCGGACTGCTCGCCCTCGAGCAGCCGCTGGTCGACCGCGGGCGCGCGCCGCAGCACGTGGTGCGCCAGGCGCAGGTCGTGGCAGCGCGCGACCCGGACGCCGGCCGCGAGCAGCGGCGGGTACCACCGCGCGGTGTCGTCCCAGACCCACCGCGGCGGCGACCCCGTCGCGGCGTCGTCGGCCTCGCGCTCGGCGACGAGGGCCGGGAGGTCGGCCGCCCGCACCACCCGCTCGGCCCCGGCCTCGACGAGCAGCACCTCCCCCTCCGGCAGCCGGGAGAGGCAGACCCTGGTCATGGCCCCACCCTGGCACCCGCCACCGACGACCCGCGCAGGGAGCGGGTTCACCACCGCCGGGCAGGATGGTGGCGTGACGCCCGCTCCGAGGACCTGCGAGTCGTGCGGCCGCCGGATCGAGTGGCGCAAGAAGTGGGAGCGCAGCTGGGACGAGGTCCGCTACTGCTCGACCGCGTGCCGCAAGCGCCGGGTCGGCCCCACCGACCGGGCGCTGGAGAGCGCGATCCTCGACCTGCTCCGGCGGCAGCGGTCGGGCGGCACGGTCGACGTCGCGGACGCCGTCCGGGTCGTGGCCGGTCCCGACACGGACGCCGGTGCGCTCACCGAGCCGGCGCGCCGGGCCGCGCGCCGGCTGGTCGCCTCCGGTGAGGTCGAGATCGTCCAGCGCGGCTCGGTGGTCGATCCCTCGACGGCCCGCGGACCGATCCGGGTGCGCCGCGCCCGCTGAGGTCACGCGTGCTGCGGGAGCAGTCCTTGCAGCACCTCGCGCACGGGCACGGCCGGTCGACCCAGCACCGACTCGAGCGCCGGGTCGGTCACGGCGAACTCACCGGCCCGGGCCGCACGGAACATGCCGAGGGTGAACTCGGCGGCGGCCGGCGGCATCCCGCGCGCGACCGCCGACGCCGCCCACTCCTCGTCGGCGACGACGACGCGGGTGACCGGTCGGCCGACCAGGTCCGCGACGACCGCGGCGACGTCCGCGAGGTCGAGCAGGTGCGGTGCGGTGAGCGGCGCCGTCACGCCGTCGAGCCCGCCGCCGGACGCCAGCGCGATCGCGGCCGCCTCGGCGAGGTCGGCGTGCGCGGTCCACGACACCGGACCGTCCTCGGGGAGGGCCATCCGCCCGGTGCGCAGCGCCTCGTCGAGGTGGAGGCCGAGGGTGGAGGCGTAGAACCCGTTGCGCAGGGCGGTGAAGGGGACCCCGAGCCCGGCGAGGTGCTCCTCGGTGGCGGCGTGGGTGTGCTGCGGCAGGAAGGCCGAGACCGGTGAGGCCGCCTGGTGACTGGTGTAGAGGACGCGCTCGGCGCCGGCGTCGCGGGCGGCGTCGAGCGCCGCGAGGTTCGCCGCGACGGCGCCGGCACCCCGGATGGCGGCCGAGAGCACCAGCACGCGCGAGGCGCCCTCGAGGGCGTGGGCCAACGTCGCCGGCTCGGTGAAGTCCGCCGCCCGGACGCGCACGCCCCGGTCGGCGAGGGAGGTGGCCCGGGACGGGTCCCGGACGCTGACCCCGACCTGGTCCGCGGGAACCCGCTCCAACAACCGTTCGACGATGCGGGACCCGAGCTGTCCGGTGGCTCCGGTGACGATCAGCATGACTGCTCCTATCGATGATGTTGCGATGACGTTAGCAACGGTAACATCATCGATAGCAAGAATGCGTTATCGTTGTTGCATGACCAGCGCGACCGACGACCCCCGCGAGCGGATCGTCGAGGCGGCGACCCACCTGCTGCGCGAGCAGGGCGCAGCCGCCCTCACCACGCGAGGGGTGGCCCAGGCGGCCGGCGTGCAGGCGCCCACCCTCTACCGGATCTTCGGCGACAAGGACGGACTCCTCGACGCCCTCGCCGAGCACGTGATGGCGGCCCACGTCGCGGCGAAGCGGTCACCCAGCCCGCCCGACGCCGGTCCGGTCGAGGAGCTGCGCGCGGGGTGGCGGATGCACCTCGACTTCGCCCTGGCGAACCCCGAGCTCTACGCGCTGCTCCAGGCACCGGGTCGGCTCGGTCCGTCACCGGCGACCGTGGCGGGCATCGAGGTGCTCCGCACGCGGGTGCGGGGTCTGGCGACGGCGGGGCTGCTGCGCGTCGAGGAGGAGCGGGCGCTGCTCATGATCCACGCGGCCGGCAGCGGGGCCGCCCTCGCGCTGCTCGCCACGCCGCCCACCGAGCGCGACCCGGGGCTGTCGGAGGCGATGCTCGAGGCCGTCCTCGGCGCGATCCTGACCACCGCACCGGTGGTCCCGGACAGCGCGACGCGCACCGTCGCGGTTACCTTCGCCGCCGTGGTCCCGACGTTGCCGGGGCTGTCGGACGCCGAGCGTGCGCTCCTGGGCGAGTGGCTCGCGCGGTCGCTCACCGACCTCCGCGACACCTGAGCCCGCCGCGACCCGCGCGACGGGTGCCGGCCGCCCCGAGCGGGCTCCCACCCGGAACGTGTCCGGACGCACGAAGGGCCCCGACCGCGTGCGGTCGGGGCCCTCCGAGTGAGATCAGGAGACGCGAACGTTCTCAGCCTGAGGACCCTTGGGGCCCTGGGCGAGGTCGAACTCGACCTTCTGGTTCTCGTCGAGCGACTTGTAGCCGCTGGTCTGGATCGCGGAGAAGTGGACGAACACGTCCTCGCCGCCGCCATCCTGAGCGATGAAGCCGAAGCCCTTGTCAGCGTTGAACCACTTGACGGTGCCCTGAGCCATGATCTGTTCCCTTGTTCGGTGCCGGAAGCCGTGTGCTTCCGAGCCGCTGAAGACATCCACATGCTGATGTCCAGCGAACCGAAGACCAGAAAGTACTAGATACAAGCCACGACTACTTGCGCGGCGAGGACGGCGAGTGCTGCCGTCCCTTCAACAGGATCCACAGTAGCGCGTCCGTGGTGGTTTCGGGGTTTCGGCGTCGATCCGGCGCGTCAGGACCGCCGCGGCAGCTCGAAGGTGACCGTGCCGACGGACCGGGGCACCGACCCCGAGCCGGGGTAGACGACCCGCAGCGTGGTCCGTCCGGCACCGAGGCGACGACGCGGCAGGTCGACGGTCACCCGTCCCCCTCGCAGGCGGGCCCGACGGACGAGCTCGCCGTCGCCGCGGCGGATCTCGACCCGGCCGCCGGCCGTGCCGCCGGGCACCCGCACCCGGACGGCGAGGCGGACCCGGCGGCGCAGCACCCGCAGCACGCTGGCGGTCACGACCGCGCGCCCGGGCGCGGTGGGCGGCGGGGTCACCGGGGCGTCCGGGCCGTCCGGGTCGGGCACGGTGACCGCGAGCGACATCGAGGCGGCGAGGTGGGTGCGGGTCCGCGGGAACACGAGGGACACCGGGTGCGTGCCGACGTCGAGCACCCCGGCCGGCAGCGTGACGGCGAACGTGCCGGCCGTCACCGTGGCGCGGGCCAGCTCGCGCCCCTCCGCGCTGACCACCACCGTGCCGGTGGCCGCCGAGCCGGAGCGGACCGTGCCGGCGATGCGGACGCCGTCCGTGCCGGTCATCGTCGCGGACGCCGTCATCACGGTCGCGCCGCGCCCGACGGTGAACTCGTCGATCACCCACGGTGCCGTGTCGGGCTGCTTGACGTCGTAGACCCAGGTGGTCACGGTGCGCGTCGCGGTGTCGAGGGCGGTGAAGACGCACAGGTCGTTGCTCTGCACGAACGGCAGCGGGACGCCGTCGGGGTTCGTGAACGGCTTGACCGACGGCAGGATCGGCTCGAGTCCCCCGGGGTTGCCCAGGGCGAGGTAGTTGTCGGCGTTCCAGGGGCCGGCGGCAGCGGCCGGGTGCGGTTGGAGAGCCCGTCGAAGGCACCGTAGGTGTTGCCGGTGTTGGAGGTCTCCATCCAGTTCGTGCCACCGGGCGAGCGGTAGCGGTTCCAGAGGTGGCTGTGGCCGTTGAGGACCAGGTCGGTGCCGGCCTCCTCCAGCAGCGGCTGGAGGTCGTGCAGCAGCATGTTGTCGCTCGGGTGGTACTCGTAGCGCACCGAGGTGAGCGCCCCGCTGGCGTCGCGGCTCTCGATCCGGTCGGGCTCGGCGAAGACCGGCATGATGTTGTCGCCGATCCCCTGCGGGCCCTCGTGCAGCACGACGACGGTGATCGCCGCGCCCTGGAACTCCTCGCTGGCCAGCTCCGCCCTCAGCCACTCGTACTGCTCGCTGCCCTCGGCGAGGGACTCGAAGACGAACTCGCCGTAGCCCTGCGCCATCGGGTCGCCGAGGGTCGCGGCCGACTCCTGGTAGCGGCTGGTCGCGGTGCGCTCGGCCGGCAGCGTGTTGGCGTTGGTGCCGCGCCAGATCCGGGTCGAGAACAGGCTGATCATCCGGACGTCGCCGACCGTGGTGGCGTAGTACTTCTTGCCGCCGGGCGAGTCCTCGGGGAGCGAGAAGATCTCCTCGTAGGTGGTGGTGCTCCACGAGTTGTCCTCGATCCACTGCGCCTCGACGGCGGGGTCGCCGGTCGGGTTCACGGTGGCCGCGACCTGCGCGTAGCGCCGCTCGGCGACCTCGCGGGGCACGCAGTTGTTGAGGTTGAGGGCGGTGAGCCCGTCGACGCGGCCCTGGACCTCGTGGTTCCCGATCGCCGGGTAGAGCACCGCGGACTGGACGATCTCGCCGCCGGCGTAGGAGCGGCCGCCGGTGGAGACCCGTCCCCCGCGGCCCTGGAGCGCGGGGAAGAAGCCGCTGCCGCGGGTGTCGTCGAACCACTCCGAGGCGCGGTCGGGCACGTTGACGAGGTCGCCGGCGAGGAAGACGGCGTCGATCCGGCCGAGGGTCGCCTTCGCGACCTCCAGGTTGGCCGGGGTGTTGACCATCGCCTGGTGGTCGCTGGTCAGCAGGATGGTGGCGCCCTGGCCGGGCTTCGGCGCCGGCGCGAGCTCGAAGGTCCCGGACGCGGCGAACTCGCCGCCGGAGGTGCTCACGATGCGGTACGGCGTCCGCTCGCCGAGCCCGGAGGCGACGGCCTCGTGGCGGTGCACCTCGCGCGCGACCATCGTGGCCGGCTTCACCGGCACGTTCGAGGCGGCGTCCTCGACGACCCGGGAGAGTCGGGAGGAGTCCGCCGGGAAGCTGCGGACGCCGGCGACGGCGGTACCGCTCGCGGCGGCGACCAGCTGCTCGTCGGTGAGCGACTCGACGGCGTCACCCACGAGGAGCGTGTGCCCGGCGCCGGCGTACTCGGTCATCCAGACCACGGAGACGCCGTCCGCGGTCGGGGCCTGCAGGAACGGGTCGGTGAGCAGGCCGAGCGTGCCGGCGCGCGCGGTGGACAGCGCGCGGGCCGTCCGGGCGGCGGCGGGGGCGGGGCGGACGGCGGAGCCGAGCGCGAGCACGGACGCGGCGGCGGCGCCGGCGCCGACCACGGCGCGGCGCGACAGGGAGAGCTCGGACGGGACGAGGGACACGATGGATTCCTCCAGGCTGGGGCAGCACCGGGCCCGGACCCGGTGGGGACGCCGTGACCGTAGGAAGCCCGGGTCGCCGGGGTGTAAACGCAGCACGACCGCTCGTCGGACGGAGCAAGTCCGGTGCGCGGCCACGGCTGGTGGGCGACGATGCGGGCGTGCCCGCCCCGCTCCCCGCCCCGCTGCCAGCCCCGCTGCCCGTCCCGTCCGCCGAGCCGTCCCTGGCCAGACTCGCCGACGTCGCGCGGTGGTGGCGGGGCGACGCCGCGGGCCTCGCCCCGGGTCGCGGCAGCACCGGCGTCCTCGTGGCCGCCGCCGTGGACTGCCTCGTCGGCGGGGTCGACTCTCCCACGCTGCGAAGACCTCCGAGGAGGCGTTCGGGGTCTGGCGGGCCAGCCGCCGACGAGTCCCGCCGGCACCACCGGCCGGACGAGCTCAGTCGTCGGACCCGAGGGCCGACGCGACGGCCTCGAGGTACTCCTGCTCCGTCACCGGCACGAGGCGGTTGAGCGGCACGCCCAGCAGCGGCGCCGACAGCGAGAGCAGCGACCACTCGTCCTCGTAGCGCACCGCCATGGCCCCGCCCATCACCTGGCCCTCGGCGGTGTCGAGGAGCATCCCGACCATCCGGAGCTCGTCGGCCCCGTAGACGTCCGCCTGCTGCTCGAGCGTCTCGGCGAAGGCCGCCTCGGACCGGTCGAGCTCGTCGACCCGCACCGCGGACAGCTCCGACAGCGGCTCGGGCGACAGCTCGTCGACCAGCTCCTCGGCGGTCACGTCGTCGCCCAGGGACGTCGTCGCGGCCTGGTCGCGCTCGGGGGCGAGGACGTTGCGGACCAGTGTGCGCAGCTCCACCGCGATCTCGCCGCGTCGCACGTCCTCGTTGATCTCGTCGTAGCCGTCGGACGCCCCGGGCAGCCAGGTGCTGAACGACACGGCCCTGATCCGCTCGGCCTGCGCCTCGTAGGACCACCCCGCCACGACGGGCTCGACCGCGAAGGCCTCCGCGGCCTCCCCGCCCTCCCCGGCGGCCAGGCGGTCGACCATGAAGGTCACCGCCTCCGCCGGTGAGTCGAAGCCCCGCTCGGTGCCCCCGTCGGAGCCGCCGTCGGAGCCGCCCGCGTCGCCGTCGGAGCCGCCCTCGTCGTCGCCGCCGACGAGCACGACCACCAGCGCGACCACCGCGGCGAGGGCCACCACGGCAGCCAGGGCGGCCACCACCCACGGCGCCCGCGTCGGACGGCCGGCGCCCGGGGGCGGTGGTGGCGAGGCGGGCGGCTGGGCGGGGGCGTGGGGGTCGGACACGGAACGGCTCCTGTCGTGGGCTGCGTGGCCCGGCGACGCGGTCACGGCGACGGCGGCGCCGGGCACCACCTGCCTGCCCCGTGACCGCGGGGGGCAAACGGGCCCGGCACCGAGGCCCGGAACGACGGAACCGCAGGCCGGGAGCGGCCTGCGGTTCCGGTGGATCTGGTGGAGCTGAGGGGATTCGAACCCCTGACCTTCTCATTGCGAACGAGACGCGCTACCAACTGCGCCACAGCCCCGGTGCGTCGTGCGACGCGGTGGCAAACGTTAGCACCGCCCCCGCGGCGCTCCGAATCGGGTGCCGGTCAGTCGCCGGAGGCGCGACGCTCGGCGGCCGAGCGCTCGGTGCTGCGCGAGGCCTCGCGGGCCTGGTCGGCCTCGCGGGCGATGGCGGAGTCGACGGCGCTGCGACCGGAGGTCCAGACGCCGGTCGAGTCGAGGTCGATGGTGCGCACCGTCCGGCGCGCGGCCTGCTCCTTGCCGACGTAGGTCGGGAGCGTGGTCGGGACCGGGTCCCAGCCGCCCGAGGCCGGCGCGGCGGCCGGCGGGGCGGGCTGCGGCTCGGGAGCGCCGTCGGTGGGGACGACGGGCGCGGGCGCCGGCTCCTCGTCGAGGACCACGGAGAACTCCTCGGTGTGCGGGCCGTCGTCGTCGGCGACGGGCTCCTCGACGCTCGGCGTCACGGGCAGCCGGGTGGCGGGGGCGTCGACCGCCCGCTCCTGCTTGACCATGAGCCGGCAGGCGACCAGCCAGGCGACCAGGACGGCGCCCGGCGCGGCGAGGGCGACCCAGGCGACCTGGCCGAGCGCGGCCAGGACGCCGACGACGACGCCGGCGAGCAGGATCGCGAGGACGACGCGGAGGCGGCGTCGCGCGGCACGGCGGGCCGCGGCGCGCCGGACGGCGACCGGTCGCGCGGAGCCGGTCGCGCCCGCGGGCTCGACCTTCTCCGGCTCGACCCGCGCCGGCTCGATCGGCGTGGCCCTCCCGACCGGTGCGGTGGCGGTGGCCGCGGGACGGCCGGGCGTCACCACCAGGCGCGCGGTCTTGCGGTCGACGGGCTCACGCCGTGCCAGCACCCGCATCCGCTCGGAGAAGCCCTCGACCGACCGCGAGGAAGCACTCTCCTCGTGGTGGCGGAGCGCCTTGGGGATCAGGTAGACGGCCCAGGCCACTGCCAGGGCGACGAAGATCAACGCGCTCAGGTCCACGTCCTGAGGTTAGGAGCGATACCGCACGGTCGGTCGGACGTCCAGGCGTGTGTCGCACATTGCTGGTGTGACGCGTGGGACTCATCCGCCCCGCCGAGTCGGCGTTCCCGCTCAGTCCGAACGCCGACTCGGCGGCTCCGGACTTCACCTTCACGCCGACTCGGCGTCGTCGAGGCGGCGCAGCAGGCCGAGCGGCACCTCCTCCCTGGTGATGCCGTAGAGCCGGTGGTCGCGCCACTCGCCGTCGATGTGCAGGTAGCGCGGGGCGTAGCCGACCTCGCGGATGTCGAGCTTCTCGACGACGCGCAGCGAGTTGGAGTTCTCGGGCCGGATCGCGATCTCGATGCGGTGCAGCCCGGCGGTCTCGAAGCAGTGGTCGACGGCCATCGCCACGGCGCGGGGCATCACGCCGCGCCCGGCGAAGTCGCGGTCGAGCCAGTAGCCGATCGAGGCGAACTGCGCGGAGCCGCGGACGACGTTGTTGACGGTCAGCTGCCCGGCGAAGCGGCCGTCGACCTCGATCGCGAACGGGAGCGTCGTCCCCTGCGCCGCCGAGCGCCGCAGCCGCCGCACCAGCCGGCGGAACGTGACCGGGCGCGACGGGGCACCGGGGGGCGCGGTGGCGTCCCACGGGACCAGCCACGCGGTGTTGCGGCGGCGGGCGTCGCGCCACGCGGCGACGTCGCCGCGACGCAGCGGGCGCAGCACGACGACGGGCGAGGTGCCCGACGACAGCGTCGCCGGCCAGCCGGCCGCGCGGCTCAGTGGTCGCTCCCGACGACCTGCTCGACGGCGTGCACCAGGATCGGCGCCAGCACCGCGAGACCGTCCTTCACGCCCCCGCGCGAGCCCGGCAGGTTGACCACCAGGCAGTCGCCGACCACGCCGGCCAGGCCGCGCGACAGCACCGCCGTCGGGACGCCGGCCGCGGCGCCGGCCGCCCGGATCGCCTCGGCGATGCCCGGCACCTCGCGGTCCAGCAGCGCGGCGGTCTGCTCCGGCGTGCGGTCGGTCGGGGTCAGGCCGGTGCCGCCGGTGGTGAGCACCACCCGCGCTCCCCCGTCGACGGCGGCACGGATCGCGGCGCCCACCGGGTCGCCGTCCGGGACCACGACCGGTGCGTCGACCACGAAGCCGAGCCCGCGCAGGGCCTCGACGATGAGCGGGCCGGTCTCGTCGGCGTACACCCCCGCGGCGGCCCGGTTGGAGGCGACGACGACCTCACCGCGCAGGCTCACCGGTCGCCCCGCTCGAAGTCGCCGCTCTTGCCGCCGGTCTTGGTCTCGATCCGCACGTCGGTGATGACCGCGGCCTTGTCGACGGCCTTGACCATGTCGACGACGGTCAGCGCAGCGACCGCGACGGCGGTCAGCGCCTCCATCTCCACGCCGGTGCGGTCGGTGGTGCGGACGGCGGCGGTGATGTCGACCGACGCCGCGCCGACGACGAGGTCGAGGCTCACCGACGACAGCGCCAGCGGGTGGCACAGCGGAATCAGGGACGAGGTCTGCTTGGCCCCCATGATCCCGGCGAGCCGCGCGACGGCGAGCGCGTCGCCCTTCGGCACGCCCTCGGCGTTCAGCAGCGCGACGACGGCCGGCGAGACGAGCACCCGGCCCGACGCGGTGGCGGTGCGGGCGGTGACGTCCTTGGCCGACACGTCGACCATCCGGGCGGCGCCGTGCTCGTCGACGTGGGTCAGCCTGTCCATGGTGTCCTCAGTCCTGGTCGAGCCGGATCACGGTGACCCGCTCGCCGGCGGCGACGGCGGTGACGTCCTCGGGGACGACGATCAGCGCGTCGGACGCCGCGAGGTCGCCCACCAGGTGCGAGCCCGACCCGCCGACCGGCTCGACCTCGGTGACCGTCGTGCCGTCGGGGCCGACGGTCACGACGCCGCGCAGGAACTGCCGGCGTCCGGGGGGTGAGGTGACGGCGTGCGTGAGCCGGGCCGTCACCGGGCGTCGCGTCTCCGGGGTCAGGCCCAGCATCCGGCGCAGGGCCGGGCGGACGAACACCTCGAAGGACAGGTAGGACGACACCGGGTTGCCCGGCAGCGCGAAGAACGGCACCCGGCGCCCCGGGTCGTCGGGGCTGACGAGGTGGCCGAAGCCCTGCGGCTTGCCGGGCTGCATCGCGAGCCCGCCGAACCACACGGTGCCGACGCTCAGCAGCGCCTCCTTGACGACGTCGTAGTCGCCCATCGAGATGCCGCCGGAGGTCACCACGACGTCGGTCTCGGGGAGCCGCTCGGCGAGGGCGTCGAGGAAGGCCTGGGGCCGGTCGGGGACCAGGCCGACGCGGGAGGCGACGCCGCCGGCGCGGCGCACTGAGCCGGAGAGCAGGTAGGAGTTGCCGTCGTAGATCGAGTCGGCGTCGAGCTCCTCGCCCGGGTCGCGCAGCTCGGAGCCGGTGGACACGACGAGCACCCGCGGGCGCGGGCGCACCAGCACGCTCGGGCGTCCGAGCGAGGCGAGCAGGCCCAGGTGGCGCGGCCCGAGCGCGGTGCCGGCCTCCACGACCAGGTCGCCCGTGGCGACGTCCTCGCCGGCGAAGCGGACGTGCTGGCGCGGGGCGGCGGCCCGGGTGATCGTGACCTCGGTGGCGCCGCGGTCGGTCCACTCGTAGGGGACGACGGTGTCGGCGCCGGCCGGCATCGGGGCCCCGGTCATGATCTTCGCCGCCGAGCCGGGCGGCAGGTCGTGGACGCCGGACTCGGCCTGGCCGGCGCCGATCTCGCCGATCACCGGCAGCGTCACCGGGGCCCGGTCGGCCGCGGCGGCGACGTCCGCGCTGTGCACGGCGTAGCCGTCCATGGCGGAGTTGTCGAAGCGCGGCAGTCGGATCGTGGCGACGACGTCCTCGGCCGCGGCGAGGTCGAGGGCGTCGAGCAGCGGGAGCTCGACGGCGGGCGACGGGGTGGTCGCGGCCAGGATCGACGCGAGGTGCTCGTCGACCGAGCGCAGGTCAGGCATCCGACCCGGTCGACCCGAGCACCGCACCGGCGTCGATCCGCTCGGGGCTGGTGGCGCTCAGCTCGACGTCGCCGACCACCTGGACCCCGCGGCCGAAGGTCACGTCGCCGTCGACACGGAGCGAGGAGGCCTTCACCAGCGAGGGCGCGCCCTCGGGGAAGCGCTTGTCGAACTCGCCGACGAGCTTGTAGACCTCGGCGTCGAGGTCGACGAACGGGATCTCCGGGGCGACCTGGTCGAGCACGAAGTCGGTCCCGACCGCGTAGACGTCGGAGCGCAGCACCAGCAGGTCGTTGGTCGTCTTGACCGGCACGAACCGGTCGCGGCCGACCTCGATCAGCTGCGAGCCCTCGAAGACCTCGATCGCCGCGCCCATCGCCGTCTCGACCTGGATCACCCGCGGCGTGCTGGGGTCGCCGGGGTCGACGGTCTTGACGTTGCGGATCAGCGGCAGCCCCAGGATCCCCTGGCGGACGTCGAGCGCCTGCTTCATCGCGCCGAGGTCGAACCAGAGGTTGTTGGTCGAGCAGAACCGGTGCCGGTCGAGGTCGGCGAGGGCGGCGCGGTCGGCGTCGGGGGTCTGCGCGGTCTCGCGCAGCACGATCCGGCCGTCGGAACGGCGGCGCGCGAAGTGCCCGCCCTTGCGGTCCGACGGCGTGCGGCGCACGGCCTCGATCGCGAACGGCGCCCCGCCGGAGGCGAACCAGCCGGCGACCCGCGGGTCCGGTACGGCGCCCAGGTTGTCGGAGTTGGAGACGAAGACGTGGCGGTAGCCGCGCTCGAGGAGCAGGTCGATCAGGCCGGTGCCCCGCATCGCGGTGTAGAGGTCGCCGTGACCCGGCGGACACCACTCGAGGTCGGGGTCGGCCGGCCAGCCGACCGGGCTGAGGTCCTTCTCGAGCAGCTTCGGCACCTTGTTCTGGAGGAACTCCAGCGGCAGGCCGTCGACGGCGAGGTCGTCGTAGCGCGCGAGCGCGGCCATCGTGTCGGCGGAGGTGCGGAAGGAGTTCATGAAGATCAGCGGCAGCGGCGCGTCGTGCTGCTCGCGCAGGTGCAGCACCTGGCGCGCGATGACGTCGAGGAACGACCGGCCGCGGCCCACGCACAGCAGCGACTTGGCGCGGTCCATGCCCATCGAGGTGCCGAGGCCGCCGTTCAGCTTGATGACGGCGGTGTGCCGGATCGCCTCCGCGGCGGTGGCGTCGTCGACCTCGACGTCGGCCAGCGACGGCATGTCGACCGGGTCGATGGTGGCCTCCGGCACCATCCCGGTCTCGCCGTGCTCGAGGAGCCGGAAGTAGTGGGAGAAGGTGTCGATCGCGACCTCGTCGACACCGGCGTCGGCCATCTTGGCTCGCGCCCGCTTCAGTGCAGGACTACCCATGACACCGAGCCTAGGCTCATCGGGTGGCCCCCGCACATCCGCCCGCACATCCGCCCGCACCGGCGCCCGGCCCGTCCCCCGCCAAGGTCGCCCTCCGCGACCAGGTCCTGACCGCCCGGAACCGCCTGACCCCCGCCGAGGTCGGGGCCCACGCGCGGGCCCTCGCCGAGCACGTCCTGGCCGCGCCCGAGGTCCGTCGGGCCGCCACCGTGGCGGCCTACGTCTCGGTCGGCACCGAGCCCGGCACCGGCCTGCTCCTCGACGCGCTGCTCGCCGCCGGCCGGCGGGTGGTGCTGCCGGTGCTGCTCCCCGACGGCGACCTGGACTGGGCCGTGCACACCGGCGCACCGGGCGGGCTGGCCCCGGCCCGCCGCGGGCTGCTCGAGCCGACGTCCGAGCGGCTCGGCGTCGACGCGGTCGCGACGGCCGACGTCGTGCTCGTGCCCGGCCTGGCCGTCTCGGCGACCGGCCTGCGGATGGGCCGCGGGGGCGGCTCCTACGACCGGGCCCTGGGCCGCGTCCCCCTCGGCACCCTCACCTGCGTGCTGCTGTACGACGAGGAGACCGACCGCGCCGTCCCGGTCGAACCCCACGACCGGCCGGTGACCGCCGCCGCCACCCCCGCCGGGCTGCGCCGCTTCGCCCCGACCGGCCCGGGCGGCCCGGGCCGCTAGCGCGCCGCTACTCCCCGGACGGCGGGACGAGGGTGAGCACGTCCTCGCCGGCGGCCTCGACCGCGTCGCGGGAGAAGGCCCAGGGCAGGGTCCCACCGTCGACCATGAGGTCGGTCTGGTCGGTCTGGTGCGGGTGGAAGGCGTGGCCGGAGACCCCGGTGAGGTTGATCCAGCGCGACGCGTCGAGGTCGGCGAGGTCGACGAGCATCCGCATCGACGGCGCCGTCACGACCTCGAACCCCTCGGCCGCGTCCCAGCCGGTCGCGTCGACGATCGAGCTGCCGCCGCCGACCTCCCAGCCGCCGCGGTTGAAGAGCCGCTCGACGACGCCGATGCCGGACTCCCCCAGGGTCGAGGAGCGCAGCTCGAGGCGGTGCAGCGCACCCCACGTCCAGTCGTCGGGGTCGGGGCCGATCATCGAGGTCAGGTCGTCGCGCGCCTGGAGCAGCGCCGCGCGCAGGACGTCGTCGCGGGTCTCCACGACGCCCTCGGTCGCGAGGTCGTCCCACCACGGGTTGCGGGCGTCGGCCAGGATCGCCGGGAGCGCCGCCATCCACCGGGCGCCGCCGTCGGGCCACAGCTCCTCCGGCAGCTCGTCGTGGAACGTCCTGGCCAGCAGGTCGCGCCACACCACGTTGTAGTAGGCGGCGGCCGCGCTGTCGGCCGGCTGGTCGAAGTCCCACGTCTCCAGCAGCCGCTGCCCGTCGTCGTCGTAGCCGCCGTCGAGGACGACGTCCAGCAGGTGTGGCACGAGCACCGGCGCGAGCGGGTTGCGGTCGTCGCGCTGGACGTCGAGCAGCTCCTCGGCCGAGAGCGTGCCGCCCTGCTCGGACCCGTCGTCGAGCTGGTCCTCGATCAGGTGCCGGATCCGGTCGGAACGGTCGCCGGGGTCCCAGTCGTTGCCGAGGAGGTAGGGGTAGCGCCGGTCGGTGACGGCCTGGTTGGCGGTGACGACGAACCCCTCGGCGGGGTCGAGGACGCTGGGCAGCCCGTCGAAGGGCACGTACTCGCCGGTCCAGTCGTTCTCCGGTCGCCACCCGGCCGAGGGCAGCATGCCGTCGTTCCCGGACACGCGGATCGGGATCCGGCCCGGGGCCTGGTAGCCGATGTGGCCCTCGCGGTCGGCGTAGACGATGTTCTGCGCGGGCGCGGCGAAGTCGGCCACCGCGGTGCGGAAGGTGTCCCAGTCCGAGGCCCGGTTCAGCCCCAGGATCGCGTCGGCGGTGGGCGCCGGGGTCAGCGCCGTCCACGACAGGGAGACGGCGTACTCGGTGCCCCCGGACGCTCCCCCGCCCGCCCCGTCCTCCCCGGCGCCGTCCTCGGCGGCCGCGACCGCTCCGACGTCGGCGACCAGGTCGTCGACGTCGGAGAGGATCGGGCCGTGCCGGGTCGAGCGCACGGTGAGGGTGACGTCGTCGCCGCCGGCCACCTCGATCGTCTCCTCGCGGACCTCCAGCTCGCGGAGCCGGCCGCGGTAGCGCCACCGGTCGCCGACGACCTGCTCGACGTAGAGGTCGGTGACGTCGGGGCCGAGGTTGGTGAAGCCCCAGGCGATGTCGGCGTTGTGCCCGATGATCACGCCGGGCACCCCGGAGAACGAGAAGCCGGCGACGTCGTAGGGGCACGCCGGCCCCACGGTGCGGCAGTGCAGGCCGACCTGCATCCAGACCCCGGGCATGGAGACGCCGAGGTGCGGGTCGTTGGCGAGCAGCGGCGCGCCGGTGTCGGTGTGCTCGCCGGAGACGACCCACGAGTTGCTGCCCAGGCCGTCGCCGCGGCCGAGCCAGGCCGGCATCCGGTCGAGGCCGGCCGCGAGGCGGCCGAGCCGGTCGGCGACCTGACCACCGCGACCGAACGGCGGTCGCACCGGGTTGCGGGTGCCGCCCGTGGTGGCGTCCTGCTCGAAGACGCCGTCGACCACGGCGCCCTGCTTCACGATCGGGTCGTGCTCGGCGTACGGGTAGGGCGGGAACAGCGCGGCGGTCCGCTCCTCCCCCACGGCGGCGGTGGCGAGGGCGCGCTCGATCTCCTCGGTCATGTTGCCGCGCAGGTCCCAGGCCATCGCCTTGAGCCAGGCGAGGGAGTCGACGGCGGTCCACGGCTCGGGCTGGTAGTCGAGCCCGCCGACGTCGAGGACGGCGTACTCGAGCGCGATCGCGCCGAGCGCCCGGTCGTCGAGGTAGGCGTTCACCCCGGCCGCGTAGGCGTCGAGCGCGACACGGGTGTCGGGGTCGAGCAGCGGCAGCTCGGCCTCCGCGACCCGGCGCCAGCCCATGGTGCGCACGTAGGCGTCGGTCTCGACGGCGTCCGCACCGAAGAGCTCGGCCAGCCGGCCGGCGGTGGCGTGGCGGCGCACGTCCATCTCGAAGAACCGCTCCTGGGCGTGCACGAAGCCCTGGGCGCGCATCAGGTCCTCGGTGGTGTCGGCGTAGACCTGCGGGATGCCGTGCTCGTCGCGCACGACCTCCACCTCGCCGCTCAGCCCGGCCACCTCGACCTCGCCGGTCGTCTGCGGGAACGACCGGCGGACCACGACGACGCCGACGAGCAGGCTGGCCACCAGCACCAGCACGATCGCGACCACGACGTAGGTCGAGACCCGCAGGGTCCGGGGTAGCAGCCGGAAGCGTCGCCACCACAGCGGCGGCCACCGCCGTCGCGACGTCGACGGGTCGGCGGGCTCGTCGAGCTGGGGGCTGGTGACCGTCATCGTGCGGAACATTCTGCCGTGGCGTAGAGTTGGCACTCGTCAGGGCAGAGTGCCAATCCCTCTCCCGACCCCATCCGAGGAGAACCGTGCCGACCTACCAGTACGCCTGCACCGAGTGCCACCACGCGTTCGACCAGGTCCAGAAGTTCAGCGACGACGCCCTCACGGTCTGCCCCGAGTGCCAGGGCCGGCTGCGCAAGGTCTACAACGCCGTCGGCGTGGTCTTCAAGGGCTCGGGCTTCTACCGCAACGACAGCCGCTCGACGTCGTCCTCGAGCGTCCCGGCCGTCGAGGGTGGCTCGGACAAGTCGGAGAAGAAGGCCGACAAGAAGTCCGACGCGAAGCCGGCCACGAAGAGCGAGTCGTCGGGCTCGTCCTCGGGCAGCTCCTCCTCGGGCTCGTCCTCGTCGGGCAGCGCCGCCTCCAGCAGCTCCTGACCGCGCTCGGGGGCCCTGTGGAGAGCCTCGGCAGCCGTGGCCCGGCTCGCCTAGCGTCGTCGGGTGCCCGACGTCTCCTTCCACCCCCGCCCCCGTAGCCGACCGGCCCGCGCCCTCGGTGGCGCCCGGCGGGCCGTGCTGCGGCGCCGGCGTCCGCTCGCGGCGCTGCTGGCCGCCGTCGCCGTGGCGGCCGGGCTGGCCGCGACCCGCGCCGAGCCGCCGCCCGCGGTGCCGGTGCAGGTGGCCGCCCGCGACCTGCCGGCCGGCGAGGTCGTCCACGAGCGCGACCTGACGACCGTCGCGCTGCCACCGGACGCCGTCCCGTCCGGCCTGGCCGGGGTGGCGACCGGCCGGGTGCTCGCGGCGCCGGTCTCGCGCGGCGAGCCGCTCACCGAGGTCCGGCTGGTCGGCGAGCGGCTGACGGCCGGGCGGCCCGACCTGGTCGCCGTCCCGGTCCGGCTCCCGGACGCCGGGACGGTCGCGCTGCTGCGGGTCGGCGACGTCGTCGACCTGGTCGCGGCCGATCCTCAGGCCGGCACGGCCTCCGCCGTCGCGCCCGGCGCGACGGTGCTCGCGCTGCCCGCGGCCGACGACGTCGCCGGGCCGACGGGGATGCCCGGGCGCCTGGTGGTGCTCGGGGTGGCGCCGTCGGAGGTGACCGACCTGGCCGACGCCACGGCCCGGATGGTGCTGACCTTCGCCTGGTCGAGGCAGTAACGTCGTCACGGCGCGGGGAACCCCGCCTCGGCACCCAAGGAGCACCGACATGAGTGGATTCAGAAACTTCCTCTTCCGGGGGAACCTCGTCGACCTCGCGGTCGCGGTGATCATCGGTACCGCCTTCGGTGCCGTGGTCACGACGTTCACCAACTGGCTCACCGCCCAGATGCCCGACTCGACCTCGGAGTACTTCAGCAACGTCGAGAACAGCTTCGGCGCGTTCCTCAACGCCGTCGTCTCCTTCGTCATCCTGGCCGCCGTCGTCTACTTCCTCGTGGTCACCCCGTACGTGAAGGCCAAGGAGCGCTTCTTCCCCTCGCCGCCCGCCGGCACCCCCGAGGACATCGAGCTGCTCCGCCAGATCCGCGACTCGCTCGCCGGCGGTGCCCACAAGGCCTGAGCAACCGCCAGCACGACCGCTCGTCCAGGTGCCGTCCCACCGGTGGGGCGGCACCTGCGCGTCCCGGCCCTGGTCGCTCCTGTGGAGGACGGGTGCGGCGCCGCGCCCGACCGAGCAGGCTGGGCGCATGTCCTGGTCCGCGGCCGAGTGGCTGACCGAGCTCGGGGGTGTCGCACGGTACGGCTCGCTGGCCCGCCTGGTCGGACGCGCCGAGGTCGAGGCCGCCGTCGCCGCCGGGTCGGTGCGCCGCGACGACCGCGGCGTCTACTCCCTGCCCGGTGCCGACGAGGCGGCGCGCGTCGCGGTGGTGCTCGGGGGCGTGCTGTCGCTGACCAGCGCCGCGCTCCACCACGGCTGGGCCGTCAAGACGGTCCCCGACCGGCCCCACGTGACGGTCCCCCGCGGCCGCAAGCTCGGACGACGCGCGCGCCTGGCCCACGTGCACTGGGCCGACCTCGGTCCGGACCTCGTCACCGACGGCGCCACGTCGCCCGCGCTGACCCTGGAGCAGTGCCTGCGCCGGCTGCCCCACGACGAGGCCCTCGCCGTGGCCGACTCCGCGCTGCGCGAGAGCCACTGCCACGACCTGCTCCGCCGGGTCGCCGAGGGGGCGCGCGGGCCGGGGTCGCCGCAGGTGCGCGCCGTCGCCGCCCGCGCCTCGGGCGAGGCGGCCAACCCGTTCGAGTCCGTGCTGCGGGCCATCTGCGACACCGTCCCCGGGCTGGCCGTCGAGCCGCAGGGCCAGATCCGCAACGGCTCCTTCTCGGCGCGGGCCGACCTCGTCGACCGGCGACTGCGGATCGCGTGCGAGGCCGACTCCTTCGCCTGGCACGGGGGCCGCTCGGCGCTCTGTCGCGACGCGCGCCGCTACAACGAGATGGTGGTCGCCGGGTGGATGGTGCTGCGCTTCACCTACGAGGACGTGATGCTGCGGCCGGAGGAGGTGCGCCGGATCCTGGCCGGTGCGGTGGCCCTGGCAGAGCTGCTGCTGGAAGTCGGCGGCGGCACCCGACCCGCCGCGTGAGCCGCGCGGTGCCCGGCGACTTGGCCCGTCACTCCTGCGGCTCACCCGTGGTGCGGCGGCACCTGGGCCTTCAGCCACGCCTCGGACGCCGACTCCTCGCGCGGGGCGCGCGCGTCGTCGCGCTCGTCGGAGGTGGTGTCGGGCAGGGTGTCGCCGAAGATCGCCTCGAGGCGCCGTCGGCGCTCCTCGCGGGTCTCGGGCCGGGTCGGGTCGGTCACGACGATCAGGCGCAGAGCCCGGCGGACTCGCGCGCCGCGACCTTGTCGGAGGTGGGGGTGCCGCTGCCCCCGGCCTTGGCGCCGCTGGTGACGTCGTCGGCGGCGGTGATCACGTCGGGGATCAGCTTGTTGGTCACCGGCTGGTCGTCGAGGACCTTCGCCCAGAGGGCGTCGGCCTCGGGGAGCCAGGCGACGCGGTTGGGGTCCACCGGCGAGTACTGCCAGGGCACGGTGACGAACTTGATCTTGTCGGCGCCGATGTCCTTGAAGGAGTTGCCGACCTTGGCCATCTGGATCGGGGACTCGAAGTCGGTCTGCAGCGAGGAGGTGGCGGCGTCCAGGAAGCCGACGACGCGGTCCACGCGGGTCAGCGTCCCGGCGGAGAGCAGCTTGCTCGCCATCGCCGCGATGAAGGCCTGCTGACGCTTGACCCGGCCGAGGTCGGAGCCGTCACCCAGCGTGTAGCGGGCGCGGACGTAGTTGAGGGCCTCGTTGCCGCGGACCTCCCGCGTGCCGGCCGGGATGCTGATCCCGTGGTCGGGGTCCTCGATGGCCTCGGGGATGCAGACCTGGACGCCGTCGATGGCGTCGACCATGTCGCGGAAGCCGTTGAAGTCGACCTTGACGTAGTTGTCGAGGCGGATGCCGGTGAGCTGCTCGAACTGCTGCATCGTGCACGCGGGCCCGCCGACGGCGAACGCCTCGTTCCACATCACGTCGTCCTCGCCGGGGATGGTGTCGCCGTCCTCGTCGGTGCAGTCGGGACGGTCGACGAGGCTGTCGCGCGGGATGCTGATGCCGTAGGCGAAGGTGCGGTCGGCCGAGAGGTGGAACATGATCGTGGTGTCGGACCGCTCACCGTCGCCGGTGAGCCCGTCGATGTTGTTGCCCGCCCCGTCGCGGGTGTCGGAGCCCATCACCAGGATGTTCATCGGCTCCTGCGGCCCGGCGACCTCCTTCTTGGCCGGTCGCGCGGTGAGCTGGTCGTCGTAGTCCTGGTAGTCGATGTTGTCGCCGAGGTGGCGGTAGAAGTACGTCGCGCCGAGGCCGAGGACCAGCCCGAGGGTCACGACGCACGCGGTGACGACCGTCAGGACCTTGTAGCGCTTCTTGCCACGGCCGCGGCGCTTCGGCGCCGAGGGCACCGGGGTCGCGGACCCCTCCGAGGAGATGACGTCGGGGGCGGGGTCGGACTCGAGGGACATGGGCACCTTGGGTGTCGTCGGGCTTACCAGGTCATTCTGCGGGGTCCGCACCGCCCCTCCCAAACCGCGGCGGGCTGCTGATGCGGAGGTCACGACGGCGCTCGTCCCACCCGTCCCAGCAGTCACTGGCGCGGTCTCCTGGCCGCGAAGTCGGCCGGCCGCGGTCTAGACGCCTCGCCCGGATCCACCGAACCTGCCCCGGCGCGGCCCGGAGGACGACAGTCTCTCCACGGGTCGGCGTCTCCCCCCGGACGCCGTCCGATCGACCTGAGAGGCAGACCTGACGTGCTGTTGTCGAGGCGTGGTGCCCCGGACCGTTCGACCGACCTGCGCCGGACCGTGCGCCGGGCCGCGGCCGGCTCTGTGGCGATCGGGCTGGTGACGCTGTCGGCCGGACTCGCGTGGGCGGCCGTGGTGTCCCACGAGGCCTCCGACCTCGCGGCTCGCACGCTGGACACCCGGGCCGCCGCCGTGCAGGACGCCGCGCAGGACGAGGTCCGCCGCCACGGAGACGCCCTGCGGCTGGTGGCGGCCGGCCTCGCGTCGGGCGAGCGGGTCGACGCGGCCGCCTTCGAGACCGCCGCCGCGCCGCTGGACTCGATGACCCTGGCCGGTGCCACCTCGCTGGCGTTCCTGGCCCGGCCGGTCGACGACGCCGGGCTCGGTGCGTTCGCGGCCACCTGGCGCGCCCGCGGGTCGGTCGACCTCGAGCTCGACCCGGTGGAGGCCGCCGACACCCACGTCTTCGCCGTGCTCAGCAAGCCCCTCGACGGGAGCAGCCAGCGCCGCACCGGGGTGGACCTGGCCGGGGCGCCCGCCGCCCTCGAGGCGCTGACCCGGGCGCGCGAGTCGGGCGACGTCACGATGTCGCAGGCCTACCAGCTCATCATCGACCAGCAGCTGCCGGAGACCGAGCGCCAGACCTCGTTCGTGGTCACGGCGCCCGTGCTGCGGCAGGACCGGCTCGTCGGCTGGGTGCTGATGGGGTTGCGCGGCCAGGACTTCCTCGGTGGTGTCGTGGGCCAGGCCGCCGAGGGTCGCGTCGACGTCGCCCTGTCCGCCGACGACACCGCGGGCGAGAGCCTCACCGTCGCCGTCGCCGTGGCCGGCGGCGCCGGGGCGGGACCCGACCGGCGACGCAGCATCACCCTCCCGGTCGCCCACCAGACCTGGACCCTCGACGTCACCGCCGGCGACGCCGCCCTCGTCGGCGACGTCCGCCACCGGCCGGCGGCGATCCGAGCCGTCTCCGTCGTCATCGCCCTCCTGGTCGCCGGGCTGTGGTGGAGCGTCACCTCGAGCCGGGCCCGGGCCCGCGGCGAGGTGCGGGCCGCCACCCGGGACCTGGCCGCCGCCGAGGCGACGGCCCGCAGCCAGGCGATGCTGCTCCACACCATGGTCGAGACCATCGAGGAGGTGGGCGTCACCGTGGTCGACGCGGACGGCGCCGTCCTGGTCCAGTCCCGCTCGGCGCGCCGGATGCTCGGCGTCGACGGTCCGGCCGACCAGGACGCCGCGACCTCCGACGGCATCGGCGACGCCGACGGGCCGGACCGGTGGCAGCAGCACTACGGCCTCTTCGCACTCGACGGGTCGCCGTTCCCCCGGGACGAGATGCCGCTGACCCGGGCCCTGGCCGGGGAGGCCTCGGACGGGGTCGAGATGGTCGTCCGGAACCGGGCCCGTCCCGACGGCACCCAGATCGCCGTGTCGGGACGGCCGATCACCGTGGGGCAGGACCGGAGCGGTGCCCTGGCGGTCTTCCGCGACGTGACCGAGGAGCGACGCCGCCAGGCCGAGCAGGCCGCGTTCGCCGGCATGGTCGCCCACGACCTCAAGAACCCGCTCACCCTGGTCCGGGGCCTGATGGAGCTGGTCGAGGACGGCCTGGAGGACCTCACCGGCCCCGAGCGGACGAGGAGCACGGTCGCCACCCACCTGCAGATGTCGTCGGCGGCAGCGGGGCGGATGGCCCAGCTCATCGACGACCTCCTCGCCTACACCACCGCCGACAACACCACCCTCGACGTCAGGGAGGTGGCGCTGGGTGGACTCGTCCGCGACACGCTCGTCGACGTCGTCGCCGGCCACGTCCCCGGGCGCGAGGGTGACGGGCAGGCGGCACCGCGGCCCTCGGTGCACGTGGGCGACCTCCCGACGGTGGCGTGCGACGAGGAGCGGATGCGCCAGGTGCTCGGCAACCTGATCGGCAACGCGCTGAAGTACGTCGAGCCCGGCTCCCCCGCCGTGGTCGAGGTCACCGCCGAGGAGCGCCGCGGTGGCGGGGTGCGGATCCTCGTCGCCGACCGGGGCATCGGCATCCCCGAGGAGCTCCGGGCCGAGGTGGTCAAGCCCTTCGTCCGGGCACCCACCACGACCGCCGGCCGGACGAGCTATCCCGGCACCGGTCTGGGGCTGGCGATCTCCCACCGCATCGTCGAGCGGCACGGCGGCAGCCTGCGGCTGCAGGCGAACCCCGGCGGCGGCACCGTCGCCGTCGTCGACCTCCCGGGTCCGACCCGCGCGGCCGACGTCCCCGTGGCGCCGCAGCCGGCCCAGGAGCGGCGCCCCGGCGGCCCCCGCGCGGAGGCGGTTTCGGCGACCGCGACCCGGTCCTGACAGGATGTGGACCGTCGTCGTGGCCCTCCGCCGTGGAGGTGCCCACGTGGCCCGCCCCAGTAGCTCAGTGGATAGAGCAGCCGCCTCCTAAGCGAAAGGTCGTAGGTTCGACTCCTACCTGGGGCACAGCAAGTAAATGTCAGGTGTAGCCATTGCTGTAGCCATTGCGCCGGATGTCGGCGCAAACGGCTACTTTTCGCGGCATGGGGACCATGGGGGTCCTCGGCGTGCGCGACCACATGATGCTCCAGCTCGAAGACACGTGGTGGAAGTACGCCAGGGCGAAGGAGACAGTCGTCCGCGAGCGCTTCGCGATGAGCCCGACTCGCTACTACCAGGCGGTGAACGTGCTGATCGACAGGCCTGAGGCACTGGCGGCCTACCCGCTGCTGGTGCGCCGGCTCCGCCGGTTGCGCGACGAGCGGCGGCGTCAGCGTGCAGCCGCGCGCTGAGCACGTGTGGGTCACCGACATCGGTGAGCCGGCGCCCGCGTTGCTGCTCGGTTGGCGGCAGACGAAGACAGGCGCCTGGGAGGGCTGGTGCGTGGTCGCCCGGCCGGTGAACGATGCGACCGAGGTGCGCCAGGGCTGGGTACAGGCCGCGGCGATCAGGCGGACGGGGCCCGCGACCGGGCAACCCCCCCAGTTGGGCCCGAGCGCGAGCCCTACCCGTGTCTTCGGAGCACGTGCCGGGTCGGATTGGTCAGCGACTCTGGCTACCTTCTCGAGGTCTGCGTCCCTGGCGCGGCTGGGCACCGAACACCCCGCGCTCGGGTGGGGGGATTCTCGAGCGCGGGGCGTCGGCCTGCGGCCAAAGGTAAGACTGTCGACGTTGTCGCGGCTCACCCATTCTGTCGTGGTGGCGCCGCCCTCGGGCGCCCTCGCTAACCGCGACTCGATGGGGGCTCAGCCTTACGGGTGGGCGTGCCTTTCGCTAACGTCCCGCCCATGCCGAACGGTCTTCGAATCGCCGTGCTGAGCTCGCGCGACCTGGTCCGCCACGGGTTGCGCGGCATGCTGCGCGAACTCCCGGTCCCGGTGTACTTCGTCGACGCGACTGACCCCACCGTCGCAGCGGACCTCATCATCGTGGACGCGACCGGCACCTTGAACGACGAAGCAGAGGGGTTGGAGGCCGTCACCACCGGCGAGGACGCCCCTGTCCTGGTGCTCACCTCGCGTCCTCCGGCCCAGGGCTTCGCGGAGTGGGATCAGGCCGTGCACGGGTTCGTCAGCGTCTCGGCCACCGACACCCAGCTCGTCGACGCTGTGGCTGGGGCACTACGGACCTCGCTGGTCGCGCGGACCAAGCGCGTGCTGACGACCCCGGACAGGCTTAGTGGATTGAGCCCGCGGGAGGTGCAGGTTCTTGCTGCGATCGCGGCTGGCAAGTCCAACGGCGAGATCGCCCAGGAGATTTACCTCGGCCTGAACACCATCAAGACCTACATCCGCACCGCCTACCGCAAGATCGGTGTCACCACCCGCCCCAACGCCATTCTCTGGGCGCTGGATCACGGACTCGGGCGCGACGGCATCGGCCTGGACATCAGCGACCAGGACCGGCGATGGAGTGGAGACGACCCAACACCGAGGACTGACCCCGGCACGCTGCACGCGGGTAAGCCGTCCGCATAGACACCGATCGCCGCGAGTCTGTCACGCCAAGGGAGGCGCTGGGGTGACCCCTACCACAGGGGCGTCACCCCTACGAGGCGCGTGACGCAAGCCGCGCCGGGCACCGGAAGAGTGCAAGCCTCACGCGCGGCTCTGCCCAACGCTTGCCGGGCAAGCATTGCTCAGCCGCGTGCAGCAGATCGGAATCCCTCATGGCTTCGAACAACAACAACAACAACAACGCTCGCACGCACGACGCCGCTGGCCGTCGGATCAGCACCGAGACCAAGGCCTCGACCAAGACCACCGAGCTCTACGCCTACATCGCCGCCGTCGTCGCGGTCGTCATCACCGCCATCGTCATCGGAGACAACGGCGACGCCCCCGGCGGCGACTCCTTCGGCGGGTCCGAGGCGATGCGCTACATCACCTACCTGACCATCGGCTACATGATCGCCCGTGGCCTGGCCAAGGCCGGCAGCCGCGACTTCTACGACGCCGACCGCGCCGACAGCAACCGCGCGGCACGCTGACCTGGCGCGCTCGACGAGCGCTGAGCAGCCCCACCCGGACATAGCCTGGGTGGGGCTGCTTCATTTCCGTTCAGCCAACCTGAGCGCAACCGCCGCGTCGGCTCAGTGGTCGCGCATCCTCGCCCAGACGATGATGCCGCCGCCAGTAGCGGCGCGGGACAGGTGACGGCCCTGCCGCCCGGGGGGAAAATGCGGCAGGGCCGTCCGCTTGTCAGATCTCAGGAACGCGGGAGCCCGCCGAGGAGTCCACCGAGGAGGTCGTCGAGCCCGTCCTGGACCTGCTCGAGGATGGGGTTGAGCTCCTCGAGCGGCGTCCCGGTCAGGGCGTCCTGGACGGCGTCGACGATGAGGTCGATCAGCCCGTCGGGGTCGCTCGGCAGGTTGCCGGCGGACAGCGCGTCGAGGACCTGCTGCAGGAGCTCGGAGAGCTGGTCGGCCGGCAGGCCGGCCGCGGTGAGCGCGTCGACGACGGGCTGGAGGGCTGCGGCGAGCTGCTCGGGGGTGAGCCCGCCACCGCCACCGCCGGCGCCAGCGAGGGCCTCGGCGATCTGGTCGGTGATGGCCTGCAGCTGGGCGGCGCTCAGGCCGGCCGCGGCCAGGGCGTCGAGGATTTGCTGGAACGCAGCAGTCTGCTCGGGGGTCAGCGGGGGTGTGGTGGTGGTGTTGTTGCGGTGGCAGCGCTCGGCGGCACGACGGGCGTCGGCCCGGTTGGCGCGCTGGGTGCGCAGGTTGCGGATGGCCTTGCGGTTGGCCTTGCGGGCCTGGTTCAGGCGCTTCTGCGAGGTGCGGGTGTCGCGCCGCTGGTCGACCCGCTTGGCCTGGCGCAGCTTCCGGGTCGTGAACTTCTTGTGGTCGCGGGCCTTGGTCACGCGGACCTGGGTCCTCCCGTAGCGCTGGTCCTTCGCTGAGCACGGGGCGGCGGCCGCTCGAGCGGCCACGGTGGAGTCGCCAGCGACGGCAGCAGATGCGGGGGAGGCCGGGATGGCGGCGGCGCCGAGGGCGACCGCGAGGCTGGCCACGAGCACCAACAGCATCTTGCGGAAACGAGACATCGACTGTCCTCCTTCAGGTGGGGGGCCGGCAGTGCGGGAACGCCGGTGTGACGTTGCAACGAACCACCCTCGTGATGGTTACAAAGCACTGCAGCCGTGCCCAGCGTCTCGGCGGGACATGCGATGTGATCGGAGAGGTCTAGCCCGGGTTGGTTAGCCGACCCGCGTCCTCGCCCAGACGATGATGCCGCCGCCAGCTGCGGCTAGCAGGTGCGTGATGACGAGGAACGGGTCCATCGACGTACCTCGCCGCGTCGCGCAGCTTCTCGGGCGTCATCTTCGTCGACGTCACGGCTTGTGGAAGACGTACTCGGGCTCGGAGTAGTTGGCAAGGGCCTTCAAGTGACCCTGCTTGACGTGGACCAACGTCCAACCGTCAGCCTCCCGCTCGTTGAGCGTCTGAGTCAGGCTCTTCCCGGCAAGGTCTTGTTCGCGCACAACTTCGTAGGTCATCAGGCTCCCCCTCCTCGTAGCGATCGTGGACCCCGCCCGAGGATGTTACGGATCTGGTTGCGGCTCGCTGCGGTGGGTCTCAGGGCTCGACGGTCTGGACGCTGATGCGGTCCCAGCCCTCGGGACCGCGGCCTTCGCCTCGACCAGGGCGGCGTCGTAGCCGGCGGCCTCGACGGTCCACTCGTGGGCGTCGGCGTGCGTGTCGCCGTGGGGTCGGGAGCGGGCCAGGAGGATCACGTATTCGTCCAGTCGGTCGAGGAGGATTGGCGGGCCACTGATCGCGCCGATGTGGGACGATCGGCGGCGCACCAAGGACACCAAGGAGCACCGATGACGAAGAGCGTCGACCGTTACGCGACGGTCGTCGTCGCCGTGACGGCGATCCTGTGGGGCTGCTATCTGCGCCAGCCCGAGGCGCCGCCCCGACCGACGACGAATACTTCGACGCGACCGTGGTGGTGGAGAACTCCACGTTCTACCCCTTGGTACGCGATGGGTTCGAGGACGAGTCCGTGATGGTGGTCGGGAACTCGGGCTACATCGACGCACGCGCCACCATCACTGACCACCTCGGACGTCCGGTGCGCACGTTGCAGCTGACCGACTACCTCACCGAGGACCGCGACGCGGTCCTGCGGGCCGCATGGGACGGCCGCACCGAGGCGGGCTCGCTGGTGGAGGCAGGCAGCTACACCGTGGCATTCTCCGCCGACTACACAACCGTGATCGACGGCGAGGTCGTGCAGCCCACGGTGCACGCCGTTCGCGAGGTTCGTGTAGCCACCCGACCGCATGCCTCGCCGTTTCGAGCGTTCCGTCGTCGGCGCGAAGACGTCAGCGCGGTCGAGCGGACCAGGTTGTCGCACCCAGAAACTTCTCGGTCATCTTCTGCTCGCGTGCCGGCAGGGGACGCGAGCGTCGGCGTCGTGGAAAGTGCGGCTACCGGCCGGAGCAACCCGCGTCCGATGGGGCATCGACGCTGAGCGCGGACACAGGGGACGCGGAAACGTGAAAGCGACCGGAAAGCGCCTCCGGCACGCGCTCGTGGTCACGGTCGTCGTGACAGGTTCGCGGCGCGCGCTTGTTGAGTCCATTGCCGTCAGCTACACCCGTCGCACCAAGATCTGATCGCCTAGCGTGCGCGCATCCTTGCCCAGACGATGATGCCGCCGCCAGCTGCGGCGAGCAGGTGGGTGACGACGAGGAACGGGTCCATGATCCGCGACATGGACCAAGCCGGGCGGCGGTGCACGATCGCTCACGAGGCCGGGCACATCCTGCGCGGCCCGGCACCGTCAGCGCACCGCGTGCGCGAAGAGCTGCTGATCGACCGCCAGGTCGGCAGGCTGCTCCTGCCATCGGCGCGCCGCATCGGGCACGCCCTGGCATGGGCGAGGGCGGACTACGAGGCCGCGGCCGACGAGCTCTGGGTCGACGAGAACATCCTCAACGTCCGGAGGTCGACGCTGGCACCACGCGAGCGGGAGCGGTTGCACGAGCAACTGGCGACGGTGCTGGTCGACGCCCCCGCGTAGATCAGCCGGGGCCGTGAGTGTCGGTCCCGTCTGATGGAGATCTCCACGTGCTGATCGCGTAAGTCGACGAGTCCGGGGACACGGGCGACGTAGCGCTGAAGGGCGCCTCTTCCTGCTTCGCTCTCGGTTGCGTCCTCATCGATTCGAGCGACTGGACAGCCGGATTCGACCGTCTGCTTCAGTTCCGGCGCCAGATCCGCGACACCTTCGGCCCGCTGATGCGCTTCGAGCTGAAGGCCAACCACCTCATCCGCAACGGCGGAGGGCTGAGGCGATTCGACATGGCCCCCGGTCAGCGCCGGCTGATCTACAACTACCACCTGAACCAGCTCGCGGGGATCAACGCCAGGGCGTTCGCCGTCGTCGTCGACAAGGCTGCGGCTGACGTCAGCGGCACGGCCTGTTTGGAGATCGCGTGGGAGACGCTGCTTCAGCGGCTCGAACGTACGACGTCGCAGGAGCAGACCGACGTCATGGTCATCCACGATCAGGGGGAGGACGCCGCGCTGCGGGCCATCCTGCGCCGCGCCCGTCGGCACATGACCTCAGGCACCTACTTCGGCAGCGGCACGATCAGGATGCCGCTGCAGCGGCTGATCGAGGACCCCGTCCCGCGCGTCTCGCACGAGTCGTACTTCCTGCAGCTCGCCGACCTCGTCGCCTACGCGGGTTGGCGCACGCACATGGCGCCCGGACCGGGTGCGGCAAGGGTGGCCGACGAGCACACGTGGGACCAGCGCGGGACGGCTGTTCACTCGGCGGTGAACTCCCTGTCGAGACGCGGGCGACCCGGTGTAGTGCTTCGCTACTGAACGTAGAAGCCCCCGAGGTTCTCCCTCGGGGGCGGGAAGCGCCTACCCCGTCCAAGGGGACGGCTCAGCACTTGTGGCGACAGTAGCGCAGTACCGCAGGCGCGCCCAGTAGGCACCCGGCGGGAGTTCTGGCGCGCCGACCTTTAGCTCGGGTTGAACCGCAGCATGGCCGCGACTTTCTCGACCGCCTCGAGCTTCGGAGCCCGGTGGATGCGTCGGTACTCCCCCGACTGTGCGGCGGTGGCGTGGCCGAGCAGCGACTGGATCACGACCGGGTCGACGCCGGCCTCGCCGAGCTGCGTGGCGGTGACGTTGCGGCACTCGTGGATGTGGAAGTACCGCCCCGACGGGTGGCCGACAGAGACGGGCCCGAGAGCCGCAGCGCCCTGCAGCGCGTGCCACTCGAGCAGGTCGGCCTTGTCGTTGGCGGGGCGCACCCCGCCGCGACCCTGGGTCGCCGGCCACACCAGGTCCCACGGGTTCGCCGGCGCGACGTCGCGCCACGCGAGCAGCGCAGCCTGGTAGCCGGCCGACATCGGCAGCACGCGGAAGCCCTTGCGCGACTTCGGGCGCACGAGGTGCCAGGCGCCGACCAGGTGGCGGACCTCGTAGGAGTCGGGCACCCGGAAGCCGAGCGCCTTGTTGGCGCGGTCGAGGTACGGGAGGTTGTCGAGCTGCCACTCGATCCGGATCTCGCCGGTCTCGAAGTCGACCATGTCCCAGGTCAGCCCGAGCGCCTCGCCCTGGCGGACGCCGTAGATCAGCGCGAGGGCCCAGCGGGTGCCGTGCGGCAGCGTGGCGGCCACCGACAGGCACGCGACGGCCTGGTCGACGGGCAGGTCCATGCGGTCGCTCTTGCTCATCTTTGGCGCCGGCACGAGCAGCACGCGCTGCGGCACCTGGTGGCCCTCGACGATCGCCGAGCGCAGCATGTTGAGCAGGGTGCGGTGGGTCGCGGCTTGGGTCGACCCCGTGCGCCCGGCTTCACGCTGGGCGGTCGCGACCGCGCGGAGGTCGGCCGGGGTCAGCGCGTCGAGCCGGCGGTGCCCGATGGTCGGCACGATCCACTTCCGCACCGGCGAGGCAGCGGCGTTGTAGCCGCGCGGAGACAGCGTGCGCTGCTTGACCTCGAGCCAGGCCGCGGCCCAGGTCTTGACCGTCGTGCGGGCGCCCTGGGTCGGGACGCCCCCCTGCTCGATCGCCAGCCGCTTGTCGCGCAACTTCTTGACGACGCCGGGTCGGGTCTTCGCCGAGACGGTGATCCGCCGGCGCTTCCCGTCGGGGGTTGATCCGGCCTCCAGCGTGGCGACGAAGAGCCCGTCGCCGGCACGTTGGTAGATCGAACCGTCGCCGTACTCCCGCTTCTTCACCACGTCCCCAACTGTAGCCATTGGTGTAGCCATCTATCACCTGGCAACCCCCGCCAGAACCCCAATAAGCCCCGTGTTTACAGGGCTTTCGGGTACATCCGAGCGTAACGGGTTCTGCCTCCTAAGCGAAAGGTCGTAGGTTCGACTCCTACCTGGGGCACAGCTTCACCACGCCGCCGCCGGCCACGTGCGGCCCGGCCCGCGCCGGTCACCCCCTGGGGTAGATCTGGCGATCCGAGTTGGTGGCCGGGCCCGCGGACGGTCAGTCTGGGAATCCGCCAGGCGAAGGAGCCCACCACCTCTTGATCACCCACCGCACCGCCACCGTCCACGACCTCACCCCGCGCGAGCTCGACGTGATCCAGCTCGTCACGAACGGCCGGTCGAACCACGAGATCGGCGCCGAGCTCTACCTCGGCGTCAACACCATCAAGACCTACATCCGGACCGCCTACCGCAAGATCGGCGTCACGACCCGGGTCCAGGCCGTCCTGTGGGGCGTGCACCAGGGGCTGCTCGAGGGCTACGAGATCGTCCAGAAGCCCGACGCGCCGCAGTCGCTCCGCGCCAGCTGACCGCACGGGCACCGCTCGTCGAGCGGGGCTGACCGCCGCCCCGCCGCAGGTGGGCGACCGCGTCCCGTGCTCGCCTGGGGGGATGTGAACACAGGACGCGGTCGGGTCGAGTCTCGCCAGACCGGGCGCACCGTGGTTCACCCGTGGGGGCATGGCGGAACCGCGCCGCGCCTGTCCGCGCACCGGAGCTGAGAGCGGGTGTGCGGGACCCGCGGTCGGCCGTTCCCCCCACGGGTACGGCCGAACGCGAGCCCCTGGACCGCGGCGTCGCCTCGACATGGGGGCATCGGCGACGCGGGTCCTGGTGTGACGCTAGGGCGGTCGGCGCCCGGAGCCCGCATCCGTCACGACGAGGCACGGGGGTGCCCGCTGTTGCCCGCACGCGGCAGGGTTCGGGGGCTCGGCCGGACGTCGACTCCCGTGCAGCGGCGCCGGCGCCCCCGACGCCCGAGTGGGGGGATCCCGCGCGCGTGGCGCCGGCGCTCACTGTTCGAGGGGTGCCGTACCCGGCCCGGCGCAGAGCATGCGGAACTCGCGCTCGGACGTTCCCCCCACGGGCACGTCCGAACGCGAGTCCCGGGCTGGCGTCGTCCTGACACGGGGAGAATCGGCGTCGCCCAGCCCTGGTTGAACCGTAAACCACCTCCCCCGGCGCTGTCACCCCGTCACACCGCGGCGCCGGCCCGAAGGCGGCCGGCGCGGCTAGCCTCGCCCCATGACGGACGAGGCGACGGGCAAGGCGGTCGACGCCGCACTGGTCCCGATCGTGGCGTCGCTGGGTCCGTGGGGCGTCGAGGAGGCGCACTGGCTGCCCGACCGGCAGGGCGCCCCGGTCATCTGGCTGCGGGTCCGGCGCCGGGCGCAGGCCGACGCCCTGCGCCGGCAGGTCTGGTTGCTGCCGCAGGTGCAGGTGACCCTGACTCGGCTCGGCGTCGGGCACGACGTCGTGTGGAACCTGCGCGTCGAGATCTCCTCCGCCGAGGCCGAGGCCGAGCTGTTCAGGGAGTGAGGCCGGCGAGCGCGGCCAGGCGGGCCAGGCCGCGCGGCGCGTGGGCACCGATCCGCTCCTGCACCGCCACGACCTCGGCGGAGCCGCTCAGGCCCGGCGGCACGCGAGCCGGGTTGAGCGCGACCGAGTCGGCCCACTCCCGGATGTCGGGCTCGGCGCCGAACGACGCGGCGCCGCGCATGCCGAGGACGTTCATCTCGGCCCAGTCGGCCAGGGAGTCGCCGTACGACGTCGGCGGGCAGAGCCGGTTCTTCTCCTCGTCGTCGCCCCGGGTCGCCTCCACGTAGCCCACCAGCGCGGCCCCGAAGCACGGGAAGCCGGCCCGGACCGGCTGCGGCGTGATCGTGCCCGGACCCCAGATCGGCACCCGCGGTGGACGGCGGAGCCCGTCGGCGGCGCAGTCGACGACGAGGGCGTCGGGGCGGATCGCGACCGTGCCCCCGCGCAGGTCGAGCCGGCCGTGGCCGACGGCGTCGACGTGCCCGAGCCGGACGACGTCCTCGATGGTCCGGAGCCGCTCCAGCTCCCAGAGCCCGAGGGTCGGCGCCTTGGCCATGGTCGGCTCGACCGACGGGTCGAGGCGCAGCATGATGCCGGCGTCCTCGAGGGCGTGGAACAGCCCGGGGAGGGACGTCGCCTCCCCCGCCGCGCGCAGGAGGTCGGCGACCATCGCGAGGTAGACGGTGGGATCGGGCTGGACCACGGCCCGGTTGAGCATCCAGGGGTCGCGCGGGCGGACCCAGCAGATCCGGTCGGGGTCGGTCCCGGAGGCCAGCAGCCGGATGCAGGCGTCGGTGGCGGTCTTGCCCGAGCCCACGACGACGTGCTGGCCCGGCGGCTCGCGCTCGAGGGCGGCGTCGAGGTCGTTGACCGGCACCACGCGGACGCCGTCCTCGACGGCGAACCGGCGCGGCGACTCGGCGGGGATGTCGGGCGCGAGGTAGCGCGCGTCGACGACGCGGCACCGCTCCGGCACCTCGAACCGCTCCCCGGTGTCGAGCGAGGTGAAGGTCCGGTCGCCGCGGTACTCGCAGCCGCTGAAGAGCTCGACGCGGCCCGAGGCCAGCAGCCGCTCCTCCAGCACGCGGTCGTAGTAGGCGCAGATGGAATCGCGGTCGGCGCGCTCGTGCAGCCCCGCCTCCGGACCCTCCTGCTGGATGCCGCCGCCGAGCACGGTCGAGGCGACGCCGTAGAAGCTCGAGGCCTGGTGCAGCTGCACGAACGAGTACGCCGCGCGCCAGTGCCCGCCGACCCCGGGCCGCCGGTCGAGGATCGCGACGCGGACGTCGGCGTGGTCGACCAGGGCGTCGGTGAAGGCCATCCCGGTGGCCCCGGCACCGACGACGAGGTAGTCGACCTCCACCCGCCTCGTCACGCGGCCCAGCAGATCACTCGCGCGGCCCGGCGTCCACCGCGGCGCGCGGTCACCGGGAGGCGGAGGCCTCCCGCTCGAGGATCCGGGTGTCGACGGCGGCCGGGCTGAGCACCTGGTCGAGCACCATCGCCGCGCAGCCGACGAGGCCGGCACGGTCCCCGAACGTCGAGGACAGGAACTGCAGGTCGCGGGTGGCCAGCGCCGAGGCGCGGGCGTAGACGCTCTCCCGGACGCCGGCGGCGTAGACCTCGAAGGCGGCGGACATGTCGCCGCCGATCACCACGGCGTGCGGGTTGAGCAGGTTGATCGCGACCGCCAGCACCTCGCCCAGGCTGCGCCCGGCCTCGCGCAGGTGGTGCTTGGCCTCGGCGTCGCCCCCGACGGCGCGGGCGACGACGTCGCGGACGTGCCCGATCCGGTGCCCCTGGGCCTGCAGCTCGGCGACCAGCGCCCAGCCGCCCGCGATGGTCTCGAGGCAGCCGACGTCGCCGCACCGGCACGGCCGGCCCTCGGCCGCGTGGACCTTCGTGTGGCCGATCTCGCCGGCGGCGCCGAGGTGGCCCGGCACGACCCGTCCCTCCGAGACGATGCCCAGGCCGAGGCCGGTCGAGGCCTTGACGACGAGGAGGTCGCGGTAGGTCGCGGCGTGCCCGAGACCCTCGGAGCGGGCCAGCACGTCGGCGTCGTTCGCGACGAACGTCGGGCCAGGCTCGACGTCGGCGAGGAACGCCCCGAGGTCGACGCGGTCCCAGCCGGTCATCGCCGGCGAGTCGATGCTGACGCCGAGCACCGGGTCGACGGTGCCGGGCAGGCTGATGCCGGTGCCGAGCACCGGGGGCCGTCCGCGGTGCCCGCCCGGGAGGTCGGCGAGCAGTCCGGTGAGCTGGGTGGCGACGTCGGGCATGACGACGTCCGGCGGCGCACCGACCTCGTGCTCGACCGAGGAGGAGCGCAGCTCGTGCCCGGCGAGGTCGAAGAGCGCGAGCTGGGAGCGGGAGCGGCCGATCGCGGCGGTCAGGACGACGCCCGCGCGGGCGTCGAGACCGATCCCGCCGGCAGGCCGGCCGCCGGTCGAGGCGAGCTCGTCGCCGGCCAGGACGAGTCCCAGGTCCTCGAGCGCCGCGAGCCGGGCGGTCACGGCCGTGCGCGAGAGCCCCGTGAGCCGGACGAGGTCGGAGCGACTGCTCGCCCGCCCCTGGCGGACCAGCTGGAGCATGTCACCGGCGGTAGTCACCTCCTCATCCTAGGCAACAGTTCCTGACTTTTGTATTAACAGAACCAAAGTTCGTTTGCGGAGTGCAGACATCGGATCTACCGTGGTCGAGTGACTCAACCCGCCTTCGGACTCCCCGACGCGATGCCGGCCTGCGACTTCACCGTCATCGGCGCCACCGGTGACCTGGCGCTGCGCAAGCTCGTACCCGCCCTCTACCGCCGCGAGGCCGAGAACCAGCTGCAGCCCAGCTCCCGGATCATCGGCGTCTCCCGCTCCGAGCTCGACGACGACGGCTACCGCGCCGAGGTCGCGCAGGCGCTGCGCGAGCACATCGGCGCCGACCTCGACGTCGTCGTCGCCACGCGCCTGCTCGACCGGATCAGCCACCTGACCCTCGACGGTGCCGACCCCGAGGGGTGGCACCTCCTGCACAACCACCTCAAGGTCGGCGACCCCGCGGCCGTCCGGGTCTTCTACCTCGCCGTCGCGCCGGCCCTGTTCGGCCCGATCTGCCACCGCCTCGACGAGATCGGCGTCGTCGACCCGACCGCGCGCGTCGTGCTCGAGAAGCCGATCGGCCGCGACATCGACTCGGCCCGCGCCATCAACGACGCGGTCGGCGAGGTCTTCGACGAGGCCCAGATCTTCCGCATCGACCACTACCTCGGCAAGGAGAGCGTCCAGAACCTCCTGGTCACCCGCTTCGCCAACACCTTCCTCGAGCCGCTCTGGAACTCCCACTGGGTCGACCACGTGCAGATCACCGTCGCCGAGACGCTCGGGGTCGGCGAGCGCGGCGACTACTACGACACCTCCGGCGCGCTGCGCGACATGGTGCAGAACCACCTGCTCCAGCTGCTCTGCCTGGTCGCGATGGAGCCGCCGACCTACGTCGGGCGCGAGACCGTGCGCGACGAGAAGCTCAAGGTGCTCCAGGCGCTCAAGCCGATGACGCCGGCCGACGTCGACCGCGACACCGTGCGCGGTCGCTACGGCCAGGGCCTGGTCGACGGCGTCGCGGTGCCGTCGTACACCGAGGACCTCGGCCGCCCCGGCAGCGCGGCAGAGACGTTCGTGGCCATCCGCACCGAGGTGCAGAACTGGCGCTGGGCCGGCGTCCCGTTCTACCTGCGCACCGGCAAGCGGCTCGACCGCAAGCTGTCGGAGATCGTCGTGGTCTTCAAGGAGCCGCCGCACTCGATGTTCCCGCACCACGAGGGCGTGCAGACCGCGAACCGGCTGCACATCCAGGTGCAGCCCGACGAGGGCATGCAGCTGCACATGACCGCCAAGGAGCCCGGCCCCGGTGGCATCCGGCTGCGGCCGGTCTCGCTCGACCTGAGCTACGCGACGGCCTTCGACGCCCGGATGCCCGACGCCTACGAGCGCCTGCTGATGGACGTCGTCCGCGGCAACCCGACCCTGTTCATGCGTCGCGACGAGGTCGAGGCCGCCTGGACCTGGGTCGAGCCCATCCTCCAGCGGTGGGCGGTCACCGCCGACCGCCCCAAGCGCTACCCGGCCGGCACCAGCGGGCCGATCGCCGCCACCACGCTCCTCGAGCGGGACGGCCGGACCTGGCAGGAGCTCCCCGAATGACCACCACCCCGTCCGGCCCGACCGGCCCGACCGGCCCGACCGGCCCGCCCCAGCAGCTGCACCCCGTCGTCGCCGCGGTCACCGACCGCCTCGTCGAGCGCAGCGCCGGCACCCGGGCGGCCTACCTCGCGCAGATCCGCGCCGCCGCCTCGACCGGGCCGGCCCGTGGCCAGCTCGGCTGCGCCAACCTCGCCCACGGCTTCGCCGCCTCCGAGCCGTCGGAGAAGGTCGCGCTGCGCGGCCGGGTCAAGCCCAACCTGGCGATCGTGACGAGCTACAACGACATGCTCTCCGCGCACCAGCCCTACGTCGACTACCCGCCGGTGCTGAAGAGGGCCGCGATCCGCGCCGGCGGCCTCGCGCAGGTCGCGGGCGGCGTCCCGGCCATGTGCGACGGGATCACCCAGGGCCGCGCCGGCATGCAGCTCTCCCTCTTCAGCCGCGACGTCATCGCGATGTCGGCGGCGATCGGGCTGTCGCACGACATGTTCGACGGCGCCCTCATGCTCGGCGTGTGCGACAAGATCGTGCCGGGCCTGCTCATCGGCGCCCTGGCCTTCGGCCACCTGCCGACGGTGTTCGTGCCGGCCGGTCCGATGGCCTCGGGCCTGCCCAACGGCGAGAAGGCGCGGGTGCGCCAGCTGCACGCCGAGGGCAAGGTCGGCCGCGAGGAGCTGCTCGAGGCGGAGGCCGCCTCCTACCACTCCCGGGGCACCTGCACCTTCTACGGCACCGCGAACTCCAACCAGCTGCTCATGGAGGTGCTCGGCCTGCACCTGCCGGGCTCGTCGTTCGTGAACCCCGGCACGCCCCTGCGCGAGGCCCTCACCCGCGCCGCCGCCGAGCGCGCCGTCGCCATCACCCACCAGGGCGCCGCCCACCACGGCGGCGAGGCGATCCCGGTCGGCGAGGTCGTCGACGAGAAGGCCGTCGTCAACGCCTGCGTCGCCCTGCTGGCCAGCGGCGGCTCGACGAACCACACGATGCACCTCGTCGCGATGGCCCGCGCGGCCGGCGTCCAGCTCACCTGGGACGACCTCTCCGACCTGTCGGCGGTCGTGCCGTCGCTGTGCCGGATCTACCCCAACGGCACCGCCGACGTGAACCACTTCCACGCCGCCGGCGGCATCGGCTTCCTGATCCGGACCCTGCTCGAGGCCGGCCTGGTGCACGACGACGTGCTCACCGTGATGGGGCGCGGCCTGCACCGCTACACCCAGGAGCCGGTCCTCGACGGCGACGTCCTGACCTGGCGCGAGGGGCCCGAGCAGAGCCTCGACCTCGACGTGCTGCGCCCGGCGACGGCGCCGTTCGGCCCGGACGGCGGCCTCAAGGTCCTGCGCGGACCGCTCGGCACGGCGGTCATCAAGACCTCCGCCGTCAAGCCCGAGCACCGCCTGGTCTCGGCGCCCGCGCTGGTCTTCGACGACCAGGACGACTTCCTCGTCGCCTTCGCCGAGGGGCGCCTCGACGGCCGCGACCTCGTCGCGGTGATCCGCTACCAGGGGCCCGCGGCCAACGGGATGCCCGAGCTGCACAAGCTCACGCCCGCGCTCGGCGTCCTGCAGGACCGCGGCCAGCGCGTCGCGATCGTCACCGACGGCCGGATGTCCGGGGCCTCCGGCAAGGTGCCGGCCGCCATCCACGTGACGCCGGAGGCCGCCCTGGGCGGTCCGCTGTCGCGGGTCCGCGACGGCGACCTGGTCACCGTCGACGCCGAGGCCGGCGTCCTCGACCTGGTCGGCGTCGACCTGCGGCACCGCGAGCCGGCCGTGCGCCCGGCCACGGACGCCGACGCCTCCGGGACCGGTCGCGAGCTCTTCGCGGCGTTCCGCGCCACCGTCGGCCCGGCCGACGCCGGCGCCAGCGTCTTCCCCCTCCACCACGCCCCCTCCACCGACCCCGCCGAGGTGCCCGTTGTCCAGCACGCCTGAGTCGTCCCCCGCCCTGAGCTCCGTGCTCGACGTCGTCCCGGTGATGCCGGTCGTCGTCGTCAAGCGGGTCGAGGACGCCGTCCCGATCGCCCGGGCCCTGGTCGCCGGCGGCTTGCCGGCGATCGAGCTGACCCTGCGGACGCCGGTCGCGCTCGACGCGATCGCCGCCATCGCCGCGGAGGTGCCGGAGATCCTCGTCGGCGCCGGCACCATCGTCACGCCCGGCCAGGCGAAGGAGGCCGCCGACGCCGGCGCCCGCTTCCTCGTCTCCCCCGGCGCGACGCCGACGCTGCTGGCCGCCATGGCCGGCACCGGGCTGCCGTTCCTGCCCGGCACCAGCACGGTCTCCGAGGCGCTCGCCGTCCTCGAGACGGGCGTCACCGAGATGAAGTTCTTCCCGGCCGAGGCCTCCGGCGGCGCGGCCTACCTGTCCTCGATCGCCTCGCCGGTGCCCGCCGCCCGGTTCTGCCCGACCGGCGGCATCACCGCCGCCACCGCGCCGTCGTACCTGGCGCTCCCGAACGTCGGCTGCGTCGGCGGCTCCTGGCTCACCCCCGCCGCCCTCGTGGACAGCGGCGACTGGGCCGCGATCGAGACCCTCGCCCGCGAGGCCGCCGCCCTCCGCTGACCCGTCGCTGATCACTGACGGCTCACCGCTCACCCGTCGCTGATCACTGACGGGTCACCGCCGACCCGTCGCTGACCCGTCGCTGATCAGCGACGGGTCAGCGTCGGTCGGGCCAGTCGACGCTGAGGAACTGCGTCTCCTGGAACTCCCGCAGCCCGTCGCGGGCGCCCTCGCGCCCCAGGCCGCTCTGCTTGACGCCGCCGAACGGCGCCGACGGGTCGGAGACGACCCCCCGGTTGACGCCGACCATGCCGGCCTCGAGCGCCTCGCCGATGCCGATGGCGGTCCGGACGTCGCCGGCGTACACGTAGGCGGCCAGGCCGTGCTCGGAGGCGTTGGCCAGGGCGACCACGTCGTCGGTGTCGCTCCAGGTCACCACCGGGGCGACCGGGCCGAAGACCTCCTCGGCGACGACGCGGGCCCCGGGTGCCACCCGGTCGAGCACCACCGGCGCCACGAAGTGCCCGGTCAGGCCGTCGGGCACGCTCGCGCGGTGCGCGACCCGTGCGCCGTCGGCGACGGCGGCCTCGACGAGCCCCTCGATCCGGGCGGCCTGGGCGGCGGTGATCATCGGGCCGACGTCGACGCGGCCCGGACCGTGGGCCGGACCGACGCGCATCCCCTCCACCGCGGCGCCGAGCAGCGCGGTGAACTCGGCCGCGACCCGCTCGTGCACGAGGAAGCGGTTGGCCGCGGTGCAGGCCTGTCCCCCGTTGCGGAACTTCGCGTGCAGCGCCCCGTGGACGGCGGCCTCGACGTCGGCGTCCGCGGTCACGACGAACGGCGCGTTGCCCCCGAGCTCCATCGAGGAGGTGACGACCCGGTCGGCGGCCTGGCGCAGCAGCAGCTTGCCGATCCGCGTCGAGCCGGTGAAGGAGACGGCACGGACGCGGTCGTCGGCGAGCCAGGTCGAGACGACGTCGCCGGCCGCCGTGGTCGGGACGACGTTGACCAGGCCGTCGGGCGCGCCGGCCTCGGCGAGCAGCCGGGCCAGGGCGAGGGCGGTCAGCGGCGTCTCCTCGGCCGGCTTGACGACGACGCTGCAGCCCGCGGCCAGCGCCGGCGCGACCTTGCGGGTGATCATCGCGGCCGGGAAGTTCCACGGCGTCACCAGCGCGGCGACGCCGGCCGGGTGGTGGGTGACGATCGAGCGGGTGCCGCCGCCCGGCGACTCGCCCCACGAGCCGTCGGTGCGCACCGCCTCCTCGGCGTACCAGCGGAAGAACTCCGCGGCGTAGGTCACCTCGGCCCGCGCGTCGGCCTCCGGCTTGCCGTTCTCCGACATCAGCAGCCAGGCGAGCCGGTCGGCGTCGCGCAGCATCAGCTCACGAGCCCGCGACAGCACCTCCGACCGGGCGCGCGGCGACGTGCGACGCCAGCCGCGACCGGCCTCGACGGCGGCGTCGACGGCCGCGGTCGCCTCGGCGGCACCGCCGTCGGCGACGCGGGCCAGCTCGAGCCCGGTGGCCGGGTCGTCGACGACGAAGCTGGCGCCGGTCGAGCGCCACTCGCCGCCGACCAGGACGCCGCGCTCGGGCTCGAGGTCACCCAGGTTTCCCGGGTCGGCGGGGGCGGGCGGGTGGGTGGTGAGGCTCATGGTCGGGGTCCTTCGGGAGGAGGGCGGGGACGCGCCGCCCGCCCCCGCCGCGGCAGGACCGGCGGTGGTGGGCAGGAGCGGCTGGGAGCGGCTGGAGCGGCTCAGGTGCCGAGGTCGAGGCCGGCGAGGAGGGCGGACCGGCTGGCGCGCACGTGCTCGCGCATCACCCGCTCGGCGCTGTCGCCGTCCTTGGCCAGGATCAGGTCGAGCACGACGTGGTGCTCGCGCTCGGACTGCATCGCGCGGCCGGGCTGGTCGAGCGACGTCGTCACCAGCCGCGAGTAGGCCAGCTGGTTCATCAGGGTGCGGTAGTGCGCCTCGAGCTTGGTGTTGTCGGCGCCGGTGATGAGGAGGTCGTGGAACTCCTCGACCAGCTCGGCGTAGCGCAGCCGGTCGTCGCGGGCGACGGCCTGGTCGGCCTGGCGCAGGTTCTCCTCCAGGGCCTCGACCTCCGGCACCCGGCCGCGCTGGGCGAGCAGCCGCGCCGCGGCGCCCTCGAGGAGCTCCTTCATCTGGAACAGCTCGGTGATGTCGCGCCGCGACGGCGCCGAGACGAACGTCCCGACCCGGGGCCGGATCTGCACCAGGCCCTCGGTCTGCAGCTGCTTGAACGCCTCGCGCACCGGCGTCCGGCTCACCCCGAGCTCCTCGGCGAGGGCGAGCTCGGACAACAGCGTGCCCGAGGCGGCCTCGCCGGAGATGATCCGGCGCCGCATCTCGGCGATCACGCGCGCCTGGATGCTGCCGTTGGGCACCGGGGGTGCGGAGCTCATCGGTCCTCCAGGACGTCGGTCGGGCGGTCGGGCGGTCGGGCGGACAGTCAGGCTAGGGGTGTCAGGTCCTGTGAGTCGAAGAACCGTCCCGCGCTGTAGATGACCGGGGGCTCCTCGCCGACCGCGGCGTCCACGACCCGGCAGACGAACACCGTGTGGGTGCTGGCCTGCAGCCGCTCGCGGATCTCGACCTCCATGTGCGCGCTGCTGCGCGCCAGGATCGGGCTGCCGTGCACGCCGGGGGTCCAGTCGACGCCCTCGAACTTGTCCTCGGTCTTCGACGACAGCTTGCCCATCGCCGCCATCTGCGCGGTCGAGGCGATGTTGATGGCCAGGTGGGTGGCGCGGAACAGGCAGTCGTGGGTCGACGACGAGCGCTGCACGCAGACCATCACGGTCGGCGGGTCGAGGGAGATGTTGGCGAAGGCGTTGACCGCGAGCCCGCGCGGGACGCCGTCGTCCATCGTCGTGACCAGGGTGACCCCGGTGACGAAGCAGCGGTTGACGGCCTTGAGGAGGTCGGCGTCGGGCCGGGCGGCGCTCACTGGTCGCTCCCGAGGGTGATGATGCCGAGCGCGGTGAGCAGGGCGCGCGGGTCCCACGTCACCTGCTCCTCCACGATCAGCCCGTCGGGGCCGAAGTGCGCGAACGTCGCGCCCGCGACCTCGACCGTGCGCCGGGTGGGCGGCACCCCGAGGAAGGAGTGCTGGTGGGTGCCGACGCTGCGCCAGCGCACCGCGGCCCGGTCGCCCTCGACCACGATCTCGTCGATGTGGGTCACCAGGTCGGGGAACGCCGCCCGGGTGGTGGTGATGGTCGCCTTGAAGGCCTCGAGGGTCAGGCCCTCGTCGGTGGTCGAGCTCCGGCGCCGGTACCCGGGCGCGTGGAGCGCGTCGAGGGCGGCGACGTCGCCGTCGTCCCAGGCCGCCGACCAGGCCGCCTCGATCCGGCGGCGGCGCTCGTCGGCCGACGAAGCGTGCGGTGCGGTGGTGGACATCCGGTCCTCCTCCTCGTGGTGGTGGGGGTGGTGGTGGTGGTGCGTCAGGGTCGCGACTCGGCGCGCAGGGCGGCCAGCAGGGCCCGGTCGCGCTCGTCGGCCTCGGCCTGGGCGACGCGGCGGTCGAGCACGAGCTCGCGCCAGAACGAGACGGCCAGGCCGGCGATGATGACGAGGAACGGCGCCGAGGTGACGATCACCGTGTTCTGCAGGGCGTTCAGCCCGCCGGCGAGCATGAGGACGACGGCGGTGACGCCGGTCAGCACGCCCCACATCACCAGGATCCAGCGCCGCGGGTTGAGCGACCCGCCGGAGGTCATCATGGCCAGCACGTAGGTGTTGGCGTCGGCCCCGGAGACGAAGAACATCACGACGAGGATGATCGCGACGGCCGAGGTGACGGTCGAGAGCGGGAAGTAGTCGAGGGTGGCGAAGAAGGCGCTGTTGATGTCGGTCGCGGTCTGCTCGCCGATCGTGCCGCCCTGGAACAGGTCGACGTGGATGGCGGTGCCGCCGAAGACGGTGAACCAGGTGAAGAAGACCACCGACGGCACGACGAGGACGCCCATGATGAAGCCGCGGATCGTGCGGCCCTTGGAGATGCGGGCGAGGAAGACGCCGACGAAGGCGCCCCACGAGACCCACCAGGCGAGCATGAAGTAGGTCCACCACTGCATCCACTCGAGCCCGCCGAACGCGGTGCCCTGCAGGCTCATCCGGAAGAAGTCCGTGGACCAGGTGCCGACCGACTCGATGTAGAGGTTGGCGATGAAGACCGTCGGGCCCACCACGAGCATGAAGACGAACAGGGCGATCGCGAGGCCGGCGCTGCCCTGGCTCAGGTACTTGATGCCCTTGCTGACGCCGGTGACGGCCGACATCGTGAAGATCGCGGTCACCACGGCGATGATCAGCACCTGGCTGAGGTTGTCGACCGGCATGCCGAACAGCGAGGCGGCGCCGTTGTTGACCTGGAGCGCGCCCAGCCCCAGCGAGGTCGTCGTCCCGAAGAGGGTGGCGAAGACGGCCAGGACGTCGATCGTCTTGCCGATCGGACCGTTGACCCGGTCGCCCAGGAGCGGCCGGAAGAGCTGGCTGACCAGGACCGGGCGGCCCTTGCGGTGGGTGGAGTAGGCGATGGCGAGCCCGAAGACGGCGAAGATCGCCCAGGCGTGCAGGCCCCAGTCGAAGTAGCTGTACTGCATCGCGCGCACCGCGGCCTCCGGCGTCCCGGACTCGGCGAGCCCGTGCGGCGGCGTCCCGAAGTGCGAGATCGGCTCGGCGACGCCGTAGGAGACCAGCCCGATGCCCATCACCGCGCTGAGGATCATCGCGAACCAGGACAGGGTGCTGAACTCGGGCCGGTCGGTGTCCTTGCCGAGCCGAATCTCGCCGTAGGGGCTGAAGGCGAGGAAGACCAGGAAGACCAGGATCCCGAGGGTGATCACGAGGTAGGCCCAGCCGAAGCTGGAGGTGAGCCAGCCGAGCGACTCGTTGGTGACCTTGTTGAGGTTGTCGGTGAAGAGCACCGCCCAGCCCACGAACAGGGCGCACACGGTCACCGACGCCCCGAAGACGACACCGAGCCGGCCCCGGTCGTGCTCGGGGTCGACCACGGCGGCGGTGGTGGCATCGGTCGTGGACGGCGGCGGGGCGTCGTCGGGCGACGGCGCCGCGGGAGGCGTCGAGGAGGCGGGAGCGGCGGACCGCTCGCCGAGGTGGCTGGACATGGGACTCCCTGCACGTTCGGGCCGCTGGAGTGCGACTGGTATGCAACAGAACGTACGGACGGGTGTGACGTGCGTCAACCCCCCGGGCCGACAAATGTGACGGTCGCCACCGAGCAGGGTCGACGGGCCGCGCGCCTCCCTTCTGGACCTCTCACCTGTTACCGCAGGTCACGGGCGTCTATCGCGCGATTCGGTCGAGGAAACCCCTCCCCAGCCCCTCCTCTACGTCCCGCACGCCCGGTTTCGGACCCGACAGGGTTGACTGCCATACAACAGCCGCGTACGGTCCTGATGTATGCAAGACAACCGAGAGGGCGATGACTGATGACGCTGGACCTCCAGCCGGTCCCCACGCCGGCGCCGGCGGCGGCAGCGGGCGGGCGTGACCGCACCCCGTGGCTGCGCCGCACGACCGTCTACCGCGAGCTCGTGCTGCTCGAGAACGGCACCGCTCCGGCCCGCCCTGCGCTGCGCGCGACCGCGGCCGCCGTGGTGCGCAACCCCTGGGTCGGCACCGGTGCGGACCAGGACCTCGCCGCCGCGGTCGAGGAGATCGCACCGGTGCTCGCCCGCGAGCTCACCGACCGGCTCATCGACTGCCTCGGCGGGGTGGACGCCATCGAGGCGTTCGGCAAGGCTGCCCTGGTGGGCAGCGCCGGCGAGCTCGAGCACGCCGCCGCCCTCATCCACACGCCGTACTTCGGCAACCTGGTGCGCGAGTTCCTGGGCGGTGAGTCGATCATCTGCTTCGCCGACACCCGCGCCGAGGCCGGCGAGACGCTGGTCGTCCCCCTGTGGCACAAGACCCACGCGGCGACCCGCAGCCACTACCAGACCATCACCACGCGGGTCTCCGACGCGCCCCGCGCCGACGAGCTCGTCGTGGTGGCGGCCGCGTCCACCGGACCGCGCCCGCACGCCCGCATCGGCGACCGGCGCACCGACCCGTCGGTCTCCGCCGCCCAGCACTGACCACCCCACCGTCACCACCGACCCCAGCCGAGAGGGCACCCACCCCATGGACATCCGCAAGATCGTCACCATCGTCGACGAGGTCCACACCGAGGGCGGCCGGGCCGTCACCCCCGCCGCCCGGATCGCGGTGGTCGCCGCCGTGATCGGCAACCCCTGGGCCGGCCAGGGCTTCGTGGAGGACCTCGCACCCGGCATCGACGCCCACGCCTCCAACCTCGGCAAGCTGCTCGCCCCGCTGGTGCTCGAGGCGCTCGGCGCGCCGGCCGAGGCCTACGGCAAGGCCGCGGTCGTCGGGCTCGACGGCGAGGTCGAGCACGGCTCGGCGCTCATCCACACGCTCAAGTTCGGCGACCACTTCCGCATCGCGGCGTCCGCGACGACGCTGCTGCCGGCCGTGGAGAAGCGCGGCCCGGCCGGCGTGCTCTTCGACATCCCGCTCAAGCACATCACCGACGCCACGATCCGCTCGCACCACCAGTCCTTCGAGGTCCGGGTGCCCGACGCGCCGCACGCCGGCGAGATCGTCGTCGCGCTGGCCGCCGCCGCGCAGGGCCGGCCGCAGCAGCGGTTGGCCGCGCTCGCCACGGAGCAGTGAGCGACCCGTGGGCCGCCCTCGACCGGTCGTCGTCCTCCTGCACGGGGTCGGCCTCGACCACACCGTGTGGGACCGCGTCGTCCCCCTGCTCGAGCCGACCCACGACGTCGTCACCCCGGACCTGCCCGGCCACGGGTCGGGCCCGCGGGTCCCGGACGACGTCGACCTGGCCGGTCTGGCCGACCTCACCGCTGCCTCGGTCCCCGAGGGCGCCCACCTGGTCGGCTTCTCCCTCGGCGCGCTCGTCGCCCAGCACCTCGCGGCCCACCGGCCCGGCCTCGTCTCGTCGCTGGTCAGCGTGAGCTCGGTCTGCCGGCGCACCGAGGCCGAGCGGGACGCCGTCCTGGCCCGGCTGGAGTCCGCGGGCGCCGACCACCCCGGCAGCGTCGAGGCCTCGCTCGAGCGCTGGTACGCCGGCACCGACGTCGGCCCCGACACCGTCGACCGGACCCGCCGGGTGCTGCTGGCCAACGACCTCGCGCAGTACCTCGCCTGCTACCGCGTCTTCGCGACCGGTGACGCCGAGGTCTCCCCCGTGCTGGGCCGGATCGCCGTGCCCGCCGTCGCCGTCACCGGCAGCGACGACCCGGGCTCGACCCCCGACATGACCCACCGCCTCGCGGCGGCCGTGCCGGGCTGCCGGGCCGAGGTCGTGCCCGGTGTGCGCCACATGCTGCCGGTCCAGGCCCCCCGGGCGCTGGCCACCATCGTCAACGAGATCGTCGGAGGACGGATCCATGCCTGAGCACACGACATCCCCCAGCGCGCCGTCGTCCCCGACCCGGCGCCACCACCACATCGGCGGCGAGCAGGTCGAGCCGGCGTCCGGCGCGTGGTTCGAGAGCCACAACCCCGCGACCCGCGCGACGCTGTACCTCGCCGCCCGCGGCGACGCCACCGACGTCGACCGGGCGGTGCGGGCCGCGCGCACGGCCTTCGAGGACCCTCGCTGGCGCGACCTCAGCCAGACCCGCCGGGGGCACCTGCTGCGCCGGCTCGGCGACCTCGTCGCCGAGAACGCCGACGAGCTGGCCCACACCGAGAGCCTCGACAACGGCAAGCTGCTGCGCGAGATGCGCGGCCAGCTGGCCTCGCTCCCGGAGTACTACTGGTACTACGCCGGGCTCGCCGACAAGATCCAGGGCGACGTCATCCCGACGTCGGACCGCACGGTGCTCAACTACACGATGCGCGAGCCGCTGGGCGTGGTCGGCGCCATCACGCCGTGGAACTCGCCGCTCACGCTCACCACCAGCAAGCTCGCGCCCGCGCTCTGCGCCGGCAACACGATGGTGATCAAGCCCTCGGAGCACACCTCGGCCTCGGTGCTCCGGCTGGCCGAGCTGGTCGAGGAGGCCGGCTTCCCGCCGGGCACCGTCAACGTCGTCACCGGCTTCGGCGCCGAGGCCGGCCAGGCCCTGGTCGACCACCCCGACCTGGCCAAGATCTCCTTCACCGGCAGCACCGGCACCGGCTCGCGGATCGCCGCCAACGTCGCCGCCCGCTTCCTCGGCTCGACGCTCGAGCTCGGCGGCAAGTCGCCCAACATCGTCTTCGGCGACGCCGACGTCGACAACGCCGCGATGGGCGTCGTCGCCGGGATCTTCGCCGCCGCCGGCCAGACCTGCATCGCCGGCAGCCGGGTCTTCGCGCACCGCTCGGTCTACGACGAGCTGCTCGAGAAGGTCGCCGCCCGCGCCCGCACGATCAAGATCGGCGACCCGCTGGACGCCGCCACCGAGCTCGGCCCGCTCGCCTTCGGCGACCAGCGCGACAAGGTGGCCGGCTACGTCGACCTCGGCCGCAGCGAGGGCGCCCGGGTGCTCACCGGCGGCCGCGCCTCCGACGGCGGCGGCCTGGGCGGCTACTTCTACGAGCCGACCGTGCTGGTCGACGTCGACAACGACATGCAGGTGGTGCGCGAGGAGATCTTCGGGCCGGTGGCCGCGGTGATGCCGTTCGACCACGAGGACGAGGTCGTCGCGCTGGCCAACGACACCGAGTACGGCCTGGCCGCCGGCGTCTGGACCCGCGACCTCGGCCGCGCGCACCGGATGGCGAACCGCCTCGACGCCGGCACCATCTGGGTCAACACCTACCGCGCGATGTCGCCGATGTCGCCGCGCCAGGGCTTCAAGAACAGCGGCGTCGGCGTCGAGCACGGCCAGGAGACGATCAAGGAGTACACCCGCCTCAAGAGCGTGTGGATCAACACCTCCTCCGAGCCGGTGGCCGACCCGTTCGTGATGCGGTCCTGATGCCGCTCGTCGACGTCACCCTCACCGAGGGCCGCGACCCCGCGCAGGTCCGCGCGCTGATCCACGCCCTGCACGCCGCCGTCCACGACACCGTGGGCGCGCGGCCCGAGCACATCCGAGTCATCGTCCGTGAGGTGCCACGCACCCACTGGGCCACCGGCGACGTCACCGTCGCCGAGATGCACACCACCGCCACGAAGGAGCAGAAGTGAAGTTCTCGTTGTTCGCCCACATGGAGCGCTGGGACGACTCGGTCAGCCACACCCAGCTGTTCGAGAACCTGGCCGAGCTCACCCTGATCGCCGAGGCCGGCGGCTTCAGCACGGTGTGGGTGGGCGAGCACCACTCGATGGAGTACACCGTCTCGCCGAGCCCGATGCCGATCCTGGCCAACCTCGCGGCCCGCACCTCGACGATCCGGCTCGGTGCCGGCACCATCATCGCCCCGTTCTGGCACCCGCTGCGGGCCGCCGGGGAGTGCGCGCTGCTCGACGTCATCAGCGGCGGGCGGATGGAGGTCGGCCTGGCGCGCGGCGCCTACCAGTTCGAGTTCGACCGGATGGCCGGCGGGCTGCCCGCCACCGAGGGCGGCAAGGCGCTGCGCGAGCTGGTGCCCGCCGTCCGGGCGCTGTGGCAGGGCGACTACGCCCACGACGGCGAGATCTGGCAGTTCCCGACGTCGACGAGCGTGCCGAAGCCGGTGCAGCAGCCGACGCCGCCGATGTGGATCGCGGCCCGCGACCCCGACTCCCACGACTTCGCCGTCCGCTCCGGCTGCAACGTCATGGTCACCCCGCTGATGAAGGGCGACGAGGAGGTCGAGGACCTGCACCGCAAGTTCCGGACCGCCTGCGAGGCGCACCCCGAGGTGCCCCGCCCGCGGCTGATGGTGCTGCGGCACACCCACGTGCACGCCGCCGACGACCCGGACGGCTGGCGTCCCGCCGCCGAGGGGATCAACCGGTTCTACCGCACCTTCGACGCCTGGTTCGGCAACAGGACGACGCCGGTCGACGGCTTCCTCGACCCCAGCCCCGAGTCGAAGTTCGCCGAGCGCCCCGAGTTCACCCCCGACTCGCTGCACCGCACCGCGATGATCGGCACTCCCGGCGAGGTCATCGACCGGCTGCGCCGCTACGAGGCCCTCGGCGTCGACGAGTACAGCTTCTGGGCCGACAACTCGCTCTCGCACGAGGAGAAGAAGGCCTCGCTCGAGCTGTTCGTCAACGAGGTCGTCCCGGCGTTCGCCTGACGCCGCCGTCACCGCCCGGACCGCCCGCCGACCCGTCGCTGATCACTGACGGGTCACCGCTCACCCGTCGCTGATCACTGACGGGTCACCGCTCACCCGTCGCTGATCACTGACGGGTCACCGCTGGCCCGTCGCTGATCACTGACGGGTCACCGCTCACCCGTCGCTGATCACTGACGGGTCACCGCTCACCCGTCGCTGATCACTGACGGGTCACCGCTCACCCGTCGCTGATCACTGACGGGTCACCGCTGGCCCGTCGCTGACCCGTCGCTGATCAGGGACGGGTCAGCGGGAGGGGGTGGGCGGGCGGTCGACCAGCACGGCCGCCACCGCTCGGGCGACGCCGGGCGGCGAACCCCCGCGCAGCCGCATGCCGAGCTCGCCGGTGACGACCAGCATCAGCTCCTCCGCGAGCAGCGCGGCCCGCTCCCCCGCGACCGGGACGGCGAGCTCGGTGAGCCGGGCGCGCAGGGCGTCGGTCTCCCGACCGAGCGCGGCGGCCACCGCCGGGACCGGGTCGGCGTGCTCGGCCGCCGTCCCGAGGAAGGCGCACCAGCGCGCGCCGTCGGGGCGCGCCCGGAAGGCGTCGAGCGCGTCGAGGACGGCGAGCAGGCGGGCCCGGTCGTCGGCGGCACGTGCCACGGCGGCGTCCCAGACCTCGAGCCAGACCCGGTGCCGCCGGTCGAGGGCGGCGGCGACCAGCCCATCCTTGCTGCCGTAGGCGCGGTAGAGGGTCGCGGGCGAGACGCCGGCGCGCGCCAGGATCGCGTCGACCGGCGTCGCGGCGACGCCGTGGGTGAAGAGGAGCTCGTCGGCGGCGTCGAGGAGCTTCGTCTCGGTGCGCTCGCGGACGGCCATGGCCGTAGTCTACGGTGGCAAAGTGAAACGCACGTTATCGTTTGGTTCGCGCGAGACCGGCCTCGTCCTGGCCGCGACCTGCCTCGTCGCCGGCACCTACGGCCTGGTCCGCCTGGCCTACGGGCTGTTCCTGCCCGACATCCAGGCCTCCCTCGGCCTCGGCGCGGCGGCCGCCGGCCGGATCTCCTCGGGCTCGTCGGTCGCCTACTGCGTCGCGGCCGGTCTCGGCCTGCTCGGCGCACGGTGGCCGCGCGCGCTGGTCGTCGGCGCGCTCCTCACGGCCGCGACCGGGTCCCTGGGGATGGCGCTGGCCCCGGACCTCACGGTCTTCGTGCCCGCCGCCGTCCTCAGCTCGGCCGGGGCCGGGCTCGCGTCGCCCGCCCTGGTGGCGGTGGTGGCCCGCTCGGTCGCCCCGGGCCGTGCCGACCGCGCCCAGGCGGTGGTCAACGCCGGCACCGGTCCGGGGCTGGTGGCCGCGGCGGCGCTCGCGCTCGTGCTGCTGCCCGGGTGGCGCACCGGGTTCGCGGTCAGCGCGGCGTTCACCGCGGCGGCGGGCGTCGCCGTCCTGCTCCTCGACCGGCCGGTCGTGCCGCGACCCGGTCGCGAGGTGGCCCACGAGGCGGCCCGCGAGGTGCCCCGCCCGGGCGGGACGCCGTCCTGGCGACCGCTGCGGACGCCGGCCGTCGCCGCCGCCCTGCTCGGCGCCGCCTCCGCCGTCGTCTGGACCTACGGGAGGTCGCACGTCGTCGCCCAGGGCGCCGGCGACACCGCCTCGACCCTCGCCTGGATGACGCTCGGCGTGGGCGGGACGGCGACCGTGCTGACCGCCCGGCCACTGAGCAGCCTCAGCCCGCCGCGGGCCTGGCTGCTCACCCTCACCGGCACCGCGGCCGCGATCGCCGCGCTCGGTCTCGGCGCCGGGGCCCTGCCGGTCGCGCTCGTCGCGTGCGCGCTCTTCGGGTGGGGCTTCGTCGCCGCCACGTCGGTGCTCATCGGGTGGGCCGCCGGCGTCGCGCCCCAGCGGACCGCCGCCGCGACCGCGGCGTTGTTCATCACCCTGGTGCTCGGCCAGGCGGCCGGCTCGACGGTGGCCGGGGTGGTCGCGGACCACCTGGGGATGTCCGCGGCCTTCGTCGCCTCGGCCGGGGTCGCCGTGGTCGGTGCCGGGTGCGGCTGGCCGGGCTCGCGTCGGGCCGGCGCCGACGGGGCACCGACGGCCCCGCCACGGATGCCGCACGGAGAAACTCCCCGGATCCAGGTTTGAGACCGCTCGTAGGTGGTCAGGGAGTGGTGGGGTCCACGACCAGGGTCCCCGGCCCCGTCGGGCCGTGACTCACGAGGAGAGGTCCCGCCGTGACCGCAGAGCAGATCGGGTTGCCGCCCACCCCCGCGGTCCCCACCGTCGAGAGCACCCTGGTGACCGCGCTGCGGGTCCGCCGGCTGATCGCGCGGCTGGTGCTCGGCGACTCCCGCGACGGCGTCGGCCGCCGCGAGGCCGCCTGACCGCTCGCCGCCGCCCGACAGCTCGCCGCGGGCCGGTCGTCAGTCGACGACGGCGAAGGTGATCCCCCGCGCCTGGAGCCGGGCGAGCAGGTTGTCGCCCATCGCCTGCGCGGTGGTGACGCTGCCGGCCGTGGCCGGGTTGTCGTCGAAGGCCAGGCACAGCGCCGACTCGGCCAGCATCTTCGCGGTCTCGTCGTAGCCGGGGTCGCCGCCGGAGACGCGGGTGTGCAGGGTGCGGCCGTCGGTCTCGGCGACGAAGTCGACGGTGAACCAGGACTTGGCGCGCTTCGCCTCGTCGGGCCCCGAGCCCTGCGGGACCTTCTTGAGCAGCAGGTTGCGCACCGGCGGCACCTGCGCGGCCACGCCGAGGGCGCCGACGCCGACCATCGCACCGGCGGTGTAGCGCAGGGTCTTCAGGCCCGCGAAGTGCGCGTAGCGGAACTCCGGGCCGTAGACCGGCAGCGCGGCGCCGCTGCGCGCGACCACCTGCGGGTCGATCGTCGGCAGCGGCAGCAGCCACCGGCCGAGCACCTTGTCGCGCTGCGGCTTGCCGCCCACCGGGCGCGAGGAGCGGCCGTCGGTGGGCCGGCCCTGCGCGGCGCGCCGCTCCTTGGCGGTCGCGCCCATCTGCTTGGCCCGCGAGAACGCGCCGAGGGCGGAGTGGAAGGTGCCACCGGAGAACGTGCCCGCGGCCCGGACGACGCCGCGCATCCGCACCGGGCCGGTGGGCCGCAGCTGCTGGACGGTGAAGTAGGCGCCGAGGTCGTGCGGGATCGAGTCGAAGCCGCACGCGTGCACGATCCGGGCGCCGGTGCGCACCGCGGTGGCGTGGTGGTCGAGGTAGGTGCGGTCGACGAACTCCGGCTCGCCGGTGAGGTCGACGTAGTCGGTGCCGGTCTCCGCGCACGCCGCGACGAGCGGGCCGCCGAGCTGCTGGTAGGGCCCGACCGTGGTCACCGCGACCTTCGCGCGGCGCACGACGTCGGCGAGCGAGGCCTGGTCGCTCGCGTCGACGACGAGCAGCTCCAGCTCGCCGTGGTCGGCGCCCAGCCGCTCGCGGACCTGCTCGAGCTTCTCCCGGTTGCGTCCGGCCAGCGCCCAGCGCAGCCCCGTGGGACCGTGCTCGGCGAGATACTGGGCGGTCAGGCCGCCGGTGAAGCCGGTGGCCCCGAGGAGGACCAGGTCGAGGTCGCGCGCGTCAGCCATGCCGCCCATCGTGGCAGGAGCGCGAGAAGTTCTCCTCACCTGGTGGAACCCACCGCGGGGACCGGCCCGTCGTACCCACGGATCCACCGTTCCCGCCCACCCACCGAGCGCAGCCGAGGCCCATGGACCACCACAGCGACACCGACGCCGACTTCGGCGACTACGCCCGCGACGCGTGGTCGTCCCTGGTGCGGTCGGCGATCTTCCTCGGGTGCACGCCGCACGAGGCCGAGGACCTCGCCCAGACCACGCTCGTGCGCTGCTACACGGCGTGGCCGAGCGTCGCCGGGGCCGACAACCGGGCCGCCTACGTCTACCGGATGCTGCTCAACTGCCTGCGCGACAGCAAGCGCCGGCGCTGGTGGGGCGAGCGGCCCACCGAGCGGCTGCCCGACCGGCCCGGCCACCACGGCGACGCCGACGAGACGGCCCGCGTCGACACCGCGGACGCCGTCCACCGGGCGATGGCCGGGCTGAGCAAGCCCAACCGCGACGTCGTCGTCCTGCGCTACTTCGCCGGGCTCACCGAGAAGCAGACGGCAGCCGCGCTGTCGATCCCGGCCGGCACCGTCAAGAGCCGGCTCTCGCGGTCGCTGGCCCAGCTCGCCGCCGACGACCACCTGCGGGACCTCGGTCCCGGCACCGACCTCTCCGCGCCCGACCTCTCGGCGCCGAACCCCTCCGCCCCCGACCACTCCGAGGGAGCCACCTCATGACCGACCTCGAACGCCAGTGGGACGACCTGCCCGTCGGGCCCGTCCCCCTCGACGCCATCCTCCGCGAGGCCCGCCGCGAGGCGGCCACCGAGACCCGACGCCGTCCGGAGCGGCGCCTGAGGCGATCCCTGACCGGCGTCGCCGTCGTCGGTGGCATCGCGGCCGCCTTCGTCGCCGGCACCCTCGTGGTCCAGCAGGACCCGCCCGGCGAGCCTCCGCTCGCCGGCGGGCCCGGCGGCGGTGCCGCCGCGCCCGACCTCACGCCGGCGGCGTTCCACGGCGAGCTGCAGGAGCCGGCGTCCTGTGACGACCTGCTCGAGCACTACGTCGGCGAGGGGCTCGACCGGGTCTCCCGCTGGGGCTGGGACGGCGGCTACGCCGGGCGGGGCCTGCCGGAGGAGCTGCGCCTGGACGACGCCTTCATCTCGAGCGAGCAGTCCATGCGGAGCGCCTCGGCCTACACCTCCGTCGCGAAGGCGACCGAGACCGGCACCAACGTGCAGGAGGCCGGGGTCGACGAGCCGGACCACGTCAAGACCGACGGCGAGGTGCTGGTGCGGCTCCGCGGCGCCGAGCTCACGACGTACGACGTGTCCGGCGAGGAGGTCGCCGAGCTCGGCAGCCTCGACCTCGACGACTTCCACGACGGCGAGATCCTGCTCACCGGCGACCGCGTCGTCGCCATCGGCAACGACGGCACCCGCGGGTCGACCAGCGACGGCGCGGCCTACCGCTACGCCTACGCCGAGGTGCCCTCGCCGCAGACCCGGGTGCTCACCGTCGACCTCACCGACCCGGCCGCGCCCACCCTCGAGCAGACCGTCGACTACGACGCCTCACTCGTCGCGGCGCGCCAGCACGGCACCGACGTCCGGCTGGTGCTGTCGAAGGGGCTGCCCGACCTCGACCTCCGGCGGGGCGGGAACGCGCTCGAGGCGAACCGGCGGGCGGTCGAGGACTCCACCCTCGACGACTGGCTGCCGCACGTGGCGGTCGACGGCGGCGAGCCCACCGACCTGCTCGACTGCGACCGCGTCGCGATCCCGCGCGCCGACCTCGGCCTGGCCACCATGGCCGTGGTCGGCTTCGGCGCCGACGCACCCGGCGAGGTCGAGTCGCTCGGGCTGGCCGGTGACGCCCCGCTGACCTATGAGTCGACCGACCACCTCTACCTCGCCTCGAGCGGCCCCGGCGCCGACTGCTGGGACCTGTGCGGGCCCTGGCCGACCGCCAACGGGTTCGACGGCACCACCCACGTCTACGACTTCGCGCTCGACGGCACCGGGGCGTCCTACGTCGGCGCCGGCGAGGTCGAGGGCACGGTGCGCGACCGGTGGTCGATGGACGAGGCCGACGGCGTCCTGCGCCTGGCCGTGGGCCCGTCGTCGGAGACCGGCCGCTGGAACTCGATCGTGACCCTGCGCGCCGAGGGCGACGCGCTCGTCGAGGTCGGCCGGATCGACCGGCTCGGCGTCGACGAGGACATCAAGGCGGTGCGGTGGTTCGAGGACCTCGCCCTGCTCGTCACGTTCCGGCAGGTCGACCCGCTCTACGCGATCGACCTCGGCGACGTCTCGAGGCCGACGCTGCTCGGCGAGCTGAAGATCCCCGGCTTCTCCACCTACCTCCACCCGCTCGGCCCCCGCCGCCTCGTCGGCGTCGGCACGGGACCGCAGGGACCGCGCGGCGCGTCCGGCGCCCAGGCCGGGCTCTTCGACGTCACCGACGTCACCGACCCGGTCCGGCTCGACGTCCGGTCCTTCGGCCGCGGCACCTACGCCCGCGCCGGCGACGACCCGCGCCAGTTCACCTGGCTCCCCGAGCAGCGGATCGCCCTGACGGTCGTCTCCCGGGGCCGCACCGGGTACGTCGCCGAGCTGCGGCTCGGCGGGGGCCGGATGCGCGAGGAGCTCACCCGCGTGGAGTTCGGCAGCGACGTCGCCGAGGTCCGCCTGGTCCCCCTCCCCGCCGGCCGGGTGGCCCTGGTGACCGGCGAGGACGTCGACTTCCTCGACCTCGGCTGACTCCGGCCGGTTCGTCGTAGCCTGGGGGCATGTGCCGCAACATCCGCCCGCTCAACAACTTCGAGCCGCCGGCCACCGGTGACGAGGTGCACGCCGCCGCGCTGCAGTACGTGCGCAAGGTCGCCGGCACGACCAAGCCGTCGGCGGCCAACCAGGCCGCGTTCGACCGCGCGGTCGAGGAGGTGGCCCACACGACGCGGCACCTGCTGGCCGAGCTGGTGACGACCGCGCCACCCAAGAACCGCGAGACCGAGGCGGAGAAGGCCCGCGCCCGGGCCCGGCTCCGCTACGGCGCCTGACCCCTCCCTGCCCCCCGCCCCCACCCAGGAGGCGGGTCGTCCGGCCTAGGACGCGGCGGTCGGCGCGGCCGCCGGGCGGCGTCCGCGCGTGATCAGGAAGCCGAACGCCGTCGCCAGCACGTACATGACGACGCTGTAGACCGCGCTCGGGATGGCGACCTCGGTGCTGTCGAGCACGCTGAGCGCGATCGTGAGCGCCACGGTGGTGTTGTGGATGCCGATCTCCATCGCGCACGCCACCGCCTGCCGCTCCTCGAGCCGGAAGACCCGCGCCCCGAGGTAGCCCAGCGTCAGGCTGGCCAGGCAGAAGAGGGCGGTGACGGCGCCGACCTGCTGCACGTAGTCACCGAGGTTCTCGCGCTCGCCGAGCAGCGCACCGACGGCCACGACGACGAGCACGACGATCGAGAAGATCCGCACCGGCTTGTCGGCCCGGTCGGCGAAGCCGGGGTCGCGGCTGCGCACGACCATGCCGATCCCCACCGGGACCAGGACGATCGCGATGACCTGGACCACCTTGCCGAGCTGCAGCCCGAGGTCGCCGTCGGCGTCGAAGTGGCCGATCGCGAAGTTCGTGACGAGCGGGATCGTGAACGCCGCCAGCACCGAGTTGATCGCCGTCAGGCTGACGTTGAGCGCGACGTCGCCGTGGAAGAGGTGGCTGAACAGGTTGGCCGTCGTCCCCCCGGGCGAGGCCGCCAGGAGCATCACGCCGACCGCGAGCAGCGGGTCGAGGTCGAAGGCCGTGACCAGGCCGAAGGCGATGACCGGCAGCACCAGGATCTGCAGGACGAGCGCGACCACGACCGCCCTCGTCGAGCGCGCGACCCGACGGAAGTCGTCGACGCGCAGCGAGAGTCCCAGGCCGAACATCACGATGGCCAGGGCGATCGGCAGCCCGACGGTGATCAACGCGGAGTCGTCCATGCATCCCCCTGGGATCCGGTGTGGATCGTGCTGTGACGGCGGTCACGGTGGCGCACAGTCAACAGGACCAGCGCCGGTTGTGCAGCCCTTCGTAGGCTGGGGGCATGACCGGAGCCGACACCGTGGCGCCCCCGGACGTCGATCTCGTCGACGCGGCCCTCGCGCTGCTGGCCGACCGGCCGCTCGTCGTCCTCACCGGCGCCGGGCTGTCCACCGACTCCGGCATCCCCGACTACCGCGGCCCGGGCTCGACGGCCCGGACGCCGATGACCTACCAGGAGCTGGTGTCGGGCCCCGCCGCCCAGCAGCGCTACTGGGCGCGCTCGCACCTGGGCTGGGGCCGCATGGAGCGGGCCGAGCCCAACGCCGGGCACCGCGCGCTCGCCGCGCTCGACCCGACCCTGCTCATCACCCAGAACGTCGACGGCCTGCACGAGGCCGCCGGCTCGCGGCGCCTCGTCGCCCTGCACGGCCGGATCGCCGACGTCGTCTGCCTCGGCTGCCGGGCCACCACCTCGCGCGCCGCGCTGCACGAGCGGCTCGAGGCCGCCAACCCCGGCTGGGGCGAGCGGCACGCCGCGGTCGAGTCCCGCCCCGACGGCGACGTCGACCTCGACGACCCCGCCCTGTACGCCGACTTCGTCGTCCCCGGCTGCGGTGGTTGCGGCGGCGTCCTCAAGCCCGACGTCGTCTTCTTCGGCGAGAACGTGCCCAAGCCGCGCGTCGAGCGCTGCTACGCCGCCGTCGACGCCCTCGCGTCGTCCGGCGGGGCGCT